>NZ_JBIARA010000006.1:0-329960 GCF_042889525.1 Micromonospora sp. NPDC002575 | reverse complement strand
CGCGCCCCACCGAACAGGGCATCGAACCGGTGCTTCTCCACCGCGTCCAACAACACCGGCGTCTGGATCCGGTTCCGCATCCCGTCCCCGGACTCCCGCACCAACCCCCGCGTCAACGCCTCCGGCACCGACGCCACGATCAACTGCAACCCCAACTCCGCCACCCGACGATCCCGATATTCCAGGACCTCGGGAAAGTTGTGCCCCGTATCCACATGCATCACCGGAAACGGCACACTCGCCGGCGCAAACGCCTTCTGCGCCAACCGCAACATCACGATCGAATCCTTACCACCCGAGAAGAGCAGCACCGGCCGCTCCATCTCCGCAACCACCTCACGCATCACGAAGATGCTCTCCGCCTCCAGGGCGTCGAGGTGGGAGACCCGGTACGTGGCGGGGCCGGTCATGACCCGACCTCGATCCGCTCGGCTGCGCTCATGGATTCCAGACCTTTCCGGTCGGACACGTGAAGAAGACTGCTCAGGCTACCCGGAATGCCTCTGCAGCGCTGCAAGCAACCGGCTGGCGAGATCCTTGCGGCAGACCAGCAGATCCGGCAGGCGCGGGTCGGCCTCGTTGTATTTCAGCGCAGAACCGTCGATCCGGGAAGCATGCAGGCCGGTGGCCGTCGCCACAGCCACCGGGGCGGCCGAGTCCCACTCGTACTGGCCGCCCGCGTGGACGTACGCGTCGACCTCACCGGTCACCACAGCGGCGATCTTCGCCCCCGCCGAGCCCATCGGCACCAGATGAGCGCCCACATCCTCCGCCAGATCGGTCAGGAAAACCGGCGGACGGCTACGGCTGGCCGCCAACCGGATGGTCCTTCCGCCGCCCGAGATCGCCGCCTCCAAGGTCATCGGCGGGTACGCCGGCGGATGGTCCGTGCCCAGCACCCGGTGCTGCGCCGGCAACCCCACCGCACCCGCCACCAGGCGGTGCGGCGTCGACGCGGTACGCGCCCACAGCGCCACGTGCACCGCCCAGTCCGAGCGGCCCTCCTCGGAGAACTCCCGCGTCCCGTCCAACGGGTCGACGATCCACACCCGGTCGGCGGTCAGCCGGGACACCGCCCCGGCGCTCACCTCCGCCGCCCACGCCAGCCGCGAGCCCTCGTCCTCCTCCGAGAGAACCGCGTCCCCCGGCCGCCACTTCGCCAGCTCGGTGCGGATCAGGTCGTGCGAGACCTTGTCCCCGGCCGACCGCAACGCCCCCGCGTCGGCGAACCCCAGCTCGGCCCGCACGCCCAGCAGCGCCTGCCCGGCCTGGGCCGCCAACCACCGGGCGAACGCGCCGTCGATCATCGGAGGACTGCCCACCACTCGCTCCCGTCGCCTCGCCTCGGCCCACCTCACCGGCCCCGGTCCACCCCGCCGGCCGTGGTCCGCCGGAAATGCGCAGACTACCGGCCGTACGATCGCCGGCCGCGCCGCCCCGCCCGGCTCAGGCCCCGTGGTACAGGTTCTGGGTCGGCTCCACACCCCGGGTGACCACCGACTCGACCACGTCCGCCGCCCGGTCCACCAGGAACTCCAGCTCCTTGCGCTCGGCCGAGGAGAAGTCCGACAGCACGTAGTCGGCCGGGTCCTGCCGCCCCGGCGGCCGGCCGATGCCGAACCGCACCCGCACGTACTCCTTCGTCCCCAGCGACTTCGACATCGAACGCAGCCCGTTGTGCCCGCCCTCGCCGCCGCCGCACTTGACCCGCAACTGGCCGTAGCCGATGTCCAGCTCGTCGTGGACCGCGATCACCCGGCCCGGCGGCACCTTGTGGAACTGCGCCAACCCGGCGACCGGCCCCCCGGAGAGGTTCATGTACGTCAGCGGCTTCACCAGCACCAACTTCGGCCCGCCCAGCCCCAGCCGCCCCTCGGCCACCTCGGCCACCGCCCGCCGGTGCCGGCCGAACTTCCCGCCCACCCGGGCGGCCAACAGCTCGGCCACCATGAAGCCCACGTTGTGCCGGTTACCCGCGTACTCCCGGCCTGGATTGCCCAGGCCGACCACCAGCCACGGCCCCGCCTCGTCCGTCACGCCAACATCCCTCCCGCTCCCCCGCCGCACCCGGCGGCCGGCTCAGACCCGGTCCCGACACGACGACAGGCGCCCCCGGGGTCGGGGGCGCCTGTCGCACGGAAAGACGGACCGGTCAGACCTCGGTCTTCGCCTCGGCCGGGGCCTGCTCGCCCTCGGCGGCCGGCGCCTCGGCACCCTCGGCGGTCTCCTCGCCGACCTCGGCCTCGGCCTCCTCGGCGGCGGCCTCGACCTCGGGCAGCGTGGCCTCCAGCTGCTCGGCGGTCGGGGCGGCGGTCACGGCGGCGACCGGCAGCTCCGGGTCGGCGGCCAGCTCGACGCCCGACGGCAGCTCCACGTCGGCGGCGGTGACCTGCGTGCCGGCCTCCAGGCCCTCGATCGACGCCTCCAGGTGGTCCGGCACCTTGGTGGCGTCGGCGGTCACCGAGAGGGTGTCGTGGTCGTGCACGATCAGGGTGTCCTTCGCGGCCTCACCGGTCAGCTGGACCGGGACCTCGACGGTGACCTTCTCGCCGCGGCGGACCAGCAGCAGGTCGACGTGCTCGAAGCTGTCCTTGATCGGGTCACGCTGGATCGCCTTCGGCAGCGCCAGCACCTGGGTGCCGTCGCTGACCTCGATCGCGAACAACTGGTTGGCGCCGCCCTTACGGATCGCGGCGGCGAACTCACGCGCGGGCAGCGCGATGTGCTTCGGCTTCTCGCCGTGGCCGTACAGCACGGCGGGCACCATGCCGGCCCGGCGGGTACGACGGGCACCACCCTTGCCGAACTCGGTACGGGGCTCGGCGCTGATCTTTACCTCGGACACGGGGAAACTCCTGATGCTTTTCGCTGCGGCGGCTTGTCGTCTTGCGGTGCTGGGGCGAGGGGCTCGCTGGGGCTCATGCGTCATGAACGACTGCCCGGAGCACCGCGTCGATCACGGTGCCTCCGTGCGGTGCTTTTCAGCGGCCCGCCGGGCACCCTCGCCGTGGCAACCGCAACAGTCTACCCGAGCTGTTTACGCGCCCGACGGCAGTCCCCGCCCCGCCCGCTGCCAGGAGTGAAAACGCCCAACAGCGTCGCGCGCCGGCCGCCGTCCCGGCGGCCGGCGCGCGACGCCCACGTCAGCTCAGGCCGCCGAAGAGGGTCGTCACCGAGCCGTCGTCGAAGACCTCCCGGATCGCCCGGGCCAGCAGCGGCGCGATCGACAGCACCGTGATCTTGTCGAGTTGCTTCTCCGGCGGCAGCGGCAGCGTGTTCGTCACCACGACCTCGGTGATGGGGCTGTTCTTCAACCGCTCGGTCGCCGGATCCGACAGCAGCGCGTGGGTCGACGCCACCAGGATCTCCGCCGCCCCCGACTCCCGCAGGATGTCGGCGGCCTTGGTGATCGTGCCGCCCGTGTCGATCATGTCGTCGACAATCAGGCACACCCGGCCCTCGACCTCACCGACCACCCGGTTCGCCACCACCTGGTTCGGCTTCAACGGATCCCGCGTCTTGTGGATGAACGCCAGCGGGCAACCGCCCAGCCGGTCGGTCCACCGCTCCGCCACCCGCACCCGGCCCGAGTCCGGCGCCACCACCGTCATCGGCCGGCCCGCGAACTTGCGCTCCACGTACTCGGCCAGCACGTCCATCGCGAACAGGTGGTCGACCGGCCCGTCGAAGAAGCCCTGGATCTGCGCGGTGTGCAGGTCCACCGTGAGGATGCGGTTCGCCCCCGCCGTCTTCAGCAGGTCCGCCACCAGCCGCGCCGAGATCGGCTCCCGGCCGCGGTGCTTCTTGTCCTGCCGCGAGTACGGATAGAACGGCAGGACCACGGTGATCCGCTTGGCCGACCCACGCTTCAGCGCATCGACCATGATCAGGGTCTCCATGACCCAGGTGTTGACCCCGTGCGTCACGGACTGCACCACGAAGGCGTCCGAGCCGCGTACCGAATCCTTGAAGCGCACGAAGATCTCACCGTTGGCGAACTCGTACGCGTCGGCGGGCGTCGGCGCGACGCCGAGGACCTCACCGATCTCCCTGGCCAAGTCCGGGAAACCACGTCCGGAGAAGAGCATCAGGCTCTTGCGGTTTTCGGCGACGATGCTGCCCATGGGCCCGTCTGCTCCCGTTGGTCGGTGTGCCCGGCTGCGGTGTGGGGCCGGGGACTATTCGGTTTGCAGTATCTCCCCCGCCTGACGGCCCCCGAACCGCCTCGGCGCCCTCGTGGATTGCCTCACCTTCCCTTGCGCCCACTATGCCCCAGGAGCATCCTCCGCCGCAGCCCGCAAAGCCCGCTCCGCCGCCTCCGCCGAGGCGGTGCCGGCCCGCCTCCGGGCCACCCACCCCTCGATGCTGCGCTGCGGCGCGCGGGTCACCCCGAGCGCCCCCGGCGGCACGTTCTGGCTGATCGCGCTGCCCGCCGCGACGTACGCGCCCGGCCCCACCTCCACCGGGGCGATCAGGCTGGTGTCGCAGCCGATGAACGCCGCCTCACCGACCGTCGTGCGGTGCTTGTTCACCCCGTCGTAGTTCACGAAGATCGTCGCCGCGCCGATGTTGGCCCTCGCCCCGATCGTCGCGTCGCCCACGTACGACAGGTGCGGCACCTTCGCGCCCGCCCCGACCTCGGAGTTCTTCACCTCGACGAACGTGCCGACCTTGGCCTTCTCGGCCAGCCGCGCCGCCGGCCGCAGGTACGCGAACGGCCCCACGCTGGCCCCCGCCCCGACCTCGGCGTCGACGGCGTGACTGCGCAGCACCGTAGCCCCCGGCCCGACCACCGTGTCGATCAGCGTCACGTCCGGCCCCACCACCGCCTCCGCGCCCACCACGGTCCGGCCGCGCAGCTGCGTGTTCTGGTCGATCACCGCGTCCCGGTCCACCGCGACCGTCACGTCGATCCAGGTCGTCGCCGGGTCCAGGATGCTCACCCCGGCACGCATCCACGCCTCGTTGACCCGGTCGCGCAGCAGCCGGCGCAGCGCCGCCAGCTCGACCCGGTCGTTGCAGCCCAGCGTCTCCACGTGGTCGGCGGCCACGTGCACCCCGACCGGCTCACCGGCGGCGACCAGCAGGGCGAAGACGTCCGTCAGGTACTCCTCGCCCTGGTCGTTGTCGGTGGACAGCTTGCCCAGCGCGTCGCGCAGCCGCACCGCGTCGAACGCGTAGCTGCCGGCGTTGATCTCCCGCAGCGCCCGCTGCTCGGCGGTGGCGTCGCGCTCCTCGACGATCTGCCGCAGCCGGCCCGCCTCGTCCCGGACGATCCGGCCGAGCCCGGTCGGGTCGGGCACCTCGGCGGCGAGCACGGTCGCCGCCGCACCGGCCGCCTCGTGCGCCTCGACCAGCGCGGCGACCGTCTCGGGGCGCAGCAGCGGCACGTCCCCGTTGATCACGACCACGGTCCCTGCGGCGTCGGCGACGGCGTCGAGGGCGATCCGCACCGCGTGGCCGGTGCCGCGCTGCTCGGCCTGGAGCACCGGCACGGCCTCCGGGGCGACCTCGGCCAGGTGCGCCCGGACCCGGTCCGCGCCGTGGCCGACCACGACGACGGTCCGGTCCGCCCGCAGGGGCCCGGTGGCGGTGAGCACGTGGCCGAGCAGGGTCCGGCCGAGCAGGGGATGCAGCACCTTGGGCAGCGCCGACTTCATCCGCTTGCCCTCCCCGGCGGCGAGCACGACGACGGTGCGGAGGTGGGGCTGGGGCACGACGTGGCTCCCGTCGGGACGGCGACAGTCTCGCGGCCATGCTAACCACGCGAGGACGGCGATACAGCGGAAGCTCCCGGGAGAGGATTCGAACCCCTATAATCAGGACCAAAACCTGACGTCCTGCCATTAGACGACCCGGGACGGTCTAAAACGGACAAACCAATCGGTTGGCCGGACTAGTACACCTTAGCGCCCCACGGCGTGCACGCCAGCGCCCATTCCCGCCATGATCCCTTCGATCTTCCAGTAGAGCCGCCGCGATCTGGGCACCTCGACCGTCAGGCAGCCGCGATAGTCGTCGCCGGTGTTGTGCCGGACCGTCGCGGGCCGGTGCCGCTTGAGCGAGACCGGCCGGAAGTCGTCGGCGGGCACTCCCACCCGCCCTGCCCACCACCGGACCGCCTCCGCAGCATCCGCGGACTCGTGGATGCTCACCCGGAACGACAGCGTCCCGCGGGGCACACCCATCACCTCGACGAAGCGGAGGAAGACCTCGACCAGCGTCGGATCGCTGTTGACGAACCGCACGCGGCAGTCGTGCGGACGCCACGGCTTGGCCTTGGCCCCCTCCGCCCAGTAGAGCGCCGCACCGATGAGGATCAACTCCCGGCGCCGCAGCCGCCCTACCCACGCCGACGTGGCTCTGGCCGTCTCCGCGCGGGCCGCGTCCCGCGCCTGCCGATGGGCGGCCCACTGCGCATCGGTCATCGCCCTGGAGTGCGCCCGACGCCGCTCGCGGGCGGCCTCGCCGTCCGGCTGCCACGGCACGCCCTGGACCCAGCGGTACGCCGTCGACTTCGCCACTCCGAGCCGGACCGCGATGTCGGGCACGGTGCAGCCCTGGGCGCGCAGTTGCGTCGCCTCGGCCCGGAGGGCGTCCTTGGCGTTGGGCCGGCGGGTCCGCTCCGGGGCGGGCACCCCGCGCAGCAGCTCCTGGACGCGGTTGCGGCCGAGGCCGGTGCGGGCCCGGATCTCCCGCACGGTGAGCTGTTCGACGGTGCGCAGTCGACGGACCTCTGCCGCCCGGGAGTCCTCCACGAACAGGAGGTTAGGACAGGCGTACGACACACCACGCATTCATGCCGGGAACTGTCTCGTGCGTTCCCCGACGCCCTAAGTTACGGTGACGTAGGCGTAACTTGTGATCTCTGCCGTCCCGCTGCGAGGTGCCATGTCGACCGCTGTGCTCGAGTCCCGCCCCACCGGCCCGAAGCCGCTGACCCAGGGCCCCCAGTCGCGGGGCATCCTGGTCGCCCTGTGGGCGTTCGTGGTCGTCCCGTTCCTGGCCCTGGTCGCCGCGGTGCCCGTCGCCTGGGGCGGCTGGCTGGGCTGGACCGACGTGGCGATCGCCGGATTCTGGTACGTCGTCTCGGGGCTGGGCATCACGGTCGGCTACCACCGCTACTTCACCCACGGCTCCTTCAAGGCGCGGCCGTGGCTGCGGGTGGCGCTGGCGGTCGCGGGTTCCCTCGCGGTGCAGGGCGAGATCATCCAGTGGGTCGCCGACCACCGCCGGCACCACGCCTTCTCCGACCTCGACGGCGACCCGCACTCGCCGTGGCGGTTCGGCCAGAGCGTCCGAGGGCTGGTGAAGGGGCTGTTCCACGCGCACGTCGGCTGGCTGTTCGGCCGGGAACTGTCCAACCGGGAGCGGTTCGCCCCGGACCTGCTCGCCGACCGGGCGACCCGCCGGGTCGACCGGCTGTTCCCGGTGCTGGTGGTGGTGACGGTGCTCGGCCCGGCGCTGATGGGCGGCCTGCTCACCTGGTCGTGGCGGGGCGCGCTGACGGCGCTGTTCTGGGGCGGCCTGGTGCGGATCTCGCTGCTGCACCACGTGACCTGGTCGATCAACTCGGTCTGCCACGTCTACGGCGAGCGGCCGTTCGCGATGCGCCAGGGCGACCGGGCGACCAACTTCTGGCCCCTGGCGATCCTGTCGTTCGGCGAGAGCTGGCACAACCTGCACCATGCCGAGCCGACGAGCGCCCGGCACGGCGTGCTGCGCGGGCAGGTCGACATCTCGGCCCGGGTGATCTGGCTGTTGGAGCGGACCGGGGCCGCGTGGGCGGTGCGCTGGCCGAAGCCGGAGCGCATCGCGGCCAAGCTGGCCCACCCGGAGCCGCCGCGGCGGGACCGGCTGGGGTAAACGGGTCGGGCGGGCCGGCTGCCGCCTGGCAGGATGGCCGGATGACCGACGACGGCGGCGCGACCAACGACGGCGGCAGCATCCCACGACAGGGCGTCACCGCGCGCCGGCGAGGTGACGGCATGGCAGAGGGTCCGGTCGACGGGGGCGGGGCGGGCGGGCGGCGGCGCGCGGTGCCGGCGGCGGGCAAGCCGCCGTCACGGGTGCGGATGTCGGCGGCCCAGCGGCGCGAGCAGTTGATCTCGATCGGCCGGCAGTTGTTCGCCGAACGGGGCTTCGACGCCACCTCGATCGAGGAGGTGGCGGCCCGGGCGAAGGTCTCCAAGCCGGTGGTCTACGAGCACTTCGGCGGCAAGGAGGGGCTCTACGCGGTGGTGGTGGACCGGGAGGTCCGGGCCCTGCTGGACCGGATCACCACGGCATTGACGGCCGGGCACCCCCGGGAGTTGCTGGAGCAGGCGGCGCTGACCCTGCTCAGTTACATCGAGGAGGAGACCAGCGGGTTCCGGGTGCTGGTGCGGGAGTCGCCGCTGATGTCGGCGACGGGCAACTTCAGCAGCGTGATGAACGACGTCGCGCACCAGGTCGAGCACATCCTCGGCGCCGAGTTCAAGACCCGGGGGTACGACCCGAAGCTGGCCGAGCTCTACTCGCAGGCGCTGGTGGGGATGGTGGCGTTGACGGGCCGCTGGTGGCTGGAGGTGCGCAAGCCGCGCAAGGAGACGGTGGCCGCGCACCTGGTGAACCTGGCCTGGAACGGGTTGTCGCACCTGGAGGCGAGGCCGACGCTGATCACGTCGCGGGGCCGCTGACGGCGCGGGCGGCGGGTCAGCGGCTGCCGGGGACGGGGTCGCGGCGACGCCGGTCCTCGGCCTCGGCGTGGTCGGCCGGGCCGACCTTGTCATAGAGGCCGGTGGCGAGCAGCACCAGCCCGAACAGCAGCGACACGATGACGGTGGACATCGAGAAGTTGAGGAAGTTCGCGGGGGTCTGCAGGACGGCCATCATCAGGGTGCCGGTGACGAGGAAGACCGCGCCGGCGGTGAGGTTCATGTAGTGGCCGAGGTTGCTGCGCCGGGACGCCCCGATCAGCAGCACGATGCCGAAGACGACCGAGACGAGCGAGAACGCCAGGTTGGTGCGGAGCCCGAGGGCCCAGTGGCTGCCCCGGTCGAACAGCCCCTCACCCCAGGTCGCGGCGGTGCCCCACACGCCGAAGAGCAGGATGTAGAGCCCGACGAGGCCGGCGAGGGCCCGGTAGAGCGGCCGGGCCGGGTGGTTGACCGGAAAGTGCGCCATGACCCCTCCGTCCGATTGACACCAGTCGGAAGGATTGTCACCCCGCCGGCCGCCGGACGCGGGCCGAACCGCCGCAGCGGGTGCCGGCGCGTGCCGACCCCCGCCACGGCGCGCGGGCTCACAGGACGAGCCGGGCCTTCTGCCAGGCCTCGTTCTCCTCGTCCGTGCCGACCTTGCCGTACATGCCGGCCATCAGCAGGACCAGGGAGAGGGTCAGCACCACGATGTCGGTGACGATGGTGAAGTTGAAGATGTTGGCGTCGGTGTGGAGGAAGGCCAACTCGGCGAGGCCGAGGACCATCAGGGCGTACGCCAGCCACTGGTTGATCGCGACGTCGAGGTTGCGGCCGATCACGGTGCCGGCGAGGATCGCGATGCCGAGCACGATGCTCAGCAGCGAGAAGCCGAGGTTGGTGCCCTGGCCGAGCGCCTTGGTGTCGTCCTGGGCGAGGATGTCGTTGCCGGCGCTGGCGACGAGGCCGAGCACGCCGAAGACCAGGAAGTACAGACCAACGAGCCCGCCGATCGCCCGGTAGATCGGCCGCGCGGGGTGGTTGACGGGGGTGTGGGCCATGTCTGAGTCTCCAAGACCGTGCGGGTAAGGGGTCGCCTGCGATTGTCCCGCACGGCGGGCTGTGACGCCGCACACCCCCCGCCCGGTTGCCCTGGTCAGCCGCCGGGCACCTGCTCGGCGAGGGCCAGCCAGCTCTCCTCGACCTGTTCCCGTTCGGCCCGGACGTCCTTGAGCTGGGCGTCCAGCTCGGCGACCCGGGCGTAGTCGGTGGCGTTGGCGGCGAGCTGGTCGAGGAGGGCGGCCTCCCGCTGCTCCAGCTTGGCGATCTGCCGTTCGAGCCGGGTGAGTTCCTTCTTGGCCTGCCGCGCCTCGGCGGCGGACATTCCGCCCGTGCCGGCGGCCGGGGCGCCGGCGGCGGGGGCCCCGGCGGGGGCGGCCGGGGCGGCCGGCCGGTCGGCGGCGCGGGCCAGGTACTCGTCGACGCCGCCGGGCAGGTGGACGAGGCGGCCGTCGCCGAACATCCCGTACGCGGCGTCGGTGACCCGTTCGATGAGGTAGCGGTCGTGGCTGGCCACGATGATCGTGCCGGGCCAGGAGTCGAGGAGGTCCTCCAGGGCGGCGAGGGTGTCGGTGTCCAGGTCGTTGGTGGGCTCGTCGAACAGCAGCACGTTGGGCTCGGCGGCGAGCAGCCGGAGCATCTGGAGGCGGCGGCGTTCCCCGCCGGAGAGGTCGCCGACGGGCGTCCAGAGCCGGCGGTCGTCGAAGCCGAAGACCTCGGCGAGCTGGGCGGCGGAGACCTCCCGGTCGCCGAGCTGCACCCGGCGGGCGACCTCCTCGACGGCTTCGAGGACGCGCAGGTGCCCGGGGAGTTCGGCCAGCTCCTGGGAGAGGAAGGCGGGCTTGACCGTGGAGCCGGTGTGGAAGCGGCCGGCCTCGGGGCGGGTGATGCCGGCGAGCATCCGCAGCAGGGTGGTCTTGCCGGCGCCGTTGCGCCCGAGGATGGCGATCCGGTCGCCGGGGCCGACCTGCCAGGTGGTGTCGTGCAGGATCTCCTTGGGGCCGGCGTGCAGCCGGACGTGCTCCAGGTCGTACACCTGCTTGCCGAGACGGGCGGTGGCGAGCCGTTGCAGCGACATGGTGTCGCGCGGCGGCGGCACGTCGGCGATGAGCGCGTTGGCGGCGTCGATGCGGAACTTCGGCTTGGAGGTGCGCGCGGGCGGGCCTCGCCGCAGCCAGGCGATCTCCTTGCGGAGGAGGTTCTGCCGGCGGGCCTCGGTGGCGGCGGCGACGCGTTCCCGCTCGGCGCGGGCGAGGGTCCAGGCGGCGAAGCCGCCCTCGTAGGCCCGGACGGTCTGGTCGGCGACCTCCCAGGTGGTGGTGCAGACGGCGTCGAGGAACCACCGGTCGTGGGTGACCACGACGAGCGCGCCCCGACGGCCGACGAGGTGCTTCGCGAGCCAGTCGACGCCGCCGACGTCGAGGTGGTTGGTGGGCTCGTCGAGGATGAGCAGGTCGGACTCGCGGACCAGCAGCGCGGCCAGGGCCACGCGGCGGCGCTCGCCGCCGGACATGGGGCCGACGGGCTGGTCGAGGCCGAGGTGGGGCATGCCGAGGCCGTCGAGGATGGCCCGGACGCCGGCGTCGCCGGCCCACTCGTGCTCGGCGCCCATGCTCTGGCCGAGCCAGGCGGTGCCGAGCACCACGTCCCGGACGGTGGCCTCGGGGGCGAGGGCGAGGGCCTGCGGCAGCCACAGGACGCGCAGGTCGCGGCGGTGGGTGACGCGGCCGTCGTCGGGGTCCTCCTGCTTGGTGAGCATCCGCAGCAGGGTGGACTTGCCGGCGCCGTTGAGGCCGACGACGCCGATGCGGTCGGCGTCGTCGAGGCCGAGGGAGACGTCGGTGAGCAGCGGCCCGGCGGCGCCGTACCCCTTGGACACCCGGTCCAGGTTGACGATGTTGGCCACTACCCCACCTTCCATGATCAAGGCGTCCCGGTGCCGGCGGGCACCTGGGGACGCCTGGCTCCAAGGGTACGCGGACGCGCCCGGCCCGCCCCGGGGGGCGGGCCGGGCGCGGGGCGGCTCAGCCGATCCGGGCGCCGGCCACCGGGCCGTGGGCGGTGCGCGCCTCGCGGCACACCCCGGCCGCCTCCAGCTCGGCGGCGATCCGCTCGGCGTCGGCGGCGTCGGCGGCGAGGAAGACGCAGGTGGGCCCGGAGCCGGAGACGATGCCGGCGAGCGCCCCGGCGGCCTCGCCGGCCTTGAGGGTGGCGGCCAGCGACGGGCGCATGGCCAGCGCGGCGGCCTGGAGGTCGTTGCCGAGGGTGGCGGCGAGCACCCGGGGGTCGCGCTGGCGCAGCGCGGCGAGGAGCCCGTCGGTGCTGCCCAGCGGCGGGCCGGCGGCCCCGGCGGCGCGGAGCCGGTCGAGTTCGGCGTAGGCGACGGGGGTGGACAGGCCGCCGTCGGCGATGGCGACCACCCAGTGCCAGGAGGTGGGGCGGGCCAGCACGGGGCTGACGGCCTCGCCCCGGCCGGTGCCCAGCGCGGTGCCGCCGTGGATCAGGAACGGCACGTCGGAGCCGAGGTCGGCGGCGATCCCGGCGAGCTCGTCGCGGGACAGGCCGGTGCCCCAGAGCGCGTCGCAGGCGACGAGGGCCGCCGCCGCGTCGGCGCTGCCGCCGGCCAGGCCGCCGGCGAGCGGGATCTGCTTGCGCAGGTGCAGCCGGGCGTGCGGCAGGACTCCCGCGTAGCCGGCTAGGGCGTGGGCGGCCCGGATCACCAGGTTGGTGTCGTCCAGGGCCAGCTCGCCGGTGCCCTCCCCCTCCATGGTCAGGGTGAGGGTGTCGCCCCGGCGGGCGGTCAGCTCGTCGTGAATGGAGATGGCGTGGTAGACGGTGTTCAGCTCGTGGTAGCCGTCGCGGCGCAGCGGGCCCACCCCGAGGTGCAGGTTGACCTTGGCGGGGACCCGCACCCGGACGGGGCCGGTGGCCCCGCGCCGCTGCTGGTCGTCATCGTCGTCCGGTCGCCATGCCTCGGTCACGGGACGATGCCCCGCAGGCGCAGGCGGATGTCGAACGGCTCGGTCACGATCAGCTCCTCGGCGGGGTCGACGGCCGGCGCGGACCGGGCGTCAACCAGGTCGTACGCGTTGCGGGGTCCGGGCACCGCGCCAGCCTACTGCCCGGCCGGCGGGCCGGTCGGGGCCGACGCGGCGACGGCGGCGAACTGCTCGACGGTGAGTGACTCCCCGCGTGCGCCGGGGTCCACCCCGGCGGCGGTGAGGGCGGCGGCGGCCCGGTCGGGGCCGCCGGCCCAGCCGGCGAGGGCGGCCCGCAGGGTCTTGCGGCGCTGGGCGAACGCGGCGTCGACGACGGCGAAGACCCGTGCCCGGGGCACCTCGGGGCGGGGCGGCTCGCGGCGGGTGAAGGCGACCAGTCCCGAGTCGACGTTGGGCACCGGCCAGAACACGTTGGGTGGGACCCGGCCGGCGGCGCGGGCGTGGGCGTGCCAGGCGAGCTTGACCGACGGGATGCCGTACACCTTGGAGCCGGGGCCGGCGACGAGCCGGTCGGCGACCTCCTTCTGCACCATCACCAGGCCGTGCCGGAGGCTGGGCAGCGCGGCGAGCAGGTGCAGCACCACGGGCACGGCCACGTTGTACGGCAGGTTCGCCACCAGGGCGGTCGGCGCGGGGTCGGCCAGCTCGGCGGCGGCGACGCGCAGCGCGTCGGCGCGGTGCACGGTGAGCCGATCGGCGTACGGGCCGGCGTGCTGGGCGGCGGTCTGCGGCAGCGCGGCGGCCAGCGTCGGGTCGATCTCGACGGCGTGGGTGTGCGCGGCGGCCGGGAGCAGGGCGAGGGTGAGCGAGCCGAGGCCGGGGCCGACCTCCAGGGCGACGTCGTCGGCGGTCAGCCCGGCGGCGGCGACGATGCGGCGCACGGTGTTCGGGTCGTGCACGAAGTTCTGGCCGAGCTTCTTGGTGGGGCTGACGCCGAGGCGGGCGGCGAGGTCCCGGATCTCCGCCGGGCCGAGCAGGCCGGGGGTCACCACGGGCCGAAGGCGCGTTCGCCGTTGGCCGACAGGGCGGCGCAGAGCGCGTCGAGGTCCGCGCCGGTGGTCGCGGCCAGCGCGCGGACGGTGAGCGGGATCAGGTACGACGCGTTGGGCCGCCCCCGGTGCGGGGTGGGGGTGAGGTAGGGGGCGTCGGTCTCCACGAGGAGCTGGTCGAGGGGGGTGAGCGCGGCGGCCTCGCGCAGCGCGGTGGCGCTGGCGAAGGTGACGGTGCCGGCGAAGCTGAGCAGGTAGCCCCGGCGGACGCACTCGCGGGCGAAGTCGGCGTCGCCGGAGAAGCAGTGCAGCACGACGGTGTCCGGGGCGCCCTCGTCGTCGAGGATCCGCAGCACGTCGGCGTGGGCGTCGCGGTCGTGGATGACGAGGGCCTTGCGGTGCCGCTTGGCGATGCCGATGTGGGCGCGGAAGCTCTCCTCCTGCGCGGCGCGGCCCTCGTCGCCGGTGCGGAAGAAGTCCATCCCGGTCTCGCCGATGCCGCGCACCCGGTCGCGGGCGGCGAGGGCCTCGATGGCGCGCAGCGCCTCGTCGAGGTCGGCGAGGCGGGGGGCCTCGTTGGGGTGCAGCGCGACGGTGGCGAGCACCGCCGGGTAGCGGTCGGCGGCGTCGGCGCTCCACGCCGAGGACGCGACGTCGACGCCGACCTGGACGAGCCGGTCCACGCCGGCCTCGGCGGCCACGGCGACGGCCGCCGCGACGGGGTCGTCGGCGGTGGCGTTGCCGCCCGCCCCGCCGGCCGGCACGCCGGCCTCGGTGACGGTGATGTCCAGGTGGGTATGGCTGTCCGGCACGGGGCCGGGCAGCGGCTCGGGCGCGGGCGGGAACTCGCCGGCCCGGCGGGCGGCCCGCTGCCGGCGGGGTTCGGTCGACTCGGTCATCGCCGCCAGCATCACACACCGGCGGTAGGCCCGGTCCGCCACCCGGCCCCTCCCGGGCGTCCCGGCGCTGCGGCGGCAAGCGCGCCGACCAGGCACCGGTCATCGGGCCGTCACCGGCCGTTCACCCGCCCGGAACGCGGCGGGCCTAGCGTCGCCGGGGTGAGCGTCGCCCCCCAGGCCCGTGGAGCCGCCGAAGCGCGGGCGGGGCTGCGCGTGACGTGCGGCGGGGTGGCCTACCCGGCGGAGGCGATCGCCCGGGGCGCGGCGTACGAGCTGTTCAGCGCCGAGGAGGCGCCCGGCTTCGAGTGGTCGCCCCGGGCGGGGGCGCCGCTGCCCTGGCGGAGGTTCGCCCACGCCAGCGAGGTCGACGCGGTGCACGGCGCGGCCGAGCCGACCGAGGAGCCGGACGCGCCGCTGCTGGTGCCGCTGCACCGCGAGCGGGGCTGGCCGCAGGTGCAGCGGCTCAGCCAGCAGCCGGCCTCGGCCGGCGACCCGACGCTGGCGGCGGTGCGGGCGTCCGCGGTGATCCGGCGGGGCACCCGGATGGTCAAGGTGCTCTCCGCGCGGCAGCTCGCCGGGTACGCCCGGGGCTGGCTGCCGCACGGCTTCTGCCACCGTGAGCACGACGTGGCGCATCTGCGTACCCCGGCGGCCCTGTCGGTGCTGCGCACCGACTCGCCGGGCGGCCGGGACGACCTGGAGGTGGCGTTCGCGCTGCGCTGGCGGGCGGCGGACCCGGCCGACTACGTGTGGCCGGTCGGCGCGGAGCACCGGGGGTTGACGGCGCTGCCGCCCCGGGACCGGCTCGGCCCGCCGGTGCTGGGCACCGGGTTCGTGCCGAGCGAGGCG
Source organism: Micromonospora sp. NPDC002575 (assembly GCF_042889525.1). Taxonomy (NCBI): domain Bacteria; kingdom Bacillati; phylum Actinomycetota; class Actinomycetes; order Micromonosporales; family Micromonosporaceae; genus Micromonospora; species Micromonospora sp. NPDC002575. The sequence goes on along the minus strand of NZ_JBIARA010000006.1, from coordinate 314,487 downwards.
CAGCTGGTCCCGGAGTTCGTCACCCGGGACTTCGCCGACCTGCCGATGCCGGCCAACGCCGCCCTGCTGGCCTACCCGGCCTCCGGCGAGGAGGTCGTGCTCTACGGCTACCAGGCCGAGCAGCGGGGGTGGCTGCGGATGGTCGGCCCGCAGTGGCGGCACCTGCTGGCCGGGGTGCCGGACCTCTCCCCCGACCAGGAGTGGCTGCCGACCGGGGAGGCGGCCCGCTCGACGCAGCTCGTCGGCGGTTACGCCGGCACGGCGTACGAGGCGGTCGCCGACCTGCCAAGTGGGTTCCGGGTGCTGGCGATGACCCGGGCCGCCCGGTACCCGGTGGAGGCGGTGGTCCGCCGGCTGCGCCACGCCGCCTGGCGGGGCGTGTCCTGCCTGGTCCTGCGGGAGGAGGCGGGCTGGCTGCGGCTGCGGCTGACCCGGCCCGATCCGGACGCGGTGGCCGCGACCGGGGCGCAGTGCCAGGAACGGGGCGTCTACGAGGTGTGGGCCCCGGCGGTCGAGGTGACCGACGACCGGATGGTCGACGTGCCGTACCCCCTCTGACGGCCGTACCCCCTCTGACGACGGCATATCGGGGGGCGGGTGGGGAATGCGCGGGGCGTCCGACGACCCGACCCCGCTCCGGGAGACGAGATGCCCTTCATGACCGTCGGCGCGGAGAACACCGCGCCCATCGACCTGTACTACGAGGACCACGGCGCCGGCCAGCCGGTCGTGCTGATCCACGGCTTCCCGTTCAACGGGGCGACGTGGGAGAAGCAGACCAACGCGCTGCTCGCCGCCGGCTACCGGACCATCACGTACGACCGGCGGGGCTTCGGCAACTCCAGCCAGCCGGCCGCCGGCTACGACTACGACACGTTCGCGGCCGACCTGGACGTGCTGATGACCGAGCTGGACCTGCGCAACGTGATCCTCATCGGGCACTCGATGGGCACCGGCGAGGTCACCCGCTACCTGGGCACGTACGGGTCCAACCGGGTGGACCGGGCGGTGCTGCTCTCCCCGATCCCGCCGTTTTTGCTGAAGACCCCGGACAACCCGGAGGGGGTGGACCGGGGCCTGTTCGACGGCTTCCAGCAGGCAATCCTCGCCGACCGGTTCGCCTACCTCACCAGCTTCTGCGACAACTTCTTCAACTACGCGGACAACAAGGGCCGGCTGGTCAGCGAGGAGGCGTACCGGGCGCACTGGGAGATCGGCGCGCGGGCCTCGGCCATCGGCACGTACCAGAGCGTGGACGCCTGGCTGACCGACTTCCGGGCGGACCTGCCCCGGATCGACGTGCCGGTGCTGATCGTGCAGGGCGACCAGGACCGGGTCCTGCCGTACGGGGTGACCGGCCAGCGGTTGCAGCCGATGCTGCCCGACAGCCGGCTGGTGACGCTGAAGGGCGCGCCGCACGGCATCCCGTGGACGAACGCCGACGAGGTGAACCGGGCGATCCTGGAGTTCGTCGTGGCCCCGGCGATGGCACGGCGCTGACGGCGGGCTCGCCGGCTGGCCGGACCGGTCAGCCGGCGAGCCGGGCCAGCTCCTCCTCGACGATCGACGGATCGAGCTTGCGGAACACCGGCTTCGGCGCGGCGAGCGGCCGGCCCACCTCCAGCGGCACCGACTCCCAGCGCGCACCGACCGTGTAGTCGCCGGTCAGCACCGGGTACGCGGGCCCGCCGTCGAGGTCGTCGACCTCCTCGATCACGGGCATCGGGGCGTGCACGCCGGTGCCGCCGAGCAGCTCGTGGATCTGCTGCGCGGAGTGCGGCAGGAACGGGGTGAGCAGGGTGTTGGCGTCGCTGACCACCTGGAGGGCGACGTGCAGGATGGTGCCCATCCGGGGCTTGTCCGCCTCGGCCTTGAGCTTCCAGGGCGCCTGCTCCGACAGGTACTTGTTGGCCTCGGCGACGACCCGCATCGCCTCGCCGATGGCCTGCTTCTGCCGGTGCCGGCCGATCAGGTCGCCGACGGTGTCGAAGCCGGCGCGGGCGGTGGCCAGCAGCGCCTCGTCAGCCTCGGTGAGCCCGGCCGGGTCGACCGGCGGGATCGCGCCGAAGTTCTTCGCCGCCATCGACACCGAGCGGTTGACCAGGTTGCCCCAGCCGGCGACGAGCTCGTCGTTGTTGCGGCGGAGGAACTCGGCCCAGGTGAAGTCGGTGTCGTTGCTCTCCGGCCCGGCGACGGCGATGAAGTAGCGCAGCGCGTCCGGGTCGTAGCGTTCGAGGAAGTCCCGCACGTAGATGACGACCTTGCGGGACGAGGAGAACTTGCGGCCCTCCATCGTGAGGTATTCGCTGGAGACGACCTCGGTGGGCAGGTTGAGCCGGCCCAGCGCGCCGGGCTCGCCGTCGTGGTCGCCCGCGCCGGAATATCCGCCGAGCAGCGCCGGCCAGATCACCGAGTGGAAGACGATGTTGTCCTTGCCCATGAAGTAGTAGCTGCGGGCGTCCTTGCCCTCGGCGTCGGCGGACCACCACCTGCGCCACGCCTCCGGGTCGCCGGTGCGGCGGGCCCACTCGATCGACGCCGACAGGTAGCCGATGACCGCGTCGAACCAGACGTAGATGCGCTTGTCCGGGCGGTCGCGCCAGCCGTCGAGGGGGATCGGCACGCCCCACTCCAGGTCCCGGGTGATGGCCCGGGGCTGGAGGTCGTCGAGGAGGTTCCGCGAGAACCGCAGCACGTTGGGCCGCCAGCCCTCCCGGCCGTCCAGCCACTCCCGCAGCGCGTCGGCGAGCGCGGGCAGGTCGAGGAAGAAGTGCTCGGTCTCGACGAACTCCGGCGTCTCGCCGTTGATCTTCGACTTGGGGTTGATCAGGTCGACCGGGTCGAGCTGGTTGCCGCAGTTGTCGCACTGGTCGCCGCGGGCGCTGTCGTACCCGCAGATCGGGCAGGTGCCCTCGATGTACCGGTCGGGCAGGGTCCGGCCCGTCGACGGCGAGATCGCGCCGGTGGTGACCCGGGGCACGATGTAGCCGTTGCGGTGCAGCCCGGTGAACAGCTCCTGCACCACCGCGTAGTGGTTGCGGGTGGTGGTGCGGGTGAACAGGTCGTACGACAGCCCCAGCGCCCGCAGGTCCTCGGCGATCACCCGGTTGTAGCGGTCGGCCAGCTCGCGGGGGGTGACCCCCTCGGCGTCGGCCTGCACCTGGATCGGGGTGCCGTGCTCGTCGGTGCCGGAGACCATGAGCACGTCGTGGCCGGCCATCCGCATGTACCGGGCGAAGACGTCGGAGGGAACGCCGAAACCGGAGACGTGGCCGATGTGGCGCGGGCCGTTGGCGTACGGCCAGGCTACCGCCGCGAGAACGTGACTCATGACCAGCAAGCCTAGTGACCGGCGCGGGGCCACCGCGAACCAATAGGCCGGCTCGCCGCGACCGCACCGGGAATGCCGCCCGATTTGTCGCCGACACGCGGCCTGACCTGCCCTGCTGCCCCCGCCTGCCGGTGTCCAATGACACCGTGACTGGCAGACGAGCCGCCCAGGGGCACGAGGAGCCACCCGGCGGATCGACGCCCGGCCCGCCCGCGCAGGCAGCTCCGCCCGCGGTGCCCGCACCGCCCGCGCAGGCAGCCCCGCCCACACTGCCCGGCCCGCCCGCGCAGGCAGCCCCGCCCGCGCAGGCAGCCCCGCCCGCGGTGCCCGGGCAGGCGGCCGGCCCCGACCAGCCGGTGGAGGTGGAGCCGACCACCGGCGCCCCGGTCGACGCGGTGCCGCGCCGGGTTCCGGTCCGGCAGCCCCGCGGTCGGCTCCGCCCGTCGCCCGCCCCCGACCAGGACGCGCCGGGCGACGACGACGGGCTGTTCTGGGCCCCGATCGAACAGGTGCACTGGGACGGCACCCCCCTGCGCGAGGAACACGGCCGCCGCCGCTGGTGGCGACCCGCCGCCGGCGCGGACCACCGGGGACACGGCCGCCTGCGGCGGGCCGCCGACCGTCCCGCCCACCCGCCGGAGGTATGGCAGGGCCTCTCCGCCCTGCTGGCGCTGAGCCTGCTCGCCGCGTTCTTCGCCTGGGTGAGCGCCGGCCCGTTCTGGCTCGCCCTCGGGCACGCCACCACCGGCACCGTCGTGATCGGCGAGTGCACGGGTGCCGGGCTGACGCAGCGCTGCCGGGGGGTCTTCACCGCCGAGGACGAGCGGTTCATCGCCTTCGGGGTACGCGTCAGCGGGGTGCCCGCCGAACGCGCCGCCGCCGGCTCCACCCTGACCGCCCGGATGACCGGCCCGTCGGGCGACACCGCGTACGCCGACACCGGCGTCGGTCGACACCTGCGCTGGCTGCTCGGGCTGCTGCTGGTGCTCGCCTGCGGCGCGGGGATCGCCCGCTACACCGGCGCGACCCGGCTGGCCGACCGGCGGGCCCGGCGTTGGGCGGTGGCGGTCGCGGTGGCCGGGCCGCTCGTGATCAGCGCCGGCTTCCTCGCCGCCGCCTGGTAGGCGCGCCCGCCCCGGCTCGCTGCGCACGCCCCGCCCCGCCGGTTTGGAAGGGGCCCTTCCTATACAGAAAGCGTTAACAAGGTGCCCTTCCTTGCGCCTCAGGCGTGGACGGTGGTGTAGACGTCGCGGCGGCGCAGGCCGTACTCGGTGGCGACCTCGGTGATCGCGTCGCGCCGGGACAGGCCGGCGGCCTCCCGGGCGGCGACGGCCGCGCGCAGCGTCTCGTCGTCGGGGCGTTGCGCGGCGGCCGGCGGCGCGCCGGCCACCACGAGGGTGATCTCGCCGCGCGGCTCGCGCTCGCCGGCCCAGGCGGCCAGCTCGCCGAGCGGCCGGCGGACCACCTCCTCGTACGTCTTGGTCAGCTCGCGGCAGAGCGCGGCCGGGCGGTCGACGCCGAACTCGGCGGCCAGGTCGGCGAGCGCGCCCGCGATGCGGTGCGGGGCCTCGAAGAGGACCAGGGTGCGTTCCTCGCCGGCCAGGGCGCGCAGCCGGGACCGCCGCGCGCCGGGCGCGCGGGGCAGGAAGCCCTCGAAGCAGAACCGGTCGCTGGGCAGGCCGGACAGGGCCAGGGCGGTGGTGACGGCGCTGGGCCCGGGTGCGGCGCTCACCGGGACCCCGGCGTCGATAGCCCCCCGGACCAGCCGGTAGCCGGGGTCGGAGACGCTGGGCATGCCGCCGTCGGTGACCAGGGCGACGACGTATCCCTCGCGGAGGACGTCGACGAGTTCGGGGGTGCGCCGCTCCTCGTTGCCCTCGAAGTAGGAGACGATCCGGCCTCCGACGGTGACGTCGAGGTCGCGGGCCAGCCGGGTGAGCCGCCGGGTGTCCTCGGCGGCGACCACGTCGGCGGCGGCGAGCACCTCGCGGAACCGGGCGGACGCGTCGGCCGGGTTGCCGAGCGGCGCGCCGAGGAGGATCAGGCGTCCAGATTCGGACATTTCGCCCAAGAGATGCGCTCCTTCATCGACAGTTGTACCGATATCGGGGACGACGGACGCCACCGGGCACCTCCGCAGCCTACGATCGCTGCGTGACGAGTGCGTCGACAGCGCAGAGCGCGAGCGCGGGCCGGGCGGGATCGGAGCACGCCGGGTCCGCCGGCGACGCGACCGAGGAGTCCTTGCGGCCCCCCACCCCGGACGGCGGCGGGGGCGTCCCCGCGATCGTGCGGCGGCGGCTGGCCACCGTCGACGCCCGGCTGGACGTCAACTCGTGGATCGCCACCGCCGTCGTGGTGGCGATCGCCGCGATCCTGCGCCTGGTCGGCCTCAGCTACCCCAAGGGCAAGATCTTCGACGAGATCTACTACGCCCGCGACGGCTGGGGGCTCGTCGAAAAGGGCGTCGAGTGGAACTTCAAGGACAACGGCCCGTCGTACGTGGTGCACCCGCCGCTGGGCAAGTGGCTGATCGGCCTCGGCGAGTGGGCGTTCGGCTACTCCGACGCCGAGCACAACATCTCCGTGCCCGGCCACCTGATGACGACCGCGCCGGAGTTCGGCTGGCGCTTCGGCGCGGCGCTGGCCGGGATCGTGTCGGTGCTGCTGCTGGTGCGCATCGGCCGCCGGCTGTTCCGCTCCACCACGCTCGGCTGCGCCGCCGGCCTGCTGCTCGCCCTCGACGGCTTTCACCTGGTGCTGTCCCGCACCGCCCTGCTCGACATCTTCCTGCTGCTGTTCGTGCTGGCCTCGTTCGGCGCGCTGGTCCTCGACCGGGACGCGCGGCGTCGCCGGTGGAGCCGGGCGCTGGACGCCGGCCTCGACCCCACCGCGCCCGGCCGCGCCGGCCGGCCCGCCGGCGGCTGGCGGAACTGGCCGTGGTGGCGGCTGGCCGCCGGGGTGCTGCTCGGCCTCGCCTGCGCGGTCAAGTGGAGCGCCCTCTCCTTCCTGCCGGCCTTCGCGCTGCTGGCCCTGCTGTGGGAGGTCGGCGTCCGCCGGTCCGCGGGGGTGCGCCGGCCGTGGCGCGACGCGCTGCTCGACGAGCTGCCCTGGCTGGTGCTGGCCGGCGTCCTCATGGCCGTCGCCTACGTGGCGACCTGGTCGGGCTGGCTGCTGACCGACGACGGCTACTACCGCCTCGCCGCCAGGTACCCGAACGTGCCGGGCCTGAGCGACACCCCGATCATCGGGGCGCTGAACAATCTGTGGGAATACCACAAGGCGGCGTACGGCTTCCACAAGCAGCTCGACGACCCGCACAAATACCAGTCCTGGCCCTGGCAGTGGCTGCTGCTGGGCCGGCCGGTCGCCTTCCACTGGTCGGGCGAGGGGGCCTGCGGCGCGCCGAGCTGCGCCTCGGAGATCCTGCTGCTGGGCACGCCGCTGCTGTGGTGGTCGTTCCTGCCCGCCCTGTTCGGGGCGGCCTGGATCGGCCTCGCGCGGCGGGACTGGCGGGCCGGGGCGATCCTGCTCTGCGTGACCGCCGGGCTGCTGCCCTGGTTCTGGTTCGCCCTCGACGGCCGGACGATGTTCTCCTTCTACACCGCGCCGGCCCTGCCGTTCCTGGTCCTCGCGGTCGTCTACGTGCTGGGCGCGATCGTCACACCGGCCACCGACGGGGCGCGGGCCCCGGCCGCCAGGGAGGCGTCCGCCGACGGCGAGGACGAGGCGGCGGAACGCCGGCTGGTGGGCGGCGTCATCGTGGGCGCGTACGTGCTGCTGGTGGCGCTCTGCTTCGCGTACTTCTATCCGATCTTCGTGGGCAAGGTGCTGCCGTACGCGGAGTGGTCGGCCCGGATGTGGTTGGACGGCCGCTGGATCTGACGCCGGCCGTCGGATATCGGACAACCGGGCCCGGGGCGGGCCCGGTTGCCGGGCTGTCGGGCGCGGAAGGCGGCCTCTGGGCGCAAAGACGCGCGCCCCGATCGCCTGCCACGGGGGAAGCGGGCGATTGGGGCGCGCAATAGGAGCTTAACCACCCGGCACCACCGGCACAACGGGTGGACTCGGGTCAGATTTCCGACGGAGCACACCAGCCTAATGGTTTACGTGCGGCAGCTAACCGTCAGTCATCCGGTGCGGACCTTACGGAGCTCACCGGCCGGGCCGAGGGCCCGATCCGCCCCCGCCGCCGGGCCCTTGAGGGCCGCCTGATCCTCCAGAGTGGATCTCACTACACTCGCCCCGGTGATCAACAAGAGACGATGGACAACCGTCTTCCGCGGACTGCTGGCGGCAACCGTCCTGCTCGGTCCGGCGGTCGCGCTGGGTGGTCCCGCTCCGGCGCGGGCCGACGAGGAGAACCCCGTCGCCGAGCCGCCGCGGGTGGAGCTGGTGCTCGACGTCAGCGGCTCGATGCGGGCCCGGGACATCGACGGGCGCAGCCGGATCTCGGTGGCGCAGCAGGCGTTCAACGAGGTCGTGGACGCGCTGCCCGAGGAGACCCAGCTCGGCATCCGGGTGCTCGGGGCGACCTACAAGGGCAAGGACTCCAAGGTGGGGTGCCAGGACACCCAGCAGATCGTGCCGGTCGGCCGGGTGGACCGGGCCCAGGCCAAGGCGGCCGTGGCGACCCTGCGGCCCACCGGGTTCACCCCGGTCGGGCTGGCGCTCCGCTCGGCCGCCGCCGACCTCGGCACCGGCGCCACCGCCCGCCGGATCGTGCTGATCACCGACGGCGAGGACACCTGCGCCCCGCCCGACCCGTGCGAGGTGGCCCGCGAGCTGGCCGCCCAGGGCACCAAGCTGGTGGTGGACACCCTCGGGCTCGCCCCCGACGAGAAGGTGCGCCGGCAGCTGCTGTGCATCGCCGGCGCGACCGGCGGGACGTACACGGCCGCGCAGAGCGCCGACGAGCTGACCGGCCGGATCAAGCAACTGGTGGACCGCGCCCGGGACACGTACACCGCCGCACCGACCGTGGTGGGCGGCTCCGCCCGTTGCCCGGACGCGCCGCTGCTCGCCCCCGGCGTCTACACCGACCGGGAACAGTTCTCCGAGCACCGCTGGTACCGGGTGCCGGTGCGCCCGGGCCAGGAGCTGCGGGCCTCGGTGAGCATCGCGCTGGACCGCCCGGTCAACCCCGACCACGCGGTGCTGCTGCGGGCGACCGCCCCCGACGGCCGGGAGCTGGTCCGGGGCGTGGACGCCGGCAGCGGTCGCACCGACGTGGTCTCCGCCGGCCTGCGCTGGTCGGCCGCCGCCGACGACGATGCCGACGACGACGCCGATGACGGCGACGGGGAGACGCCGAGCCCGGCGGCCGGCGACACGGCAGCCGCCCCGACCACCGTCTGCCTGGTGGTCAGCAACGCGTTCGCGCCCCGCCCCGGCACCCGGGCCAGCCCGGGGATGCCGATCGAGCTGACCGTCGACGTGGTCGCCGCGTCGCCGGACCCCGGCGGGCCGGACCTGGGCCGGGGCTGGGTGCTGTTGCTGCTGCTGACCCTGGCCGGCCTGGTCACCGGGCTCGTCGCCGGGCTGCTCACCCGCTGGTGGGTCGCCACCTGGAGGGAGAACTGAGGATGCGTACCCCGTTGATCCGGTCTTCGGCGGCGCTGGCCGCCGCCGCCGCGCTGACGCTCCCGGCCGCCCCCGCGCTGGCCGCGCCCACCCCCTCGCCCGGCGCTGCGACGGTCACCAAGGCCGGCACCTCGTTCCTGACGGCCACGCCGATCACCGCCGGCCAGCCGGTCCGGGTCGGCGCGGCAGGCGGCGACTACCTCTACTGGTCGTTCGCGGCCAGCGCCGGGCAGGTCCACGAGATCGCGGCGACGGTCACCTTCCCGAAGGGGCGCACCGGCGACTCCACCTGGACGGTCGAGGTCTTCGACGGCCTGCGCCGCCGGCAGGCGTGCACGGCGGGGGCACAGACCCCGACCGCCGGTGCGTCGGCGACCAGCGTGGCGCTGGGCTGCACCCTGCGCCGGGTCCGGTCGTGGGCCGAGCCGTGGTCGGCCGACCCGCTGCCCGGCACGTACTACGTGCGGCTCTCCGTCGTGGAGCTGCCGGAGCCGGACCTCGGCCTGCCGGTCGACGTGGACCTGCTGGTCGCCGAGGTCGGCGACGGCGACGCCCCCGCCGACGACGGGGAGCTGAAGGCCCCGCTGGTGCCCAACACGAAGGCCGGGACGGTGCTGACCGGGGACCCGGCGGCGGCCCCGGCCGACGAGGACGACGACGGCAGCCTCCTCGCCGGGTGGCTGCCGGACCTGTCGTCGCGGTGGGTCTGGACCACGATCGGCGGCGTGCTCGCGGCGGTGGCCGGCGTGGTCGGCTTCGCGCTGACCCGCCGCCCCCGCCGGCCCTGACCCCTGCCCTGGCCTGTGGGACCGGCGCGTTCCGGCCGCCGGTCCCACAGGCCACGGGCGCGGGTGCGGGTGCGGTACGTTCGACGGCGATGAGCGGCGTGCGGGGCGGCCGGGGCCGCGACGGGGGCGGCGGGGGCCGGGATGCGTGACCTGCTGCCGCCCGAGGTCGCGGTGGCCGTCGCCGGTGGGGACGACTGGGACGGCGAGCTGCTGCCCGCCGAGCGGGCCTGCCTGGGCGAGCGGGCGGTCGAGCGCCGACGGCGCGACTTCACCGCCGGGCGGGTCTGCGCCCGGCGGGCCCTCACCCGGCTCGGCGTGCCGGCCGTGGCCGTGCCCGCCGCGGCGGACCGCTCCCCGGTCTGGCCGCCCGGGGTGGTCGGCACCATCACCCACACGCCGGGCTACTGCGCCGCGGCCGTGGCCCGCGCCGACGAGATCCGGTCGGTCGGCATGGACGCCGAGCGGCACCGGGAGCTCAACCCGGGGGTACGCCGGCTGGTCGGCCTGCCCGAGGAGTGGGACGACTGCGCCCGCCTCCCCGGCACCGCCCCCTGGGCCGTCGTGCTGTTCAGCGCCAAGGAGACCATCTACAAGGTGTGGCACCCGGTCGTCGGCACGTGGCTGGACTTCCACGACGCCCGCGTCGAGCTGGACCCGGACGCCGGCCTGTTCACCGCCCGGATCTCGCCCGCCCGGCTGGACGCGGCCCCGGTGCCCGGCCCGCCCGCGACGGTCGCCGGGCGGTTCGCGGTCGACGCCGACGTGGTCCGTACCGCCGCCGTCCTGTTACCCCGCTGAGACGGGCGGGGTGAGCCTCGACTTGGCCAGGAGCGATACCGTCAGGGCGTTCGAGATCGCGATGAGGTGCCGAGGAGTACGGTGAGCCACCCCCAGGACCCTTACGGGCCGCCGCAAGACCCCTACCAGCCGAACCAGGATCCAGCGACGGCACCCGTGCCCCCGTGGCCGGCCGATCCGACCGCCCCGCCGCCTCTGCCGCCGACCACCGCCCAGCCCCCGGTCTCGGGTGCGCCGTACCCGCCGCCGCCGGTGTCCGGCACGCCCTATCCGCCGCCGCCGGTGTCCGGCGCGCCCTATCCGCCGCCGCCGGTGTCCGGCGCGCCCTATCCGCCGACCTCGGGCTCCCCGTACCAGCCCACGTCGGGTGCGCCCTACCCGCCGCCGGGTGGGTTCACGCCGCCGCCCGCCCCCGACCCGACGTACCAGCCGGGCGCGGACGCGGCCTACCCGCCGCCCCCGGGTCCGGCCTATCCGCCGCCCCCCGGCGGGTCGTACCCGCCCGGCCCCGGCTATGCGCCGGGCCAGGGTTACCCGCTCGGCCCGCCGATGGGGGCCAAGAAGAGCAGCAAGAAGCCGATCGTCATCATCGTGGTCGTCGCGGTGGTGCTCGCGCTGCTGTGCTGCGTCGGCGGCATCGTGGCGCTGGTCGCCGGGGCCAACGAGGCGGCGAAGGAGGCCGAGCGGCAGCTTCCGGACCTGCCCCGGGTCACCACCGCGCCCAGCGGCCTGCCGAGCGCCAGCCCGACCTCCTCGTCGTCGTCCGCCCCGGCCGACGGTGAGACCTTCAACATGAAGGCCGGCGACACCCTGGTCATCAACGACGACGACGGCACCCTGGAGATCACGGTGCTGCGGTTCCGCACCTCGACGAAGGGCTGCAAGTCGTACTCGCCCGACCCCGACAAGGGGCTCTACCTGATCGCGGACGTCACCGCGACGGTGAAGAAGGGCAACATGTCGATCAACCCGTTCTACTTCCAGTGGGTGGGCGAGGACGGCACCACCGCGAACGGGATCGCCGGCGCGCTGGCCGGCTGCGGCGACCTGCTCGACTCCGGGGTCAACCTGCGGGAGGGCAGCAAGCGCACCGGCAGCGTCACGTTCGACGTGGCGAACAAGAACGGCGCGCTGGAATACCGGCACAAGTTGGAGACCGCCGGCTCCTGGAAGCCGTAGGCGCACCACCTCGCGTACGTGGGGGCCGGCCCGCCGCCGCGGGCCGGCCCCCCGTCCGTCCCCACCCAGCGGGTGGCGGGCCGACCGGTCACCCCCGACCAGGGCCCGGCCCTTTCGGGCGGCGGCGTGCGGCGGGCCGCAGCAGGTCGACCAGGCCGCGCCAGGCGTGCCCGATCGTCAGCCCGGCCCGGATGGTCGCCAGGGGGTTCCAGAAGTCCCGGAAGTGGACGATCCGCCCGCCCCGGAACCGGACCACCGAGATGTAGACCTGGTGGAACGGCCGACCGGTGACGACGCCCCGGCCGTCACCGACGAACTCGGCGACCACCAGCTCCGGGTCGGTGGTCTCGTGGAAGGTCAGGCCGGAGAAGCGCACGTCGAACTGCTTCGGGAAGTCCTTCATGTGCTCGTACAGCTCCCGGTGGCCGGTGAACCGCGCGGGGATGCCCGGCAGGGGGTAGGGGAACTCCAGCACCCCCTCGGGGTCGAACAGCTCCACCCACTCGGTGATCCGCCCCTCGGAGATCAACTCCAGGTTGCGGGCGAACAGGGCCTGGGCCTGGGTCCGGGCCTGCTGGTCGGCGTCCATGCTGGTCAGTCCTCACTACTGGTCGGGGCGAGGGGCGGGACCGGATCGCCCGGCACGGCGCGGGGCCGCACGAGCGGGGCGAAGTTGCGGTCGAGCAGGGCGTCGGGCAGCAGGCGGGCCGCCAGGCTGCCCCACCGCACGTCGCGGCCGACGGGGTAGCGGGTCCTCGGCCGCGCGGCGGTCAGCGCGCGGGCGACCGCCCGCGCGAAGTCCGCCGGGGTGGTCCCGCTGCGCCGGGCCTGCGCGGCCAGCCGGGCGAGGAAACGGCCGAACGGCTCCGCGTAGAGGTCGCCGGCCCGCCCCGCCGCCCGGGCCATCGTCTCCGTCCCGGCGTGGGCGACCTTGTCCCAGATCGGCGTCTGGATCGCTCCCGGCTGGACCACCGACACCGCGACTCCGAACGGCCGCAGCTCGCGCCGCAGGCTGTCGCTGACCGCCTCCTTGGCGAACTGGGCCGCCGCGTACGCGCCGAGGTAGGGCAGCGCGACCCGGCCCAGGCCGGAGGTGACGTTCACGATCCGGCCCCGGCCGGCGCGCAGCAGCGGCAGGAAGCCCTGGATCACCGCGACCTGGCCGACCACGTTGGTGTCGAGCTGCCGCCGCAGCTGCTCCGGCGGCACGCACTCCAGGGGGCCGGGCAGGCTGATGCCGGCGTTGTTGACCAGCCCCCAGAGGCCGCCGGCCCCGACCTGCCGGGCCACCTCGGCGACGGCGTCCCGGATCTGGTCGGCCCGGGTGACGTCGAGGCGGAGCGGGGTGAGCCGCCCGGCCGTGGCGGCGGCCAGGTCGTCGGCGGCGGCCCGGTCGCGCACCCCGGCGAAGACCCGGAAGCCGGCCCGTTCCAGGTGGAGCGCGGCCTCCCGGCCGAGCCCCGACGAGGCGCCGGTGACCACCACGGCCCGGCCCCGCGCGTCGATCCGCCACCCGGCTCCGATCATGTTCCCGCCCCTCCGTCGGCTCCGGCCGGCGCCGCCGCGACGTCGGCCGGCTCCCCGTCGATCCCGGCCGGCACCGCGTCGGCCCCGGCCGTCGTCTCGCCGAACTCGGCCGACACCGTGTCGATCTCGGCCAGCACCGCGTCGACGCAGGCGGCGACGAGGCGGGCCGCCCTGTCGTCCGGGACCGCCTCCGACACGTGGACGAAGTTCCAGGCCAGCTCGCCGTGGCTGGTGTTCGCCGTGGCGACGAAGTAGCCGCAGACCGAGAGCCCGGCGACGAACTGCGCGCCGGCGAGCCGCCAGGCCCCGATCCGGTCCGGGAAGTCGTACCGGCCGAGGTTGGACAGGCAGAGGTTCACCGGCCCGGTCCGCTCGGTCAGCTCCACGAACCGGCCGCTGGCCGCGACCGACGGCGGGCAGGAGAGGCGGACGAGGTCGACCATGGCGAAGTGGCTGCCCCGCTGGCGACGGCCCGCGAGGTCCCCGCTGATCGACCGGGCGACCTGCCACAGCGACGCGCCCGGCCGGTAGGGCACGAAGGAGGGGACGGTCGCGACGTACGCGCCGACGGCCCGCTCGGGCACGGGGGGCGTCAGCGCGGCCCGGAAGTCCACCGGGGAACCGATCGCCACATGCCCCGGGGCGGGCGGTCCCGTCTCGGCGGCGACCGCGAGGACCATGGCGGCGGCGAGCGCACCGTGCACCGTGGTCCGTTCCCGGCGGCACGCCTGGGCCAGCGCGGCGACCTGCTCGGCGGTGAGCGTGCGGTGCAGCAGCCGGCTCCGGCGCTCGGTGAACGGCACGAACCGGCTCGGCGTCACCCGGGCCGGCCGGTGCCGGCGCACCGCGTACAGGTCCCGCAGCAGTTGCCCGCCGAGCCGCAGCGCGCCGGTGACGCCCCGGAACCGACGGGGGAACATCCGCTCGGCCGGCGGCAGGGCCGGCTCCCGCTGCGGGGCGGCGCTGCCAGGGGTTCGGCCGCCCGTGCCGGGCCAGCCCTGGGCGGCCAGCCGGTCGGCGTACTCGATCCACTGGCGCAGCAGCGACAGCGCGGTCGTGCCGTCAGCCACGCAGTGCGGCAGGGTCAGGATCAGGTCGTGCGCGTCCCCGGCGGCGGGTCCGGGGCCGGCGGGCGCGGGCTGCCCGGTCCGCGCCGTCGTCGCCGCCGGTGGTCCGGCGGGCAGCACGACCGCCCGGCAGAGCGGGCCGGCCCGCCAGTCGACCCGGTCGGCCAGCTCCCGCTCGTTGACCTCGCGCAGCCATCCGGCGTCGGGGTCGGCGGGCTCGTCGGGCACCGGGGGGCCGCCGGCGCCGTCGGGGCCGGGCGCGACCCGCCGCAGCGGGATCGGCCGGTCCGTCGGCACGAACCGGGGTCGTCGGCCGTCCGGCCGGGTCGCGATGGCCACCCGCAGCAGCGGATGGCGGGCCTGGAGTTCGTCCAGCGCCGCCCGCAGCAGCTCCGGCGGCAGGTGCCCGCGCACCCGGACCCGGGCGATGACGTTGAGCGGGGAGACCTGGTCGGCGATCCAGTACCAGCGCTCCAGCGGGCTGAGCGCCCGGTGGGCCCCGCGCGTGGCGCTCACGGCAGCGCCGCCGGCAGGGCGTCGGGGAAGGTCAGGTCCGCCAGGTTGCGGCGGTCGACCAGGCGCGTGGGCAGCCACCGCAGGTACGCGCGGCGGGCCAGGTCCCCGGCGGGGCTGGCGAGCTGCTCGATCCGGCTAAGCGAGTGCGCCTGGCGGATCATCCGCCGGGTCCGGTCGCGGCGGGCCGCCTCGTAGCGGCGCAGCGCGCCGGGCAGGTCGGTGGCCCCGGCCAGGCAGCGGGCCAGCACCACCGCGTCCTCGACCGCCATCGCCGCGCCCTGGCCGAGGCTCGGCAGCATCGGGTGCGCCGCATCGCCGAGCAGGGTGACCGCGCCGTCGCCCCAGCGCCGCAGGGCGGGGCGGTCCCGGGCGGGGACGCTGATGACCGCCGCGTCGGCGGTGGCGGCCACGGTGGCGACCACCTCGTCGGCCCAGCCCGCGTACGCGCGGAGGATCTCGTCCCGGCCGCCGTGCCAGTCGCGGGCCGCCTCCGGCGGCATGTTGCGGGTGCCCCACCAGTAGACCTGGTCGCCGCCGAGGTGCACCAGCCCGAACCGTTGGCCCCGCCCCCAGTAGTGGGCGGCGTACCCGTCGCGGACCCGGTGGTGCCGGTACGCGACGGTCGCCAGCCAGCACACGTACCCGGGTTCCCGGGGCCGCTCGGGGCCGACGAGCTGCCGGCGTACCGCCGATCCGAAGCCGTCCGCGCCGATCAGCAGGTCGCCGTCGGCGCTGGTGCCGTCGGCGAACTCGACCCGGATGCCGCCGTGGTGGCGGTGGAACCGGCGGGCGGCGGACCCGAGCCGGATCGGCGGGTCCCCGGCCTCGGCCAGCAGCGCCCGGTGCAGTTCGGCGCGGTGGATGGCGACGTTCTGCGCGCCGACCCGGTCGCCGAGGTGCGCGAACCGGACGGTCCTGATCGGCCGCCCGGTGGCGGTGCGGAAGTGCAGCTCGGGATAGACCTGGCCGCGCCGCTCGACGTCGAGGTCGATGCCCAGGCAGCGCAGCGCGACGCGGGCGTTGGCGGTCAGGGAGAGCGCCGAGCCGGCCGCCCGCAGTTCCGGGGCCTGTTCGTGGATCTCCACGTCGACCCCGACACGGCGCAGCGCGCCGGCCGCCGCCAGGCCGCCGATGCCGGCCCCGATGACGATCGCCTTCGGCCGGCGGCGGCCCGAACCGGCGGCGCGGGCCGAGCCGGCGGCGCGGGCCGGTCCGCCGGAGCCGGCGGGGGCGATCATCGCGGGTCCCCGACCGGCCGGCGGGCCGGGGCGTCCCCCGCCAGCAGCCCGGTGATCCGCCGCCCCACCTCGGCCACGTACGGCTCGTCCATGAGCACCAGGTGGTCGCCGGGCACGTCGATCACGTCGATCCGGCCGGTGGTCAGCTCGCCCCAGCCGTTGCGCGGATCGAGGTGCAGGGTGCCGGCGAGGTCGTGCATCGGCTTCAGCACGGCGGGCAGCGGGTCGGCGGCCCGCAGCAGGGCGATGTCCTGGTCGACGACCTCCGGCCGGTAGGAGATGATCGCCTCCCAGTTGGCGCGGAAGACCGCGAAGAGGCGGCGCACCGAGCCGCGCGGGCTGCCCGGGCGCAGCACCCCGATCTCGCCGGCCCGGCCCGCGATGAAGTCGAGCTTCGCCTCGGGCGTGGCCAGCTCGGCCGGCACTCCGCGCGCCGGCGGTCCGTCGCGGCCGAGCCGCATCAGCTCCCAGAAGAACCAGTCGAGCAGCACGTCGTCGGCGACCGGCACCGGGTCGCCGGGCCGGCGGGCGATCGGGTCGAGCAGGATCAGCCGGTCGACCCGGGCCCCGCCGGCGCGGAGCTGCCGCGCCATCTCGAAGGCGACCACCCCGCCGAACGACCAGCCGCCGATGACGTACGGGCCCTCGGGCTGGACCCGGCGGATCGCGTCGAGGTACGCGCTGGCCAGCTCGGGCACGGTGCACAGCGGCTCGGTGCCGGCGTCCACCCCGGCGGCCTGCAGGGCGTACAGGGGCTGGTCGTCGCCGAGGTGGCGGGCCAGCGGGACGTAGCAGAGCACGTTGCCGCCGAGCGGGTGCACCAGGAACAGCGGCAGCCGGTCGCCCCGGGCGCGGATCGGCACCAGCGGGTCGAACGTGAGGTCCGCCCCGCCGGAGCGGAGCAGCGCGGCCACGCCCGCCACGGTCGGCGTGGCGACGAACGCCGAGACGGGCACGGCCACCCCGAACCGCTTCTCCAGCATCACCACCAGCCGCATCGCGGTCAGCGAGGTGCCGCCCAGCTCGAACAGGTTGTCGTGCGCGCCGACGGCCGGCAGGTGCAGCAGGTCGGCGGCGATGTCGGCGACGACCCGTTCGTACCGGTCGCGGGGGGCGACGCGGGGCGCCTCGGCCAGGTCCAGCGGCAGCTCGCGCAGGGCGCGGTCGTTGCGCTTGCCGCTGGGCGTCAGCGGCATCGCCGGCAGCCACTGCCAGCGCGCCGGCACCAGGTGCTCGGGGAGGGTGGCGCGCAGCCGGCCGCGTACGTCGGCCAGGTCGACCGCGTCCGGGTCTCCGACCAGGAACGCGGCGAGGTAGGAGTCGACGCCCTCCCGGCGGCGGGCGACGACGGCGGCCTCCCGGATCCCCGGGTACTCCGCGGCCAGCTCCATGACCGCCATCTCCACCTCCAGGGGCTCCACCCGGAAGCCCCGGATCTTGGTCTGGGTGTCGGTGCGGGCCACCCAGATCAGGTCCCCGTTGGGCAGGTAGCGGGCCAGGTCGCCGGTGCGGTAGAGCCGGCTGCCCGGCGGGCCGAACGGATTGGGCACGCAGCGCTCGGCGGTGAGGCCCGGCCGGCCGTGGTAGCCCCGGGTGACCTGGATACCGCCGTAGTACAGCTCGCCGGTCACGCCGGTCGGCACGGGCCGCATCCGCTCGTCCAGCAGGTGCATCTCGACCCCGTCGATGGCGGGCCCGATCGGCGGCAGGTTGGGCCACCGTGCCGGGTCGCCGGTCATCGGGTACGCGGTGACCAGGTGCGTCTCGGTCGGCCCGTACTGGTTCTCCAGGATCGCGCCGGCCGGCAGGGCGGCCAGGAAGCGCCGGATCTCGGCGGTCACCCGCAGCTGCTCGCCGGAGGAGATCACCACCCGCAGCGCGCGGGGGTGGATGCCGAGCAGCTCCGCGGCCTCGGCGAGCTGCTGCAACGCGACGTACGGCAGGAAGATCCGCGCGACGGACTCGCGGTCGAGCAGCCGCAACAGGGCCGGCACGTCCCGCCGGAGGTCCTCGTCGATGATCCGCAGGGTGCCGCCCGCGCTGATCGTGGTGAGGATCTCCTGGAACGACACGTCGAAGCTCAGCGGGGCGTACTGCAACGTGATGCCGCCGGCCGCCGCGCTGGCCGCCCGGATCTGCCACGCCTGGTAGTTGTCGAGCGCGCCGTGCGTCATCGCCACGCCCTTGGGCACGCCGGTCGACCCGGAGGTGAACAGGACGTACAGCAGGTCGTCGGCGGTGACCCGGGGCAGCGCCACGGGCTCGTCGGTGACTTCGGGCCCCGCGACGAGGTCGGCCACGTCGAGGACCGTCGACGGGTCGCCGACCAGGCCCCGGTGTCGCCGCTGCGTCACGATCCGCGCCGGCCGGGCCTGCTCGACCATCGCGGCGATGCGCTCCGCCGGGTACGTCACGTCCAGCGGGACGCAGGCGGCCCCGGCCCGCGCGACGCCGTAGATCGCGGCGATCATCTCCGGCGACCGGTCCAGGGCGATCCCGACGAGCTGGCCCGGCCGGACCCCGGCGCGCAGCAGCCCGACGGCGATCCGGTCGACCATCTCGTCGAGCCGCGCGTACGTCCACCGCTGCGGCCGGTCGCCGCGGGCAGCCTCGGCGTCGAAGGTGATCGCGACGGCGTCCGGCGTGCGCCGGGCGTGCGCGGCGAGCCGTCGCCCCACGTCGCCGGGGGGCTCCAGCGGCGGGCCGGCGGGCTGCGGCGCGGCGGCGAGGAAGCCGAAGTCCGGCTCCCCCTGCGGGTCGGCCACGATCTGGGCGAGGATGCGCAGGTAGGCGTCGATCAGCAGGTCGGTCTGCGCCGGGGTGAGGGTGCGCCCGTCGGCGTCGACGCGCAGCGACACGCGCCGGTCGGCGGGGCTGACGAACACGTTCACCAGCAGGGTGAAGTTGGTCTCCTCCCAGGTGTCGAAGCCGAGCAGCTCGACCTCGGGCAGCTCCAGCAACGGGGTCAGCACGTGCATGTGCACGTAGTTGAAGGCCGTCTCGAAGATCGGCTCGCCGCCCCGGTCGCCGACGATGGCGTGCAGCGGGTACCGCCGGTGCGGGTGGCACTCCCGCTCCTGCCGGTGGACCTGCCGGACCAGCTCCAGCCAGGTACGCGCGCCGGGGGTGACCCGCAGCGGCACCGTGTTGAGGAACAGCCCTGCGACGAGTTCCGCCCCGGGCCGGTCCGGCCGCCCGTGGGTGACCAGGCCGGTGGTGACGTCCGTCGCGCCGGAGTACAGCCGCAGCAGCAGGCAGTGCGCCGCGAGCAGGACCGACTTCGCCGGCAGGCCGTGCGCGGCGGCGAAGCCGCGTACCCCGTCCTGGAGGTCGTCGGGCAGCGGGACGTGCCGGATGATCGTCCCCTCGTCGCCGGGCGGCTCGTACTGGCGGCAGCCCTCGATCTGGGTGAGTTCCGCGCCGTCGAGCCGGGCCCGCCAGAAGTCGCGGGTGGCGGCGGAGTCGACCGCGCGGCGTTCCTCGACGACGTACGCCGCCGGGGAGGGCAGGGCGGCGGCCCGGGGCGGGTCGATGTCGACGCCCACCAGGCGCAGGTAGGCCCGCAGCAGGTCACCGACGACGGTGGCCACGCTCCAGCCGTCGAGGAGCACGTGGTGGAAGCTGAACACGAGGTCGACGGCCCCGGACGGCAGCAGGTGCACCCGCATCAGGTGCAGCGGGACGCGGTCGAAGGCGTACCGGTGGCGTCGCCGCTGCCGCATGTGCGCCAGCACCTCGGCGTCGGCCGCGGCGGCGTCGAGGTCGCGCAGGTCGGCGACGTCGAGGCCGCCGGTCACCCGCGCGTGGACGACCTGGAGCGGCTCGGAGCAGCCGCCGAGGTCGAACGAGGAGCGCAGGGCCGGGTGGCGGTCGAGGAGCCGGGCGTGGGCGGCGCGGAACGCGACCTCGTCCCACGGCAGCCGCAGCGAGTAGCGGAACACGTCGTGGTAGGCGGTGGCGTCTTCGCGTTCGCTGCCGTGGAACAGCAGGCCGAGCTGGAGCCGGGTCGCCGGGAAGGCGTCCTGCGCGTCGCCCAGCGCGGCCCGGTCCAGGTGCGACACCAGCCCGAACGGCTCCGGCGGGGCGTCCTGCTCGCCCGTCGGCGGCGCGGCGGCGCGGGCGCGGGCGTGGGCGGCCAACGCCGCCACGGTGGGCCGGGCCACCAGGTCGGCGACGGTGACGTGCAGGCCGTGCCGGGCCGCCTCGGCGCCGACCCGCAGAGCGAGGATGGAGTCGCCGCCGACGGCGAACCAGTCCTGGTGGATGCCGACGGACGGCACCCCGAGCACCCGCGCCCAGATCGCGGCGAGGGTGCGTTCCACCTCGTCGCGGGGGCCCGGCCCGGTCCCGGCGTCGGCGCGGGCGGCACCGGGGGGCGGGCCGCCGTTGACGGGCCCGCCGGAGTCGGGGGCGGCGGGGTCGGGGGCGGACACGGCGGCCGGGTCGGGCAGGGCGGCCTGGTCCAGCTTGCCGTGCGCGGTGAGCGGGATCCGGTCGAGGCGGTGGAAGAGGGCGGGGACCAGGTAGTCGGGCAGCCCGCGCAGGAGCTGGGCGCGCAGCCACGCCGGGTCGAGGTCGGCGTCGGCCCGGTAGTAGCCGACGAGGTGGGTGCCCCGGGCCGGGTCGGTGCGGGCCACCACGACCGCCTCCCGCACGCCGGGCACGGCGGCGAGGGCGTGCCGGACCTCGCCGGGCTCGACCCGGTTGCCCCGGATCTTCACCTGGTCGTCGAGGCGGCCCAGGTATTCGACGGTGCCGTCGGCGAGCCAGCGGGCGAGGTCGCCGGTGCGGTACAGCCGGCCGCCGGTCACCGGGTCGACGCCGAACCGCTGGGCGGTCAGCTCGGGCTGGCCCAGGTAGCCCCGGGCGACGCCGATCCCGGCGACGCAGAGCTCGCCGGGCGCGCCGACCGGCTGCGGCTCGTCGCCGGGGCCGAGCACGTAGAGCTGGATGTTGTCGATCGGGCGGCCGATGGGCACGCGGGCGGTCCGCCCGGCCGGGTCGGGGCGGCACTCGAAGTGGGAGACGTCGACCGTCGCCTCGGTCGGCCCGTACAGGTTGACCAGCCGGGGCGCCGGCGGCCCGGCGGGCAGCAGCCGGTGGAACCGGTCGACGTGCCGGGGCGGCAGCTCCTCGCCGCTGGCGAAGACCAGCCGCAGGCCGGCGGCGTCCGCGCGGGAGGCGGGCGCGTCGGCGAGCAGGTCGAGGAAGGGCCCCAACATCGACGGTACGAAGTGGACGACACTGACGCCCTGCCGGGCGACCGTCCGCAGCAGCGCGGCCGGGTCCCGCCGCACCTCCGGCTCGGGCAGCACCAGCCGGGCCCCGGCGAGCGCCCACCAGAACAGCTCCCACACGGAGACGTCGAACGACACGGGCGTCTTCTGCACCAGCACGTCGTCGCCGGTCAGCGGGTAGCGCCGCTGCATCCAGACCAGCCGGTTGACCACCGAGCGGTGCTCGATCAGCACCCCCTTGGGACGGCCGGTGGAGCCCGACGTGTAGCAGACGTACGCGAGGTCGGCACCGTCGGCGACCGGCGACACGGGCGTCGTCGGCCGGTCGGTCATCGCCTTGAGGTGGCAGACGGCGACCCCGGGGCCGACCGGCGGCGGTGGCGTGTCCCCGGTCACCACGAGCACCCGGGCCCCGCTGTCGGCGAGCAGGTGCCGCAGCCGCGCCTCCGGATGGTCGGGCTCGATCGCGACGTACGCCCCGCCCGCCTTCAGCGTGCCCAGGATCGCGGTGAGCAGCCCCGGTCCCCGGTCGGCGAGGACCGCGACCCGGTCGCCCCGGCCGATCCCGGCGTCGCGCAGGGCGCGGGCCACCTGGTTGGCGCGGGCGTCGAGGTCGGCGTAGCTGACCGTCTCGTCGGTGCCGTCGACGACCAGCGCGGTCCGGTCCGGGGTGCGGGCGGCCTGCCGCGCGAACAGGCCGTGCACCGTCAGGTCGTCGGGCAGGTCGGCGCGGGTGTCGTTGAGCCCCCGGGTGAGCCGGTCCCGCTCGACCGGGGGCAGCATCGGGGTCTGCGCGAGCGGCCGGTCGGGACGATCGAGGGCGTTGCGGAGCAGCGTGACGACGTGCCGGCCCAGCGCCTCGATCGGGAAGTCCGCGTCGAACACGTCCGGGGCGTAGTCGAGGTCCACCGTCAGCGGGCCGTCGTCGAAGTCGTTGACCAGCACGGCGAGGGCGTGCCCGTCGTGCAGCCGGCTGCGCGCCATCGTCTGCTGCGCGACGCCGGGGATCGGCTCGGGGCGCGGCCAGCGCATCCAGGACAGGGTCACGTCGTAGAGCTGCCGCCCGCCGTCGGGCAGGGCGACGCCGCGCAGCAGGTCGCCCCGGGACATCCCCTGGTGGGCCCAGAGCGCACGCAGGGTCGTCTGCACCTCGGCGGCCAGGTCCGCCAGCGGTCGCGCGCCGTCGACGCGGACCGGCAGGGGCAGCTCGTTGGCGAAGTGGCCGACGGTGCGGCGTTCGACGTGGGTCCGGCGGTTGAGCAGGGGTACGCCGAGGACGACCCGGTCGGTGCGGTGGATCCGGGCGAGGTAGGTGGCAAGGACCGAGGCGACGACGGTGAACGGGGACTCGCCCCGGGCGGTGATCCGGTCGACCAGGGCCCGGTCGATGGGGAAGCTGTGCCGCCCGCTGGTCACGGACCGGCCGCCGACCGGGCCGGTGTCGCCGGCCGAGGCGCTGCCACCGGCCGAGGCGCTGTCGATCGGGCCGTCGCCGGCCGCGCCCCCGGCCGCGCGACGCGGGAACAGGGCCGGCGCGACGCCCGCCAGCGCGGCGCGGTAGTGCTCGCGGTCCCGTTCGCCGGGTGCCGGTCGCGGGCGCTCGGCCCGGGCGCGGGCGACGGCCAGGTACGACGACGACGGCGGCTCCCCGGCGCTCGCCCCGGCGCGCAGGAGGCGGGCGTAGTCCTCGCTGGCCTGCCGCAGCAGCAACCGCCCGCCCCAGCCGTCGGTGACGAGGTGATGGGCATTGAGGTACGCGTAGCTGACCGATTCGCTCTCGACGAGCAGGGCCAATTCGTACATTCGGCTCCGGCGCAGCGGAAACGGGCGGTCGAACGACCGGGCCATCCAGGAATGGCAGGCCGCGCGGGGGTCGGCGTCTTCCGAGAAGTCGATGGTGGCAATTACCGGCGGTTCGTCCTCGACCCACTGATAGGGTTCACCGTTCTCTTCCTCGAAACGCAGCCGCAACGCGTCGTTCCGCAGGACGGCCCGTTTCATGCAGGCACGCATGAGGTCGAGGTCGAGGGGCCCGGTGAACCGCAGGTATCCCCCGACGTTGAACTGGGGCAGCTCCGGACATAGTCGACCAGCTACCCAGATGTCGGCCTGAACTGTGGTCAACGGTGCCCGGTCGACATTCCTCACTGCTCACCCCTCACGACTGCACCGCACGACCGACGCACCGTCGCATGACAATATTGATCGACTTTCGTCGCTGCCATGGCGCTGGACAGTACCGGAGGAACGGCGTTTACGTCAGCGAGTTCGGCACCTTCACATCGAATTCTCATGCAAAGAAAGATGTCGTTGCGCCAAAGTCTCCGGCTGGGGTATAAGTTCTTTTCGAGATCACCTCGGCAAATCCCCCGCGCCGATAGGAATTGACGCGCCCGTGGCCATGATGGGAATTGCGCGGGCGTCCGACATGGCCGATGGCGGGAGGTTCGGGTGGAGCTGACCAGACCGGGGACCCTCGTGCGCTGGCTCGACCGGCACGGCCTGGCCCGGCTCGGCATCGGCGTCGCCGCCCGCCGGGGCGACGCGCAGGCCCGCCTCTTCTTCGATCCGGCGATCCGCGACGACCCGTACCCGTTCTACCGGGAGGTCCGGGAGGCCGGCGCGCTGGTCCGGGGCCGGCTCATGTGGAGCACCACCCGGCACGACGCGGTCGTCGCGGTGCTGCGCGGCGAGGCGTTCAGCAGCGACCCCGGGTCGCTGCCGGCACCCGGCCCGCTCGGGGTGCTGCGCCGCCTCGGCGGCAGCGGGCGGCCCATCGGGCCGGCCGACCCGCCCTCGATGCTGGTCGTCGACCCGCCGGCGCACACCCGCTACCGCCGCCTGGTGGCCAAGGTCTTCACCCCCCGGGCCATGGAGGGGTTGCGGCCCCGGATCGAGCGGCACGCCTCGGCCCTGCTGGACGACCTGGCCCCGGACGGGTCCGGTGCCGTGGAGGTCGTCGGGCGCTACGCGAGCCTGCTGCCGCTCATCGTGATCGCGGAGATCCTCGGCGTGCCGCAGCACCTGCGGCAGCGGTTCCTGGCCTGGGGCGAGGCCGCCACCCCGACGCTCGACCTCGGGCTGACGCTGCGGCAGTACCGTGCCGCCGAGGCCGCCATCGGGCAGCTCAACGGGTGGCTGCGCGGGCACTTCGCCCGGCTGCGCGCCGATCCCGGCGACGACCTGCTCAGCCGCCTCGTGCACCTCGACAGCGACGGCGAGCGGCTCACCGAGGAGGAGCTGCTCGCCATCGCCGGCCTGCTGCTGGTGGCCGGGTTCGAGACCACGGTCAACCTGCTCGGCACCGGCATCCACCTGCTCATCCGCCACCCCGATCAGCTCGCCGCGCTGCGCGGGCGACCCGACGGGTGGGCCAACGCGGTGGAGGAGATCCTGCGGTACGACTCGCCCGCCCAGTCCACCGCCCGCTACTGCCTCGCCGACACCGAGGTGGCCGGCGTACGGATACGCGCCGGGGAGGTCGTCGTGCCGATGATGGGCGGCGCGAACCGGGACCCGGCCGTCTTCGCCGACCCGGACCGCTTCGACGTCACCCGCGCCAACGCCCGCGACCACCTCTCGTTCTCCAGCGGGGTGCACTACTGCCTCGGCGCCGGGCTCGCCCGGCTGGAGGGCCAGCTCGGGCTGCGCGCGTTCTTCGAGCGCTACCCCGACGCGGCGCTGGCCGGGGTGCCGCGCCGCCGCCCGACCCGGGTGCTGCGCGGGTACGACCAGCTGCCGGTACGGCTCCGGCCGTAGGAGGGACACCCATGCGCTCCGTCCTCTTCGCCAGCCCCGCGCACCCGGGGCAGCTCAACCCCCTGCTCGCCATCGCCGGGGAGTTGTCCCGGCGCGGCGAGCCGGGCCTGTGGTTCGCCGCCGAGGAGGAGGCGCGGGACCGGGTGGCGGCCAACGCCACCGGCAGCCCGCTGCGCTTCCGCTCCACCGGCGACACCGTGCTCCGCGTCGACGACGAGCTGTACGCCGCGATGACCCGGGGGCCGATGACCACCGCCGGCCTGGTCGCCCTCGCCCGGCAGATCCGGATCCCCGAGGTGGCCGACCGGGTCCGGGAGCGGACCCTCGAACAGATCGACGAGATCCGGCCCTCGCTGATGGTGATCGACATGCTGAACCTGGGCGCGCTCGACGCGGCGCTGGCGCGGGGCGTGCCGTACGTGCTGAGCCTGGCGTTCCCGCCCAGCAACGTCTACCTGAGCCGGCTGCCGTGGGACTATCCGACGCCCACCTCGGGGCTGCCCCGCCGGCTGGGCCCCCGGCAGCGCTGGACCAACCTGACCTTCCGCGCCCGCCTGCGGCTGTCGCTGCTGCGCGCGCTCGCCGGACAGGCCCGGCACCGCCGCGCCCAGCGGATCGACAACGCCTTCGGCGACCCCGAGAAGTACAGCGCCGCCGCGACGGCCGTCTTCGGCTACACGGTGTTCGGGCTGGAGTACCCCTTCCCCGCGCCGGAGCACCTGCACCTGCTCGGCCCGATGGTGCCACTGCGCGACCCCGCGCCGGGCGGGAGCGCGTCCGGCGGTCCGGGGCAGGGCGGGGAGTTGATCGGCTGGCTCGACCGGCAGACCTCGGTCGTCTACGCCTGCCTCGGCACCCTGGCCCGGCTCACCGGCCCGCAGGTGCGGGCGTTCGCCGAGGCGCTGGCCGCGATCGGGCCCGAGCACCAGGTGCTGTGGAAGCTGCCCGCCGCGCAGCGGCACCTGCTGCCCGGCCCGCTGCCGCCGCACGTGCGGATCGAGGAGTGGATCCCGTCCCAGCTCGACGTGCTGGCCCACCCGAACGTCCGGGCGTTCGTCTGCCACGGCGGGGCCAACGGCTTCCACGAGGGCGTCCACTTCGGGCAGCCGATGCTGATGACCCCGTTCTGGCTGGACTGCTACGACATCGCGGCCCGCGCGGTCGACGCCGGCGTCGGGCTGGCGCTCGACCACCCGCCGCACGTCGACGCGGGCGAGGTGGCCGCGAAGCTGCGCCGGCTGCTCACCGAGGAGAGCTTCCGGGAACGCAGCCGGCACTGGGGCGAGCAGTGCCGCCGGGCCGGCGGGGTCGGCCGGGCCGCCGACCTGGTGCTGAAGCTCGCCGCCAGCCGCTGACGCCATCAGCCGCTGACGCCGCCGTGGCACCCGCCGCAGTGGCCGCTGCGGTGGCCACCCCCGCCGTCGGGGCCACCCCCGCCGTCGGCGGCCCCGGTCCGCCGCGCCTGGCCTTCTCGCGCGCCCCCCAGTATCGTGCCGATGTATCGATGCGATACATCGGACACCATTCGGACTGGCGAGGGAGCGACGGATGCGGCGGGTCGACTACGACCGGGAGCAGCACCAGCACTACGCGCGCGGCCGGGCGCTCACCGAGCAGCAGCTGGAAACCTGGCTGAACGCCTTCGCCGCTGCGCTGCCGCGGCGGCGTCCACTGGTGGGGCTGGACGTCGGGTCGGGGACCGGCCGGTTCACCCCCGCGCTGGCGCGCGCGTTCGGGCCGGTCACCGGCGTCGAGCCGGCGGCACGCATGCGCGAGGTGGCGCAGGCTCAGCCCCCGTACCCCGACGTGCGCTACCTGGCGGGCGCCGCCGAGGACCTGCCCGTGCCGGACGGCAGCGCCGACTACGCGCTCATGTTCCTGTCCTGGCACCACGTCCAGGACAAGCCCCGCGCGGCCCGGGAGCTGGCCAGGGCGCTCAGGCCGGCCGGGCGGCTGCTGCTGCGCGGCAACTTCAGCGACCACCACCCCGAGCCCTGGTGGCTTGCCCACTTCCCGCGCGGCCGGGAAGCGGACCTCGCGCAGTTCCAGCCGCTGCACGAGGTCATCGAGATGTTCACGGCGGCCGGCTGGCGGGTCACCGGCTTCGGCACGGTCACCCAACCGTCCGACGGCACCCGCGCCGACGTGCTCGAAAGGCTGCGCCTGCGCGCCCTCTCGTTCCTCTCCCAGCTCGACCCCGACGAGGTGGAGGCCGGCCTGCGCAGCATCGAGGAGGCCGTGGCCGCCGATCCCGACGTGCCGTCGCCCCCGCTGTCCGAGCCGCTGCTCACGCTCGAACGGCGCTGACCGGCGTGGCCGGGCCCACCGACCCGCTGGCCGGTCTCGACCGGGTCCCGTGGGGTTCGCTGCACCACGCGTACGGGCCGGCCGTCGACGTGCCGGGCCAGTTGCGGGCGTTGCGGTCGGCGGACCCGCCTGCCCGGCGTCGCGCGCTGTCCGAGCTGTCCGGCAACGTCTACCACCAGGGCACGCGGTGGGGGGCGAGCCACCACGTGGTGCCGTTCCTGGTGGCAATCGCCGACGACCCGGCCACCGGCGACCGCGCGGCGGTGGCCGGCCTGCTCCGCGCGGTGGTGCTCGGCGACCGGCGTGACGACGCGCTGCCGTTCGACCCGTGCCGGGCGTTCGCCGCCGCCGACGGCATCACCGACGACCAGGCGGCGCTGGTGGACCGCCACCTGGCGGCCGGGGACCTGTCCGAGCACGACGAGGCCGCACGCCTGGCCGACCAGGTGGCGGTCCGCTGGGCGGCCGACGCCTTCCACGCCGGGGCCCGGCACACCGACCGGTACGTCCGCTGGCTCGCCGAGCCGGACCCGCAGCTCGCCGGGTGCGCCGCGGAGCTGCTCGCCTGGTTCGCCCCCGACGAGGCGGCCCTGGCCGGGCTCGTCGCGGTCCCGGCCGACGGGGCCCACGCCGCCGCCCGGGCCAGCGCCAACCTCGCCCTCGGCCACTGTCCGGTCGGCTCGGACCGGATCGACGCCCGCCTCGGTGGGCTGCTCTCGGCGAACCGCGCGGTCGTGCGGGTCACCGCCGCGGTGGCGCTGGCCCGCCGACTCGGCGACCGGCTGCCCGACCGCGCCCTCGACGTCCTCGCCGAGGCCCGCAGCGCGGGCTTCGACGCCGACGTGCCCGGCTGGGACCGGTCGGTGCGCGGGCTCGTGGCGCTCGCGCTGCACCGGCTCGGCCTCGGCTGACGCTGCGCGGAGGCAGCGGGAGTTGCGATTCCCGCAATACCGGCGACGTTATTCCCACGCGCCGCAGATGCAAGCCCAGACAATCAATCAATTAACTCGGACAGAATTGCGACACTCGAATCGGCGGACACGCCACATTCTTGCGCGGCGGTCGGGCCACTGCGAGACTCTGACCAGGCGGGTTCGACGCGCGGCATATCGGCAGATAATCCATCATGCCCCTTTTCCACGTGCACGCCCGCAAACACTTCTAGAAGATCACGGGAAATGCGGCCAGCCACCGCATTCGTCGAACCCGGCTGGCGTCAGCACCTCCCCGACCTGCTCGATCACGACGCACAGAAGGACTCGCAATGACGAAAGCACGCACAAGCTGGACCCTCCGGGCCTTCGCCGCACTGTCGACCATCGCCCTCTCGGCCGCATTTCTCGCGGTGGCCGGGCCGAGCCAGGCCGCGAGCAGCGCCGCAAATAGCCGGGGCTCCACCCTTTCCGCCGGCACCGCGACCTATTCCACAAAGGCCACGGCCGCTCGCGGCCCGATCGTCGCGACGGCAAAGGTGGGCGCATTGGACATCACCTGCACGCTGACCCCGTCCACGCCCTTCGTCTACTACGGCGGCCCGTACGGCGGCGGAGAGGAAGGCATCGCGACCGTGCGCTGCACCCAGCCCGTGTACGCGATCCAGGTCGAGGTCGCCCTGTTCCGTTACGGCACCCAGGTCACGTACAACACCCACACGAGCTACAGCACCACCACCGCGAGCGCCGACACCGAGTACCCCCGGGCGTCCGGCGAGTACCGGACCGGCGCGGACGCCTACATCACCTGGACCTACGGCGGCTCCACCAGCTTCATCCCGCTCACCTTCAGCGCGATCGCCAACCTTTGAGAACCCGAGCCAAAAGGCCGTCTCCGACTACCGGAAACGGCCTTTGAACTGGGTGGAGCTGAGGGGATTTGAACCCCTGACCCCCTCGATGCGAACGAGGTGCGCTACCGGTCTGCGCCACAGCCCCTCCGCCGGCGAACCGGCTTTGGTCCCACCTGGCTTGCACCAGGCGGGCCGGCGACAAGACTAACAGCACACCCGCCCGCCAAGCGAATCCACCCCGCCGACCCGGTCGGTGCCTGCTCACGGGCCCCGTCGAGGCTCACCATGTCGGCGACGTGGCGGGGTCCGAGGGGTCGGGACACCGCCACGTCGCCGACATGGAGTCGATCAAGCACGAGTTGACGAGTCGATCAACGCCGCGCCGACATGGAGTCGGGACAAGGTCAGGCCGAGTGGGAGGTGCGGCCCGACTGGTACGGGCGGCCCCGCAGCCCGCCTGCCCGCCGGTACGACACCGAGCCGCCGCCGCTGGCCGCCGGTGGCAGGTCGGCGGGGCGGTCCAGGCCCATCGCCGTGCGGCGTACCGCCTCGCGCTGGGCCGCCAGGCGGCGCTGGGCCTCCCGGCGGGCCGCCGCACGGCGGGCCTGCTCCCGGCGTACCTCGGCCTGCCGGGCGGCCAGCCAGGCGGCCTCCCGGGCGTGGGCGCGTCGGCGTCGGCGCTCGGCGAGGGCCCGCTTGCGCAGGTGCACCACGTACGTCACCAGGAGGGTGGCCGTGACGGAGAAGCTGATCCAGAAGCCGGGGCCGACCACGGCCACCCCGATCAGCTCGACGACGTTGAGCAGCAGCAGGGCGGCGAGCACCCGCCGCCTGCGGTAGATCGCCGGGGTGTGCGGCCGACGGCGGGGCGCGGCCCGTCGACGGGACTTCGCGGCCGGCGGCACCGCGCGCAGCCGGCCGCGCCGCCGCGCCGGGGCGGGCGGGGCGGAGACGGGGGCGGAGAGTCCGCCCGTGTTCGCGTCCTCGGCGAGGGTGACGACGAGGGAGCGGGAGGGATTGACCGGCCGACGCCCGGGGACAGTACGTCGCCGCCGACGGCGCTGGAGCACCCGCGCCGTCGACTGCGCCCGCTCCGCCACCAGCCGCTCGGTGGCGTCGTACCGGCGAACCAGCGCCGGCGCGAGGGCGAGCAGACCGGCGGCGGCGAGGACGGCGAGGAGCACCGAGGTCGGCACCCTCACCCCTCCCGTCACCAAGTTCGGGGCAACCGCCGTACGGCCGCAGGATCTTCGACGGACCCCGTTCCGGGCGGTCGAAGATGCGGTCGGGCAGCGCTTGCCGCAGCTTGCAGTTACTTGAGGTTACGGGCCGCCGACCGCGTTGATTGTGCGCCGCGCCGATCAGGCGGGGGTGGGACGCTTCACCCCGCGGTGGCGCGCAGCCGGTGCCAGCGGGCCAGCAGGCCGCCCTCCGCGACGACTTCCTCGCTGGTCATGGCGTACCCGATGTGGTCGCGCCACGCACCGTCGATATGCATGTAACGCACGTGGTACGACTCCTCGCGGAAGCCGAGCTTCTCCACCACCCGGCGGGACGGCTTGTTCTCCGGCCGGATGTTGACCTCGATCCGGTGCAGCCCGCCGGGGCCGAACGCGTGGTCCACGGCGAGCGCCAGCGCGGTGGGGATGACGCCCCGCCCGGCCACCCGGGAGTCCACCCAGTATCCGACGTACGCCGAGCAGAACGCCCGCCGGACGATGCTGCCGACGTTGAGGTGCCCCACCAGCCGCTCCCCGCCGTGCTCGCGCAGGCACACCGCGAACGGCATCCCCTCGCCGGTGCGCGCCGAGCGGCGCTGGTCCTTGTGGACCCAGCGGAACGCCGCCGGGGAGTTCAGCTCGTCCCAGTTGCCGGGCAGCGCCGACTCCCACGGGGCCAGCCAGGCCCGGTTGGCGCGGCGCACCTCCGACCAGGCCGCCGCGTCCGAGCGCCGGTACGGTCGCAGCAGCACCGGGCCGTCCGCGAGCACCACCGGCCACCCCGGCGACCGCCCCGACCACAGTCCACTCACCGGCGCCGGTCCAGCAGGAGGACGTCCACGGTGGAGCCGGCGGCGGCCGTGGTGACCCGCTCGCCGAGCACCATCAGCCCGTTGGCCTCGGCCAGGCCGGACAGGGTGAACTTCCCGCCCGGCAGCGGCTGGACGGTGTAGCCGCCGCCGCGCCGCTCGGCGACGTGCGCGGGGCGGAACTCGCGCAGCCCGCCGGGCGAGGTGATGGTCTCCAGCAGGTGCGCGCGCACGCTCGGCCGGAACACGGGCTCGGCCCCGGCCAGCAGGTTGATGGCGGGCCGGGCCAGCACCTCGAAGCCGATCAGCGCCGCGCCGGGCTCACCGGGAAGACAGACCACCGGCACCTCCTCGGCGCCGACCGTACCGAACCCGAGGGCGGTGCCGGGATAGAGGGCCACCTCGGTGAAGGTGACCGGCCCGGCCCGGCCGCCCTCCCGGCGGGACAGGATGCGGCGCACCATGTCGCCCGGCCCGGTGCCGGTGCCGCCGGTGGTGATGATCAGGTCGGCGCGCAGGGTCTGGTCCTCCAGCAGCCCGCGCAGCCCCTCCGGGTCGTCGTCGCAGATCCCCACCCGGTACGCCAGCGCGCCCACCTCGGCGGCGGCGGCGGTCAGGGCGTGCGAGTTCGCGTCGACCACCTGCCCGGGCTGGCTGCCCCGGCCCACGTCGACCAGCTCGTCGCCGGTGGCCACGATGACCACCCGCGGGCTGGGGCGCACCACCACGTGCCCGATGCCGGTGGCGGCGAAGACGGCGACCAGGGCCGGGGAGACGTACGTGCCGGCGCGGGCGAGCAGGGTCCCGGCCGGCAGCTCCTCACCGGCGCGGCGCACCCCGTAGCCCCGCTTGGGGGTGCGGAAGATCTCCACGGCGGCCATGCCCTGGTCGGTCCACTCCACCGGCACCACCACGTCGGCGGCGATCGGCAGCGGGGCTCCGGCGGCCACCGAGAAGCAGGCCCCCGGGGTGAGCCGCACCGGCCGCCAGCTCGCCGCGCCGAGGTCGCCGACCACGTTGAGCCGCACGGTGCGGGACCCGGACGGGCCGGAGCGGCCGGCGTATCCGCCCGCCGCCCGGCCCGCGCCGGACAGGTCGTCCCAGCGCGCCGCGTACCCGTCGACGGCCGCCTGGTCGAAGGCCGGGTAGGAGTGCGGCGCGACGACGTCCTCGGCGAGGACGTTGCCGTACGCCTGGGTGAGGTCGAGGTCGAGCGGAGGCAGCGCGCGTAACCTGCGCAGCACGCTGCCCAGGTAGTCGGCGAGCGGCGTCAACTCGTTCGCGGCCGCCTCGGCGTCGGCCGTCGCGGTCATGTATTAGGACCGCCCGACGCCTCGCGCATGCCGTTGAGGATCGCCTCGGTGACGGTCTCGTCGCCGTTGTTGACGAACTCGGCGAGCCACTTGCGGAACTCCGTGCCGAGGTCGTCGCGTTCGCAGGCGAGCTGCACCACCGTCTGGAGGTAGCCCAGCGGCATCCCCGTGTCGTAGCGGGTGCCCCGGTAGACGATCGCGTGCACCGGGACGCCCTCGGTGCGCAGCAGCTCCATCGCGTCGGTGAGCTGGATCTCGCCGCCGCTGCCCGGCTCGGTGCGCCGGATCGCGTCGAAGATCCGCCCCGGCAGCACGTACCGGCCGAGGACGGCGAGGTTGCTGGGCGCGTCCTCCGGCTTGGGCTTCTCCACCATGCCGGTGACCTTCACGACCTCGCCGACGTCGGTCAGCTCCGGCTCGGCGGGCTCGACGGAGGCGATGCCGTACCGCTTGGTCTCGGCCGGGTCGACCTCGAAGAAGGCCAGCACGATGCCGCCGGTGCGGGCCTGTAGCTCCAGCATCGCCGGCAGCAGCGGCTCGGACGGCTTGACGAACTCGTCGCCGAGCAGCACCGCGAAGGGCTGGTCGCCGACGTGCGACTCGGCGTAGCCGACGGCGTGGCCGAGGCCGAGCTGCTCCGGCTGCCGGCACGTGTAGATCTCGGCCAGCTCGCTGGGGCGGCGCACCGCGGCCAGCCGCTCGGCGTCGCCCTTCTCCTCCAGCCGGGCCTCCAGGTCGGGCCGGCGGTCGAAGTGGTCCACCATCGATGTCTTGCCGCGCCCGGTGATCAGCAGCACGTCGCCGATGCCCGCCTGGGTGGCCTCCTCGACGATGTACTGAAGGACCGGCCGGTCGACGACCGGCAGCAGCTCCTTGGGCACCGCCTTGGTGGCCGGCAGGAACCGGGTGGCCAGGCCGGCGGCCGGGATGACGGCCTTGACCGCGCGGGAACGACCGGTTGCGGGGGCCGCTGAGGGGTTCGCTGAGTGCTCCGACATGTCGCGAGACTATCGGCCAAGGCCGTGTTGCGACGGGTGAGGACCGGAAGACGCGCCGCCGGCCCGGGGCAGGCCGTCGGCCGGGCTGACCGAACCGGCCGGCACGGCGAGCTCCTCCACCGGCGGCCAGGGCCGCGCCTCGGCCAGCCGCCAGGTGTCCCGCCCCGCCGCCTTGGCCGCGTAGAGGGCGTCGTCGGCCGCGTCGAGGACCTGCTGACCGGTGGAGGCGTGGTCCGGGTAGACGGCGATGCCGACGGAGACGGTCACCAGGATCCGCGCCCCGCCGCCCGAGTCCACCGGGACGGGGGTGTCGCGGGTCGCCGCGCCGAGCCGTTCGGCGACGATCGCCGCGCCCCGCGCGTCGGTTTCCGGCAACAGCACCACGAACTCCTCCCCACCCTGGCGGAAGGCCAGGTCCACCTCGCGGATCTCGCCCCGCACCCGGCGGGCGAACTCGGCCAGCACGGCGTCCCCGGCGGCGTGCCCCCAGGTGTCGTTGACCTCCTTGAACCGGTCCAGGTCCAGGGCGAGGACGCTCAACATCCGGCCGAACCGGCTGGCCCGCTCCACCTCGCGGCGGATCGACTCGCGCAGGTAGCGGTAGTTCCACAGCCCGGTCAGCGGGTCGGTCAGCGACAGCCGCTGGGCCTCCTCGTGCACCCGCACGTTGTCCACCGCCACCGCCGCGTGGCCGGCGAAGGTCCGCAGCGTCTCCAGGTCGTCGTCGTCGAACTCGTCCCCGCCGAGCCGGTCGTAGAGGACCAGCACGCCGAGCGCCGCCGCCGGGCCGGTGGGCCCGCCGGAGTCCACGCCGGACCGGGCGACCGGGTCGGCCGGTCCGCCGGGGGCGGCGAAGGGCACCGCGACGTACGTCTCGCAGCGCGGCTCCCCGGCGGCCTCCGCCACCGGGTCGGCCCGCCCCCGGCGCGGCTGGCCGGTCGCCGCCACCGCGCCGACGATGCCGCCGCCGACGGGCACCCGCAGGCCGGCCGCGCCGGCGGCCTCCGGATCCGCCCCGGCGGCGGGCGACCAACGCCCGTCGAGCCCCTCGGCGCACCGGCCGACCAGCACGCCGCCGTCGACCAGCAGCACCGCCCCGGCCTGCGCCCCGGTGGCCGCGATCGCGCTGTGCAGGATGACCCGCAGGATGCGTTGCAGGTCGTGGGTGCTGGCCAGGGTGTCGCCGAGCACGGCGAGATGGCCGCGCAGCTGGTCCCGGCTGCTGGTGAGCGCCTGCACGTAGATGCCGGTCTCCCGGGTCATCCGGTTGAACGCGCCGGCCAGCCGGCCCAGCTCGTCGCGGCTGCGCACCGGCACCCGGGTGGCGAGGTCGCCGTGGGCCACCCGGTCCGCCGCGCCGGCCAGCTCCACCAACGGGCGGGTGGTGACCCGGGCCAGCCGCCAGGCGGCGGCCACCGCCAGCAGCCCGGCCAGCAGCACCGCGCCGACCAGCGCCGCGTACAGGTCGGGGGGCTGCTCGCTCGGGACGGAGAGCACCAGCGGCAGCGGCTGGCCCGGCGCGGGCAGGAGCCGGCGGACGTACCGGCCGTCGCCGGTGCCGGTGACCCCGTCGCCGGCGGCCCGGCGCGCGGCGGCGAGCACCCCGTCGCGTACGGCCGGGGCCTCGGTGGTGTGCGCGACCCCGACGGAGCCGGACGCGCCGTCGAGGAGGGTGACCGCGACGCCGGTGACCGCCGCGAGCCGCGCGACGAGGCCCGGGTCGACCGGCTGGGCGGTGACGACCGCGCCCAGGTCGCCGCCGGCCCGGTCGCGCAGCGCCACCCGGACGGCGAGCGCGGCGACGGGGCCGGCGGCCGGGTCGGCGGCGTCGCAGTCCCGCCAGGGCGCGGCGGGTGCGTCGGGGGTGGCGTAGGTCGGGACGCCGGCCACGTCGGTGACCAGCACGGCGGCGGCGAGGCCGCGGCTGACCACCTGCCCGGCCGTGCCCGCCCGCCCGGCCGCGTCGGCGGCCAGGGCGACCGCGTCGGCCGCCGCGCGCAACTGCTGGCAGAGGGCGTCGACCGAGGTACGCACGGTCGCGGCGGCCAGGCCGAGCCGCTCGGCCGCCCGGTTGCGGTCGACGGTCGTCATGGTCAGGCCGACGAAGAACGCCCCGAGCAGGACGGGGCCGAGCACCACCGTGAGGAAGGCCGCCGTCAACCGCCCGCGTAGCGTCAACGCTTCCCCCCGGAAGTCCCGCGCCCGATGTAGCGATGCTGACACAGTGCGACCGTGAGACAAACGTTGCGTCAGGAGTGTTGCGTGCCGGATTTTTCTGATGGAGCGGAAGTGACCCACGAGGCGAAGCGGCGGGCCCGGGTCGAGCTGCTCGCCCGCCGCCGCGCGCTGCCCGCCCCGGCACGTGCGGAGGCCGCGGCGCGCGTCCGGGCCGCGCTGACCGATTTGGTACGCCGGCTGCGCCCGGCCCGGGTCACCGCGTACGTCCCCGTCGGCGCGGAGCCGGGCGGGCCGGAGCTGCCGGAGGTGCTGAGCGCGGCGCTGCCGCCGGGCGGCGAGCTGCTGCTGCCGGTGCTCCGGGACGACCTCGACCTGGACTGGGCGGCGTACACCGGGCCGGGCTGCCTCGTCGCGGCCGGGCGGGGCCTGCGGGAGCCGACGGGTCCCCGGCTCGGCCGGGCGGCGGTCGCCGACGCCCGGCTGGTGGTGGTGCCCGCCTTGGCGGTGGACCGGCGCGGGCGGCGGCTGGGGCGCGGCGGCGGCAGCTATGATCGGGCGCTGGCCCGCCTCGGCGCGGACGCCCTGACGGTGGCCCTGCTGCACGACGGCGAGCTGGTCGCGAGCCTGCCCGCCGAGCCGCACGACCGGCCCGTCCGCGCGGTGGTGACCCCCTCCGGCGGGCTGCGTACGCTGACGGGCGACTCCGTGTCGGTCCCGGCACTTCCGCTGGACGAACCCGGGTCCGATGACGCACCATTGGCACTCGAATGAGTCGAGTGCCAACCGGCCGTGCCAGATCCGGAGGAGACCGTGCCCACGTACCAGTACGCCTGCACCGAGTGCGGCCAGCAGCTCGAGGCGGTGCAGTCCTTCTCTGACGAGCCGCTGACCGAGTGCCCGGCGTGTGCGGGGCGGCTGCGCAAGGTGTTCAACTCCGTCGGCATCGTCTTCAAGGGCTCGGGCTTCTACCGCACCGACTCCCGCTCCGGCTCGGACGCGGCCAAGAACGGCTCGGGCAAGACCGCCGCCTCCGACTCGTCCTCCGGCGGCGACTCCGGCTCGTCGGGCGGCTCGTCCGCCGGCTCCTCGGCGTCCTCGGGCTCGTCCGGCTCCTCGGCGTCGTCGGGGGCGTCGGGCTCCTCGGGTTCGTCGGGCTCGTCGGGGGCGTCCGGTTCGTCGGGCTCGTCGGGGTCGAGCGGCACGGCCAAGGCCCCCGCCGCCAGCGCCTCCTGACGACGGCAGCTCCGGACATAGGAGATCTTGGAAGAGAAGGGCCCCTCTGGGGGCCGGAATCTTCCAAGATTCGCCTCGGTTCCGGGCCTTAGCAGATCATCGGCCCCGGTGGGCGTTGTCCACAGCCGGCCCGGTTGTCCACAGGTTCCGCCCCTGGCCGGGCGGG
Source organism: Micromonospora sp. NPDC002575 (assembly GCF_042889525.1). NCBI lineage: Bacteria > Bacillati > Actinomycetota > Actinomycetes > Micromonosporales > Micromonosporaceae > Micromonospora > Micromonospora sp. NPDC002575. Next base: position 277,454 of record NZ_JBIARA010000006.1, on the reverse strand, counting down.
ACGGCCCCCGCGCGGCCTAGCCTGCTGCTCCCGGCACCGCCCTGGTGCCGGGGCGGGCGGGAGGGGCCGGATGGCGAACGTCGGGGCGGACACCGGATCACTGCGGCCGATGCGCCGGCCCCGGCTGCCGGGGCGGGCGACGCTGCTGCGCGCCGCGCTGGTCGCCGGCCTTCTCGGGCTCGCCGCGGCGGTCCTCCAGACCCCGTCCGGCTGCCCGCCGCCGGCCGGAGGCCGCTCCGCCGGCCCGGCCACGCCGCCGCCCGCCGAGGCGGCTTCCGACCCCGCCGCGCCGCCGGCCGCCCTGCCGCTCCCCGACGGGGCGGTCGGGGTGCCGATCCGGCTGGCCGAGCCGGCCGCGCTCGCGGTCGTCCGCCCGGGAGCCCGGGTCGACCTGCTCGCCGTGCCGGCCGGTCGGCAGGCCGGCGACGCCGACCTGCTGGCGCCCCGGGCGCTGGTGCTCGACGTGGTCGGGGCCGGCGCGACCGACGGCTCCTCGGCGCTCTACCTGGCGCTGCGGCCCGAGCAGGCACACCGCGCCGTCGGGCTCCCGGAGGGCAGCCGCTTCGCGATCGTGGTGCGGGGATGACGCTCTTGCCGGCCGACCCGTCGGGCACGGCCGACCCGTCGGACACGGCCGACCCGTCGGGAGTCGGCCGACCCGTCGGGAGTCGGCCGACCCGTCGGGAGTCGGCCGACCCGTCGGGAGTCGGCCGCGGGCTCCGGTGCGGGGGCGGGCCGGCCGTCACCCCGGATGCGGGGCCTCGGCGGCTCTCAGCTCCAGTGCGGGGGGCGTTCGGCGAGCAGCCAGTCGTCGTTGCCGCCGGACGTCTCGCCCCAGCCCCGGTCCGTGTCGTCGGCCGTCTGCTCGGGCAGCACCACGAAGTCCTCGCTCAGGTCGACAGCGCGGTCGTCGTCGCCGCGCGCCTGCGCCCCCGGGTCGATGCTCACGAACGGCAAGACTACCCGGATTCCGGCCCGCGTCCGACCGGCCACCCGGAGGGGAAGTTGGTAGCGTCGGTCGGCGTGACCACGCCCAGCGGTGACCGCCCCGAGGACGACTACTGGCGTCGACCGCCCGACCCGGCCGGCGGCGGCGCGACCGGCGACCCGACGCCGCGCCCACCGGCACCCGGCCCGGCCGGCGTCGATCCGCCCGCCGGCTACGGCGGGCCGCCGCCCACCACGCCGCCGCCGCCCGGGTGGCGTCCCCCGCTGCACGTGCAGGCAGCGCCGCCCCGCCAGTTGCCACCGCAGGACATGGCCGGGCTGGACGCGGTCGAGCAGCGGGCTCAACACGTCACCTGGGGCGTCGGCGCGGTCGCCGGCGTGGTGCTGCTGGCCCTGCTCTGCCTGCTCTGCTCCCGGGCGTTCCGCTGACTGCGGCCCCCGGGCGTTCCGCTGACCGCGGGGCCGGTCCCGGCTGACCCGCGCCGTCCGGCCCGGGCCGCGTCGGGTCAGAGCACCCGGCCCCAGGCCGCCTCGGCGCCGGAGTCGCCGGTGAGGAAGACGTAGACCAGCGAGGCCACGCCCAGCACGACCACCACCACCGTCAGCAGCAGGGGCGCCCAGGACGGCAGGCGGGAGACCCGGTCGTCGTTGCGGGTCACCAGCAGCAGGGCGATGGCGGCCACGGCGAGCCCCACGGTGAACCAGAGCAGCGTGTCGGCGTACTCGGAATGCTCCTTGATCTGCGCGAGCAGGGCCGGGTCGAAGCCCTTCTCCTTGAACGCCTCCTCCAGGGCCTCGCCCGTCTCGGTCGACACCCAGGTGACGATCGGGGTCAGCACCGCAAGGCCGGCCACCGCCCAGCCCAGCCGGGGACGCCACCTCGGCACCAGCCCGTACGCGCTGGCCAGCAGCGCGAGCAGCGGCACGAACACCACCGCCGCGTGGATCACCAGGATGTGGCTTGGCAGCCCGTTGATCTCCCTGAACACCGACACCTCCGGCCGTGGACGTGATCCCCGCGGCGTCAGCGTACGCGCACCTCAGGGGCTGTGGCCCGGGCCACCCGGGTCAGGCGCTCGCTTGTCGCCCGGTGCGGCCCGTGCTGTCATTGACGTCATGTCCGGTGGCGAGGAACTGCTGCGGTCGAGGGGCCTGCGGGTCACCCGGCCGCGCCTCGCCGTGCTGGACGTCCTCGCCGCCGGCGGCCACCTGGAGGTCGACGAGATCACCCGGCGGGTGCGGGAACGCCTCGACTCCGTGTCCACCCAGGCCGTGTACGACGTCCTCGGCGCGCTGTCCCGCGCCGGGCTGTCCCGCCGGATCGAGCCGGCCGGCAGTCCCGCCCGGTACGAGGCGCGGGCCGGCGACAACCACCACCACGTGGTCTGCCGGGGCTGCGGCGAGATCGCCGACATCGACTGCGCGGTCGGCGAGAAGCCCTGCCTCGACCCGGACACCGCCCACGGCTTCGAGGTGGACGAGGCGGAGGTCACCTTCTGGGGGCTCTGCCCCACCTGCCAGGCCCGCCGCCGCGCCGACGACTGACCGCCGCCGTCCCGCCCCGCCCGGGTCCGCGGCCGGGCGTGGCACCCTTGGTCGGGTGGACTCCGACGACCTCGGCCTGTTCGGTCCGGAATCGGTCACGTGGAAGGTGCACGAGGAGCCGATCCTGATCGTCGCCGGCCTGCGCTCCCTCTACCTCCAGGCGCTGCACCCCCGGGCCATGGCCGGGGTGGCCCAGAACAGCAACTACCGCACGGACGCGTGGGGCCGGCTGGTCCGGACGGCCACCTACGTCGCCACCGCCGTCTACGGCACCACCGCCGAAGCCGAGGCCGCCGGGGCCCGGCTGCGCCGCCTGCACGGCCGGATGCGGGCCACCGACCCGGACACCGGGGAGGAGTTCCGGATCGACGAGCCGGAGCTGCTGCGCTGGGTGCACGTCACCGAGGTCGAGTCGTTCCTCGGCACCGCCCGCCGGGCCGGGCTGCGGCTGACCGACGCCGAGGTCGACGGCTACTACACCGAGCAGCGCCGGGCGGCGGCCCTGGTGGGGCTGGACCCGGCCGGCGTGCCCGGCACGGCGGCGGAGGTCGCGGACTACTACCGGCAGGTCCGGCCGGCCCTGCGGATGACCCGGGAGGCGGCAGAGACGGCCCTCTTCCTCACCGCCCCGCCCCTGCCGTGGAAGCTCAACCTCCCGGCCCGGGTCGGGGTGAACCTCGGGCCGGCCCGGCTGGCGTACTTCGGCGTCGCCGGCACCGCGTTCGCGCTGCTGCCGCCCTGGGCCCGCCGGCTGTACGGCGGCCTGGGACTGCCGACCACCGAGCTGTCGGCCGACCTCACCGTCCGCGCCCTGCGGCTGGCCCTGACGGCCCTGCCCCGGCGCTGGCGGGAGGGGCCGTTGCAGCAGGCGGCGAAGGAACGGGCCGCCCGCCTGGCGGAGGGCCGGGTGGGCTAGGCGTCATGTCGCCGACATGGTGGTATCCCGCCGCCCGGATACCGCCATCAGCCCGACATGACCCGCCGGGCCGGACCGGGCCCCGGCCGGGTCACTCCCGGCGGTCCATGGCCGCCCAGGGGTCCCGGCCCGGCACCTGCGCGCCCGCCGGGCAGGTGCGGCGGTAGTCGCACCAGCCGCAGCGCGGCCCCGGCTCGGCCGGGAAGGCGTCGTCCGGGTCGGACCCGTCGGCGACGGCCCGCTCGGCGGCCATGATGTCCCGCGCCGTCTCCTCGGCGCGGGTGACCTGCCGGGCCAGCGACTCGGCGGTGTGCTCGTGGGCCGCGACCGTGCCGGTGGGCAGGTGGTGCAGCTCGACCCGGCGGCACGGCCGGCGGAACACCCGCTCGGCGGCGTACGCGTAGAGGGCCAGCGCCTGCGAGCCGCGCGCGTCGTCGGCGTCGAGCCCCGTGCGGCCCGTCTTGTAGTCGACGATGACCAGCTCCGGCCCGCTCGCGCCGGTGCGGAGGTCGATCCGGTCGGCGCGCCCGTTGAACGCCAGCACCGCCGTCCTGACCGCCACGACCCGCTCGACGCCGACCGGGTCGGCCTGCGGATCCAGCGTCTCGACGTAGGACTCCAGCCAGGCCAACGCCCGCCGGTACGCGTCGCGCTCCTGCTCGTCGTCGCGGAACCCGTCGCGTACCCAGGTGCCGCGCAGCAGCCCGGCCAGCGCCTCGGGGCGGCGTCGGTCGGCGGGCAGGGCATACCAGTTCTTCAGGGCGTTGTGCACGCTCGCGCCCAGCGAGTTGTGGGCCCACGGCGGGCCCTTCGGCGGCGCGGGCCGGTCCACGTACGAGTAGCGGTAGCGGCGGGGGCAGTCGGCGAAGGCACCCAGCTTGCTGGGGGTGCAGACGAACAGCCGCTCCGGCATGCCGTCGAAGCCGAGCTGCTCGGGCTGGGCGGCCTGGCGGGACTGGGCGGGCTGGCCGGCGCGGGGGCGCGGGGCCCGGCCCGCCCCGGCGGCGGGTCGACCGGCGGGGCGGCCGGATGAGGAGGCTGGTCGCACCCCGCGATCCTGCCACCCGGATACGACAGCCGGGCCGACCCGGCCGGCGGGTCGCGCCGCCGGATCGGCCACGCCCCGCGCGGCGGGCTCAGGTCGCGCTCGTGTACTGGGTGACGAAGGCCGCGACGGCGTCGGCGATGAGCTGCACCGCGATCGCGGCGAGGAGCAGGCCGGCGATCCGGGTGAGCACCTCGATCCCGCCCGGGCGCAGGATCTTGACGATCCCGCCGGAGAAGCGCAGCACCACCCAGACGGTGAGCATCACCGCCACGATGGCCGCGGCGATGGCGCCGTAGTCGAGCGCCCGGTCGGCCTGCTGGACGAAGAGCATGGTCGCCACGATCGCGCCCGGCCCCGCCAGCAGCGGGGTGCCCAGCGGCACCAGGGCGATGTTCGAGGTCGCCTGCTGGGTGGGGTCGTCGGCCTTGCCAGTCAGCAGCTCCAGGGCGACGAGGATCAGCAGCAGCCCGCCGGCCGCCTGGAGCGCCGGCAGGTCGACGTGCAGGTACGCGAGCAGGGTCTGCCCGGCCACGGCGAAGACCACGATCACCCCGAGCGCCAGGGCCACCGCCTGCCAGGCGGCCCGGTTGCGGTCCCGGGCGGACAGGGGGCCGGTGAGCGCGAGGAAGATCGGCATCATGCCCGGCGGGTCGACGATGACCAGCAGGGTCACGAAGACCTCACCGAAGAGCTTCAGATCCACCCGGAGAGGGTAGCCGCGCAGGTGGAGGCCGATCAGGCCGAAGCGACGGGGGTCACGCCGCTGGCCTCGGCCACGATCCGCCCGTACGCCTCGGGCGAGGTGGTGAACGCGCCCAGCCGGACGGTCTTGTGGGTGCCGTGGAAGTCCGACGAGCCGGTGACGAACAGGCCCAGCCCGGCGGCGAGCGCCCGCACGTGCGCCCGCTCGGCCGGGGAATGGTCCTCGTGGTCGGCCTCCAGGCCGGCGAGCCCGGCCGCCGCCAGCTCGACGATCAGCTCGTCGGGCACGATCCGCCCCCGTCGGCTCGCCTTCGGGTGGGCGAAGACGGGCACGCCGCCGGCGGCCCGCACCAGCCGCACCGCCCGGAACACGTCGATGTCGTCCTTGGGCAGCCGGTACCGCTCGCCCAGCCACTCCGGCCCGAACGCCTCGGTGGTGGTGGCCACCAGCCCGGCGCGGATGAGGGCCTGGGCGATGTGCGGGCGGCCCACCGTCCCGCCGCCCGCCCCGGCGAGGATCTCCGGCCAGCTCAGCTCGATGCCGTCGGCGCGCAGCAGGGCGACGATGCGTTCCCCGCGCGCTTCACGGGCGGCCCGCACCCGGGCCAGCTCCGCGCCCAGCTCCGGCTCCGCCGGGTCGAACAGGTACGCGAGCAGGTGCAGCGCCACCGGCGGGTCGACGCCGTGCCAGCGGCAGGAGAGCTCCGCGCCCCGGACCAGGGTGAGGCCGGGAGGCAGCGCGGCCACGGCGGGCGCCCACCCGGCGGTGGTGTCGTGGTCGGTGATCGCCACGACGTCGAGACCGGCGTCGGCGGCGGCCCGCACCAGCTCGGCCGGGGTGAGGGTGCCGTCGCTGGCCGTCGAGTGGGTGTGCAGGTCGATCCGGGCGGCGGCCGGCACCGGGGGCGGGGTCATCGCCCGACGCTATCGGTGCCGGCGGCCGGTCAGGGGGCCGGGTCGGTGACGACGACCGGCCGGCCGGCCGGGTCGACGCCGGTCACCGGGCTGGCGGCGGCCCGTTCTCCGGCGATGACGCGGTCGGGGCGCACCGGCACCAGCCCGCCCCGGGTGTCCACATACCAGGCGTCGCCGGCCGGCGTCCAGCACACCGCGCCGGCCAGCGTCGGGCCGGCGGGGCGGGCGACCAACGGGCCGTCGAGGGTGGCGAGGTCGACCAGGAGCGCCCCGGCGACGCCGGACGAGCCGGTGCGGCCGTTCAGCAGCAGCCAGCGGCCGTCCGCGGACACCCCGCCGAGCCCGTCGGTGCTGAGGGTCGGCCCGCAGGCCGTGCGGATCGTCGCCAGCGCCCGGGCCGGGTCGAGCAACGCCAGGCAGGGGCGTCGGGGCGTGCCGGCGGAGACCAGGCCGACGAGCCGGCCGTCCGGCAGTGCACCGTGGACGGCGAGGACGTCGCGCCAGCCGTCGGCGGCGAGCCCGCCCGTGGCCGGATGCCAGAGCGCGTACCCGGATCGGGCCGGATCGCGGCGCACCAGGACGGAGTTGCCGGCGAAGCCGACCGGCACGGCCGCGCCGGGCGCCGCCGTGCCGGCGACAGCGACGAGCTTGTCGCCGACGATCCCGGCGAGGGAGAGCCGGTCGCCGTCGCGCCAGGCGACCTGGCCGCCGTCGGGGGCGACGGCGATCGCCTCCGCGCCGGCCAGCAGCACCTGCGTGCTGCCGTCGCGGTGCACGGACAGCAGGGCCCGGCCGGCGACGGTGGGCGCGCCCACCACCAGCCAGCCGCCCCCGTCCGGTACGCGCTGCGCCCGGTCGGCGTCGACGACGCCGAGGGGGATGTTCGTGTTCCCGGCGGTGTAGAGGGTGCCGTCGACGACCAGGTCCACCGCGCCGCCGGCCGGCCCGAGGGCCGGTCGGGGCGATCCGCCCGACGGGCTCGGCATCGGTTCCGGGACCGGCCACGAGGAGCCACGCGGGTCGCCGAGCACCACGGTCGGCGGGGTGGACTGGCCCTCCTGCGGGCTGAGCTGCACCATGCCGGCGCTGACCAGCACGGTGGCCATCCCGGCCAGGGCGGTGCCGGTGAGGACCCGGCGGCGGCGGGCCCGGGTGGCCCGCCGGATGACCAGGCCGGCCGGGTCCACGGTGCACGGCAGCGGCGCGGCGGCCTGCCGGGAGAGGGTCTCCCGGAGCGCGCGCTCCAGCTCGTCCGCCGTCACGACTGTTGGACGCGCGGGAACGGGCGTCCGGTTGTCACCGGGACCGGCCACCCCGCTCACCTCCGCTCCGCGCCGACGGCCTCGACCGACACCGGGGCGCCGACGGCCTCGACCGACACCGGGGCGCCGACGGCCTCGACCGACACCGCAAGCGGCGCGCCGCCGGCCGGGGCCGGACGGGGACCGGCGCCGCTCGTGGCGGGCGCGTCGGGCGCGCCCGCCCGGGTCGGGCGCGGCACGGCGGGCATGACCGGGGCGGGACGGGGCGGGATCGCCGGGGCGGGACGGGCGGCGGGGTCGGCCTGTCGGGCGGGCCGGAGGCGGGCGGCGGCGGGCCGCGTCCGGGGGGCGGGCCGGTTGCCCGTCCGCCCGTCGGGCTGCGGCTCCGCCGCGGCGTCGGTCAGGTCGAGGGCGGCCTGCGCGCCCAGCCGTCGCCGCAGGGTGGCCAGCGCCCGGGAGGTCTGGCTCTTCACCGTGCCCGGGGAGATCTCCAGCAGCGCCGCGGTCTGCGCCTCCGACATGTCCTCGTAGAAGCGCAGCACCAGCACCGCCCGCTGCCGGCTGGGCAGCGCCCTGAGCTGCCGCCACAGCACGTCCCGGTCGAGCTGCTGCTCGATCTCGTCGGCCCCGGCCCGTTCGGGCAGCACCTCGGTCGGCCGCTCACCGTGCCAGCGCCGCCGCCACCAGCTCGTCGACGTGTTGACCATGACGCGGCGCGCGTACGGCTCGATCGCCTCGATGCCGCCGAGCCGCTTGCAGGCCAGGTACGTCTTGGTCAGGGCGGTCTGGAGCAGGTCCTCGGCCGTGGCCCAGTCGCCGGTCAGCAGGTAGGCGGTGCGCAGCAGCGCCCCGGAGCGGGCCGCGACGAATTCGCGGAACTCCTCCTCCAGCGGGTCTTTCGCGGCCACCGCTCACCTCCCGCACCCCCGTGCCTGCTTGGCAGGTTGTCATGCCGGGGGCGGACCGGGCGACGGCGAAAGGTGCGGCGTTCCTCCGATGTTCGGACGGAAAGTTTCACGCCCCGTCGTCGGCCTTGGCCTCGTCCGCCTCCTTGCCCAACCGGGCCTCGACCGCCTGCGGCTCGTACATCTCCTCGACGACGCGCAGGTAGAGCTCGTTCGGGTTGGGCAGGTTCTTGATTTCGCGGAGCGCCTGGTCCTGGCCGGCGGACTCCAGCACGAACGTGCCGTAGTTGAGGGCGCGGCCGGTGGGGCTCTGCTCGTATTTCATGTCGGTGACCCGGGCGAGCGGCATCATCGCCACCTTGCGGGTGATGATGCCGTTGACCACCATGACCCGCTTGTTGGTCAGGATGAACCTGTCGTACCACCAGTCGGCGACCTTCCAGGCCACCCAGCCCATCACGGCGAACCAGAGCAGCACCGCGATGGTGGTCAGCGCGCCCACGTCCCGCCCGGCGAGGAAGCCGGAGAGGTAGCCGAGGACGAAGGTCGCCCCGATGCCCACCAGGATCGGCGTGGTCAGGTGGATCCAGTGCCGCTTCCACTCGCCCCGGTAGCGCTCGGTGGGGAAGAGGTAGCGCGCCACCAGCGAGCTGGGCTCGTCCTCCAGCGGCAGGACCCGTCGGGGGCCGAGCGGCATGCCGGAGGCGTCGACCCGCAGCCCGGCAAGCTCCTCTTCGGAGATCTGCGGCGGCTGGTAGTCGGCCTCCGGGTCGCGGACCCAGGCCCGCCCGGAACGCGCCTGACCGCCGAAGGGACCGTCGCCGTAGCCGGCGTCGTCGGAGAAGGGCGGACCATCGGAGAAGCCCGACCCCGGGCCTGGGCCCGGAACGTCGTCGGGCCTGACCCTGGGGATCGGCTCCGTGTCTCGGTCCCGGCGCTCCCGGTCGGGGTCGTCGGGGTCGAACGGCGGACCGGAGGGGCTGCCCATCGGCGGTTAGGCGATGAGGCTGGTGAAGAAGTCGCCGAACCCCTGGGCGATGTCCATGATGCCGCCGCCGATCGACTTGAAGACGTCTGCGGCGGAGTTCGGCCGGTACGCAACAAAGAAGATCAAGAATGCGATACCGGCCCAGGTGAGGACCTTCTTGACCATGGCGGGCCATCCTCTCGCGCGGCGCCGGGTCCATTTACCGCAGCGGCACCCAGAGTATCAGTTAGGTGTCGTACAGTGAATCTCTGCGTCCGTTCTCCGACAGAACGGGAGACTCGCCAAGCCTCTCGGCTCGTCAGGCCCGCCCGTGCAGGTACGGAGACGGAGCGCCGTACACGAGCTCGGACGGCGTCCACTCTGTGAGGTCGTGCAACTCCACGTCCTCGGCGAGCAGATGCCCCGCGCTCGCCGGCCAGGCTATCGCATGAAGCCACAATCCCCGAGCCTCGCCGGCGTACGCGCTTCGATCCGTCGGAGAATTCACAAGCCACAGTGGAGTCGGGTGCCCGGCGACACGGATCTTGGCCTGCCCGACATGCCCCGGATGCCCGGGTCCGGGATCGTCCAACGCCTCGGCGAGTTGCGGGCCCGGGTCGGGGCCGGCCATGCCGGCGAACCGGGTGCCCAGCCCGACGCCCGGCTCCTCGGCCACGAACACCAGGTCGGCCGGGCCGCCGCCGAGCGGCTCGGGCCCGGCGAAGGCCACGACGGTGGCGCGCACCCCGGCCCGCTCGTCCCCGGCGTACGCCACGCCGGTGAGGGTCCAGCCGGGCGGCAGCGGCCACGGGCACCAGACCGGCGTGGCGGGGCCGTCGGCGGGCCCGGCGGCGGCGACCCGGTCCACGACGCTGGCCACGATCTCCGCGCCGATGTGCTCCGGCACGTGCAGCGGCGGCACGGGACCGCAGCGCGCGCAGCGCCACTCCGTGTGCATCAGGTCCGGCTCCCGGACGGATCCACCACACCTGGGGCAACTCACCGCGACACTCACGATTCCACCGTCGCCCCGGCTCGACCCACAGTCAAGCGGAGCGGCGGAATCCCCGGCGGGTCGCCACCCACCGGCACCCCGGCCGGCCGGCAGGGAGCGGCCCGCCATGTCGCCGACGTCGGGCGGTCCGGGAGCCCGGGATGCCGCGATGTCGCCGACATGGCGGCACGGCCCACCGGCCGGCGGGTCAGGCGGGCGGCGGGCCGGCGTGGGCGCGGATCCAGGCGTGCATGGCGATGCCGCTGGCCACCCCGGCGTTGATCGACCGGGTCGAGCCGTACTGGGCGATGGAGAAGAGCTGGTCGCAGGCCGACCGGGCGGCCTCGGACAGACCCGGCCCCTCCTGGCCGAACAGCAGCGCGCAGCGGCGCGGCAGGCTCGTCGTCTCCAGCGGCCGGGAGCCGGGCAGGTTGTCGATGCCCACCACCGGCAGGCCCCGGCCCGCCGCCCAGGCGGCGAACTCCTCGATCGTCCCGTGGTGCCGGACGTGCTGGTAGCGGTCGGTGACCATGGCGCCCCGCCGGTTCCACCGCCGTCGCCCCACGATGTGCACCTCGGCCGCGAGGAAGGCGTTGGCGTTGCGGACCACGGTGCCGATGTTGAGATCGTGCTGCCAGTTCTCGATCGCCACGTGGAAGTCGTGCCGACGCCGGTCGAGGTCGGCCACCACGGCCTCCCGCCGCCAGTACCGGTACCGGTCCACGACGTTGCGCCGGTCGCCCTCGGCGAGCAGCTCCGGGTCGTAGCGCGGGTCGTCCGGGGGGTCGCCGGTCCACGGCCCCACGCCGACCTCAGGCTGATCACCGGTCACGGTCTCCAGAGGGTACGGACCCCCGGGCCGCCCTGCGCCGCCGGGTGCGCCACGGTCACACCCTCGGGTGGGGCGGGATCAGCCCAGGTCGAGGGCCCCGCCGAGCCGGTCGAGGAACCACCGGTCGGCCGGCGCGGCGGCCCCGCCCGCCGGGGCCCCGGTGGTGGCCCGCCGCACCCGGGCCGCGACCGACTGCACCCACTGCCGGTACGCGGCCGAGTCGGCGGGGTCGGCCCGCCGACGCAGCACCCGGACCGTGGCGCGGCAGGCGGCCAGCAGGTCGACCGGGTCGGCGGTCCGGTCCTCGGTGGCCGTCGCCCCGTCGTGCCGGGCGTAGATGGCGGCGACCACGGCGCGGACCAGGTCGCTGTCGGAGGCGCGCCCGGCGGCCACGGCGTCGAGGCCGGCCAGCCCGGCGGCGACGCCCCGGGACGGGCCGCCGGGAGCGGGCGCGGCGGCGGCCACGAGCACCCGGCCGGGCAGGCCGGTCAGCAGGTCCCACTCGGCGGCGGAGTAGGCGGCGGTGGTCAGCGGTGCGGCGCGGCGGCCGGCAGAGGGCGGCTCTCCGGCGACGGAGTGGCTCATGGGGACCTCCGGCGCCAGCATATGGCCCCGTACGGCCCGTCGGGCCCCTTCACCGCAACCGCGTGGCGCGGGGCCGCCGGCGTGCGGGAGGGGGTCAGCGCGGCTCGGGGAAGCTCGGCCGCTCCGGGTCGACGCCGTTGGGCACGGTCGCGGCAGCGTACGCCCGCTTGGGGACCATGACCCGGCGGCGGAAGACGCAGACCATGGTGCCGTCCTGCTTGTAGCCGCGGGTCTCCACCGACACCACGCCCCGGTCGGGCTTCGAGGAGGACTCGCGCCTGTCCAGAACGGTGGTCTCGCCGTAGATGGTGTCGCCGTGGAAGGTCGGCGCGACGTGCCGCAGCGACTCGACCTCCAGGTTCGCGATGGCCTTGCCGCTGACGTCGGGCACGGACAGGCCGAGCAGCAGGGAGTAGACGTAGTTGCCGACCACCACGTTGCGGCCGAACTGGCTCGCCGTCCCGGCGTAGTGCGCGTCGAGGTGCAGGGGGTGGTGGTTCATGGTGAGCAGGCAGAAGAGGTGGTCGTCGTACTCGGTGACGGTCTTGCCCGGCCAGTGCCGGTAGACCGCGCCGACCTCGAACTCCTCGTAGTAGCGGCCGAACTGCATCGGGGTCCCCCTCCACGGGCGGGCGACGGAGTTCGGGCCAGCATGCCTTATCGAGGGTTAAGGCGAGGCCGGGGGCCGCAGCCGGGCGAGGAAATGTCACACCGGCCGCGCTCCCGGGGGGAGACGCAATGAGCGGCGGGGCCCTCCCCGGCACCCGCCGCCCACGCTCTGATGGGGAAGATTCTGCCGCACGACGAGGCCCGGTCAACAGAGACCGAGGTCACATTTATCGTTTCGTAACAATGCGCAGAGTAGCGATCATGAAGTGTGGGAGCGATCACCGCAGGTCCAATCGTCGCTAGTCAGGCATCAGATCATCGAAGTTGATCAGCAATCAGGGCCCCTACCTGTGGAAACGCTCCCATCACGTCCCGTCACGCAAATGCGTCATGCATGTGCACGCGGCAAGGACGCCCGCAACAGATATGAATCGATACGCTGACACCCCGTCCCCGGCCCCGCCTGGTTTCGGGGGCGGACGCCCGGGAATGCGCCGGGTCCCGTCCTGGTTCCAGCAGGCGTACGTGATTCCGCGGTGATCGGAGAGTCCACATGGCAACCGTTGAGCTGACCACGGCGAACTTCGACGAGGTGGCGGGCGGCGACGGCATCGTCCTCGTCGACTTCTGGGCGGAGTGGTGCGGCCCGTGCAAGCGGTTCGCCCCGGTCTACGAGCGCTCCTCCGACAAGCACCCCGACATCGTCTTCGGCAAGGTCGACACCGAGGCCCAGCAGGAGCTCGGCGCGAAGTTCGACATCCGCTCGATCCCGACGATCATGGCGATCCGGGACGGCGTGATCGTCTTCGCCCAGCCGGGGGCGCTGCCCGAGTCGGCCCTGGAGAACCTCATCGAGCAGGTCCAGGGCCTCGACATGGACGACGTCCGCAAGAAGCTGGCCGAGCACCAGCACTGAGCGCCGGGCGCCACCGAGCCCGCGCAGCCGGCGGCCGGATCCCACCCGGGGTCCGGCCGCCGCCACGTCACCCGCCCTTCGGCGGGCGTCACGGTGCCCGCGTCACCGGTACGGTTGGGGCACCCCACCCGACGGAGGGACCCGAAGGGTGCCCTTCATCCCGTACCGTCGGAAACCGATGGAAACGCTGACCCGCCGGGGCCGGGGGGCCCGACTGGCCGCCACCGCGCTCGGCCTCGTCGTGTTGTTCGCCGGCACCGTCTGGGGCACCGACGACGACTTCCCGTTCGGGCCGTTCCGGATGTACTCCACGTCCGACCCGCCGGACGCCGCCGCCCCCGACACCCGCGTCGAGGGCGTCGACCGCACCGGGGCCGTGGTCGACCTGGGCCAGGAGGCCACCGGCATCCGCCGGGCCGAGATCGAGGGCCAGCAGAGCCGGTACGTCGAGGACCCGGCCCGGCTGCGCCGGGTCGCCGACGCGTACGCCGAACGCCACCCCGACGCCGCCGCGCTGGTCGAGGTGCGCATCGTGGTCCGCTGGTACGGCATCGCCGACGCCCGGCCGACGGGGCGCTGGACCGACGAGACCGTGGTGAGCTGGCGGGCGGACGGGTGAGCGGCTGGCTCACCGAGGCGGTCCCCCGGGGCCGGGTGGCCGCCTTCCGCACCCTGGTCTACCTCTTCGTCGCCGCCGACCTGGTGTTCTTCACCCCCTGGGTACGCGCCCGGGCGAGCGTGCCCGGCGACCTCTACCAGCCGCTGCTCGTCGGGCGGGTGCTCCCGCTGCCGACCCCCACCCCGGCGCTGGTCGGCGCGATCTTCTGGGCGCTGCTGGCCCTCGCCCTGCTCGCCGCGACCGGGCGGGCCCACCGCCTGCTCGGCTGGTCGGTCTTCGCGCTCTACCTGGAGTGGATGATCATCGCGATGAGCTACGGCAAGGTCGACCACGACCGGTTCGGCCTGCTCGTCGCGCTCGCCGCGCTGCCCACCGCCGGCCGGGCCCGGCACGGCGACCCGACCCGCACCGAGGCCGGCGGCTGGGCGCTGCGGGTCACCCAGATCGCGGTGATCTGCACCTACTTCCTGGCCGCCTTCGCGAAGTTCCGGTTCGGGGGGCTCGACTGGGCCACCGGCTCGGTGCTCGCCAAGGCGATCATCCGGCGGGGCACCGACCTGGCCGACCTGATCGCCGGCGTGCCGCACCTGCTGCTCGTGGCGCAGTTCGGCATCCTCGCCTTCGAGCTGCTCAGCCCGGTGGTCTTCGTGCTGCCGGCCCGCGCCCGGCTGGCCACGGTCGGCTTCTTCTACTCGTTCCACCTGGTCACCATGGCGACGATCACCATCTCGTTCGCCCCGCACCTGGTGGCGATGGCCAGCTTCCTGCCGCTGGAGCGGGTGCGCCCGGTCGCCTGGCTGCGCCGGCTCCGCCCGGGCGGGCCAGCGGGGCGGCTACGCCGGGGTGGGGCGACGGGGCGGCCCGGCCAGCTCGACGATCAGCCCCTCGCAGCTGCGGGCGACGACCTCCGCCCCGCGCCGCTGCACCAGCCGTAGGGTCGGGTCCTCCGCGCGTTCCCGCCACCGCCACTGCGCGTCGACGGCCAGCTCCCACAGCTGCCGCGCGGTCGCGTCGTGCTCCGCACCGAGCCGGGCCGCCGGCCCGTTGCCCTCGCCGCCGAGCAGCCGCTGCGCCTCGGCCGCCGGCTCGGCGGCGAACCCGACCCGCCCCGCGCGCAGCGCCGCGAGCAGGCGCAGCTCCGCGAACTCGTGCGCGCCGGCCACGATGCGCTCCACCACGCCGAGCAGCTCGCCGGTGCCGGGGCCCGGCTCCGCGCGCAGCAGCCCCTCCACGGCCACCAGCGCCGACCGGGCCTTCAGGGTGCCCTGCCGGTCCACGAAGAGGCGGTTGACCGACTCCCGCAGCTCGGTGAGGCCGCTGCGCCGGATCAGCTCGGTGGAGAGCTTCACCCGGCTGTCGCAGCCGGTGCGGACCAGCGTGGTGGCCAGCCGGACGCCGAACAGCCCCAGCCGCTCCAGCAGCGCGGCCCGCGCGTCGACGGAGAGGCCCACGGGCAGCCCGGCCCGGACGAACCGGTCGGCGGAGAGGAGATGCGCCTCCAGCTCCGGGCGGGGCACCCGGGCCAGCTCCGCCAGCGCGGCGAAGTCCGCCTCGCCCAGCGTCCGGCCGGCCAGGCCCACGGTGCCGCTGCACGCGAGCGCGTGCACACAGCGGATGGCCACCCGGGGGTCGCGCTGCTGCCGCCGGACGAGCTGCCGGGCGGTCAGCAGCGCGTCGATCCGCCCGCCGCCGGTCTCGTCGGCGCGCGAGCGCACCAGGAGGACGTGCACCGGGCCGGCCTGGCCGACGATCCCGTCCCGCTCGGCCTCCAGCGCCCGCAGGTCGCTGTCGCGGCCGTCGCGGGTCAGGTAGAGCAGGGCGTCGGCGTCCCGCAGGGCCCGCTCGACCACCGGGGCGCGCCCCCGCTCGTCGGGGTCGGCGACGGCGGGCGTGTCGATGAGGGTGAGCTGCCGTAGGGCCCGGGTCGGCCACCGCACGACGAGGTCGCGCAGCTCGCCGGGCCGCCAACCAGCCCCGTCCACCCGGAGGCCGGTCGCCGACCGGGTCACCGCCAGCTCCTGTGGCACGCCGTCGGTCGACCAGGCGGTGGCCCCCGGGGCGGGCCCGTCCTCGTACCAGGTGAAGGTCTCCTCGCCGTCGATCCCGGCGACCGGCGCGACCTGCTCCCCCATGATCGCGTTCAGCAGCGTCGACTTCCCGGACCGCCACCCGCCGACGACGGCGACCCGCAGCGGCTCCTCCAGCCTGGCCAGCTCGTGCCGCAGCCGGTCGGCGGCCCAGGGATGGTCCCGGTAGTGGTGCAGGGCCTCGTGCAGCAGGGCCCACACCGCGTCCTCCAGCCCTCGCGCGGCCGTCATGCCGGCTGCTCCAGCAGCACCGGGCCGGCGTCACGACCGGCCGTCAGCCCCTGGGCCTGCTCGTGCAGCCGGGCCAGCCGGGCCATCCTCGCCCGGATCTCCCGCTGCCGGCGGTCGCGGGCCGCGGCGTCGGTGTCGGCGGCCTGCTTCGCGCTGCGCAGCGACTGGACGATGTCCTCCTGGAGCTCCTCGGTCAGCGCCGTGAAGTGGTTGCGCAGCAGCCGCTGCACCTGCCGCGCGGTGTCCCGGCAGTCCTTCGTCACCCGGAGGAAGAACTCGTCGACGTGCCGCTGGACCGCCGTCTTCGCCGCCGACTGCCGGTGCCGCAGGTGCTGCCGGCTCTCGTCGCGGATGGCCTTGCCCCCGAGCAGCGCGCCGAACCCGACCGACACCGGATTGATCATCGGCATTCCGGCCAGGGTCAGCGCGAGCCCGCACATCAGCATCCCGCCGTACGAGCCTTTCATGCCGCTGAGCACCTTCTGGGTCACCGTGAACCGGTCGATCGCCGGCCGCTCGAAGTGCGGCAGCCGCTCGGCGAGGTCCTCCGGCACCGCCGTCGACCACTCCGGCAGCGCGTCGTGGCCGTACCGGCCGAAGTGGGCGGCCACCCGGCGGGCGGTCCAGTCGCAGCGACGGACCAGCCACTGGTGGTTCTCCCGCGCCGCCGCCGCGAGGCTGCGCTCCAGCCACTCCTCGAAGACGTCCCAGCCGGTCAGCGGGTCGGCCGTGTCGAACGCCGTGTCGACCTCGCGCAGGATCTGCCGGGTCCGCTCCCGCAGGTCGTACTCGATGTCGGAGAGCAGGTCGGTCATCTCGTCCGACAGCGTGTTCTGCCAGCGGGTGGAGCAGCGCCGCAGCTCGTCCACCTCGCGCTGGGCGGCGTGCAGCCGGGAGATCGGCCCGGCCTGCTCCTCGACCTGCTGGCTGTCCAGCTCGGCACGCAGGGGGGCGGCGAGCTGCTCGACGACCGTGCGGGCGAGCATGGTGACGGCCGTACGGGCCAGCGCGTCGCCCTTGCCGGCGAGGTCCCGGCGGAGCCGGGCGATCAGCACGGGGAAGCCCGACTCGGCGTTGAGCGGGTGGTCGTCGGCGACCGCCGCCCGCAGCCGCAGCGCCGCCGAGACCGGGATCAGCGCGGCCGGCACGCCGGCCTCGTGCAGGTGCCGCCGGTTGCGCTCGGCGACCGCCCGCCAGTCGGGCACGAGGTCGGTCTTGGTCTGCACCACCGCCACGTTCGGGTGTGACCGGGTCAGGTGTAGCAGCAGGTTCAGCTCGGCGACGGAGAGCTCCCGGGTGGAGTCGGAGACCAGCAGGACGAGGTCGGCCCGGTGCAACGCGGCCTCCGGCGTGCCGGAGGCGAGGGCCGCGCCGTCGCCCGCCGGGGTGTCCACGAGCACCAGACCGTCGGCGAGCAGCGCCCGGGGGACCCCCACCTCGACGTGGGCGGGGCCGCCGCCGCGCGGGAGGAGCCCGGCGACCCCGGCGGCGAGTTGGTCCAACGGCAGCGGTGTCCGTTCGGCGGCCGGGGACACGGCCGGGGCCGCCACGAAAGGCGCGACGGAGGAGCCGGCGGAGGCCGGCACGGCAGCGCCGGCCGACCCGACCGGCCCGGCCGGCCGCTCCCGCTGCACCGGGTGCCGGACCACGGCGGCGCAGGCCGTCTCGGCGTGCCGCACCACCGTCGGCAGGACGGTGGTGCGGCCGTCGCCGACCGGGCAGACCTGCGCGGTGACGACGGCGTTGACCAGCTGGCTCTTGCCCTGGCCCGGCTCGCCGACGACCAGCACGCGCAGCGCCGGATCGAGGAGCTGGACCCGTTTGTGGTGGACCGTGCGGAGCAGGTCGGCACGCCCGTGGGCGGTGCAGGTCCGGGCGATCTCGTCGAGCACGTCCAGCCAGATTCCCGCCATCACGGGACCAAGTGTGCCGATTGCGGAGAAATTATCAAGAGGCGGTGAACGATGGACCGGGCCGGGGCACCCCCTCGTGCCCCGGCCCCGCCCACCGTCGAGGCCGCTCAGAACAGGCCGTCGCCCAGCCCGAGCAGGCCGGAGTCGGTGCCGGCGGGAGCGCCGCCGTGGCCGCCGGTGACGCCACCGGTGATGCCACCGACCGCGCCCGTGACGCCACCCAGCGTCCCGGAGACCGTGTCGTCCACGTGGTCGGTCACCCCCGACACGGTGCCGGGCACGTCGACCGGCGGCACCACGCCGCCCGCGCCGCCGGGCAGGCCCAGCCCGCCCAGGGCGTCGTCGACGCCGATGGAGTCGACCAGCCCGCCGACCTGACCGTGGACGCCGGGCAGGACGCCGCCGAGGTCCCCGTCGAGCAGGTCGGAGTCGTCGAGGCCGCCCGCGTCCGGCGTGGCCGGCAGGCCGTCGACCGCGCCGGTGACGCCCCCGACCACCGGATCGACGGCGTCGACGCCCGGCACCGCCTGGTCGAGGGTGTGCGTCACGTCGCCCACCCCGGTCAGGTCGGTGTCCACGCCGCCGCGCCCGACGCCCAACCCGACCCCCGGCAGCACGGTCACCCCGGCCGAGACCGTGGCCGGATCCACGGCGATGGTGCCCAGCACCCCGGCCTTGACGTCCACCCCGGCGGAGGAGCCGGTGACACCGATCTGCTGCGCCACGTGCTGCAACTGGCCCACCGCGTCGGTGGCGTCGGCCGGCAGCGGGTCGAGGCCGAACTGCGCCACCGGCGCCAGCGAGGTGAGGCCCTGCGCCGGCGCGTAGTCGACCACCAGCGGCACCACGTCCTGGACGTCGGCGGCGGTGATGTCCTGGAGCCCGGCCGCCTGCAACGCGCCCTCCGGGTCCAGGTCGAAGGCCGACCGGGCGTCGGGGTCGGTCAGCAGGTTGAGCACGAAGTCGTGCAGGGTCTGGTTCGGTTCCATGAGCCGCTTCTCCTCGGACGTGTCGCCGGCGTCGACAGGACGTCGACAGTGACCGGCGTCGACGGACGTCGACCGTGACCGGTGACGCTACGGACGGGGCCGGCGACGGGCATCGGGGAACGACCCGAAACCGCCCCCGCCGGATCGGGGCCCTGCCTCCGCCATCCGTTAGGGGGATGGGGGGAATCCGGCAGCCCGAAGTTAGGGGCCCGGTTCAGCTTCGATCTCTGGTACGAACGTATGAACCCACGGGGTCTGCCGGGCCGGGTGACCGCACGTCCCGACACCGTCGCCGCCGGTCGGCCAACTCCTGGTGAGGAAGAGACGATGCCGTACGTCCTGGGAATAGACATCGGAAACACCACGACCGCCGCCAGCGTCGCCCGGCGACGGGGCATCGACTGGACGCACCCCGAGGCCGTCGCGCTGGACGCCGGGTCGACCACCGTCGCCTCCGCGCTGCGCCTGTCCGCCCACGATGGCCTCACGGTCGGCGCGTCCACCCGCGACGGTGGCGGTCGGACCGTGCGCGGCTTCGTCCGCCGGGTCGGCGACGACGTGCCCGTGGTGCTCGGCGGCGAGGCGTACCCGGCGGAGACCCTGACGGCGATGCTGGCCGGCTGGGTGGTGGAGCAGGTCCGGGCCGCCGAGGGCGGCCCGGCCGAGGCCGTCGTGGTCAGCCACCCGGCGGGCTGGGGCCCGCACCGGCGGGAGCTGCTGCGGCGCGCGCTGTGGGAGTTCGACGTGCCCGGCGTGACGCTGCTGCCCTGCCCGGTGACGGTCGCCGAGGGGCACGCCGCGCGGGGCTTCGCCGGCGACCTCGCGGCCGTGTACGCCCTCGGCGGGGACACCTTCGAGGGCGCGCTGGTCCGCCGGAACGCGGACGGCACGTACGCGACCCTCGGCCTGCCGCAGGGCCTGCCCGGCTGCGGCGGGGCCGAGTTCGTCGCGGAGCTGACCGACCACGTCCGGGCCGTGCTGGCGCGGGAGCTGTCCGCCCTCGACGCGCAGCAGGCGGACGCCGCCGCGCGGGAGCTGCCGCCGGCGTGCGAGCGGGCCGCCCACGAGCTGTCCGTCGCCCCGCAGGCCGACGTGGTGCTGGATCTCCCGACCGGGCCGGCGCGGGTGCCGGTGGCCCGCGCGGAGTTCGAGGAGATGATCCGACCGGCCGTACGGGCGACCGTCGACCTGCTGCTGCGGGCCGTCCACGGTGCCGGGCTGGAGCCGGCGGGGCTCGACGGCGTCCTGCTCGCCGGCGGCGCCACCCGGGTCCCGCTGGTCGCCGAGCTGCTCGGCGCGGCCCTGCCGGGCCCGGTGGAGGTCGCCCCCGACCCGCAGCTGGTCGCGGCGACCGGGGCGGCGCTGGCCGCCCGCCAGGTGGTCGCGCCCCGGCCCCGCGTGCCCGACACGCGGCACGGGGCCGAACCGGTGGAGGTCGCCGGCTTCCGGGTGGCCAGGGCGGCGGCGGTCGCCCCGGTGCCGGGCGGGGGACGCGGCCCCGGGCGCGGCGAAGGCGGCGACGGCGGGTTCCCGGACGCGCCACCGCCCCGGCCCCCGGTCCGGATCGCCCCACTGGAACTGCCGAGAGCGTCCCGCCTGGCGTCGCTGCGCCGGCGTGGCCGCGAGGGAAGCATAAGATGATCATGACTATCGAGCGCCCGCTGCTGCTCGGCCGGGAGCGGCGGTCCCTGCTCGACCGGCTCGCCGCCGACCCGGCCGCGCCGTTCGCGCTCGCCGTAACCGGCCCGGGCGGCCACGGCAAGACCGCCCTGCTCGGCGAGGTGGCGCGCCGCTGCCGGCAGGCCGGGCAGACCGTGCTGAGCACGGTGCCGGCGGCCACCGCGCCGCCCGAGCCCGGCACCGTGCTGCTGGTCGACGACGCGCACCTGCTCGACGACGCGCGGCTCGGCGTGCTGCGGGCGCTGGTGGACGCCGGCCGGCACCGGATCGCCGTGGCATACCGCCCCTGGCCGCGGCGCGCCGCGCTGGTCGAGCTGGCCGACGCCCTGCGCCGGCACGCCGAGCCCGTGCTGCTCGTCCCCTTCACCCCGGAGCAGACCGCCGCGCGCTGCGCCGCCGCACCGGAGCAGGCCCGCCGGGCCGACCTGGCCGACCACGTGCAGGCGCAGACCGCCGGCGTGCCCCGGGACGTGGACCGGCTGGTACGCGGGCTGTCCGCCGCCCCGGCCCCTGACCTGCCGGCCACCCCGGGCCCGACTCCGCCGGCCATGCCGGCCCCGGGCGGGACGGCGTCGCCGGGCGAGCCGCCGCAGTCGGCCCTCGTGGAGTTCGGGCCGGACCTGGACCGGCTCACGCCGGACGCCCGCCGCCTGCTGCTCGCGCTCGCCGCCGGCGTACCCCTGACGGTCGACCTGCTCGGCGCGCTGCTCGACCGGACGCCCGGCGCGGTGGCCGAGCTCGTCACCGCGACCCGGGCGGCGGGCCTGCTCACCGCCGACCACCGGATCACGCCGCTCGTCCGCCAGGCGGTCGTCGCCCTCAGCCCGCCCACCGACCGGACGGCGGTCTGGCACCGGCTCGTCGAGCAGCGGCTCAGCCGGGGCGGCACGGTCCTGCCCCTGGTCTCCGCGCTGCGGGCCGTCGGCGCCCTCGGCGACTGCCCCGCGCCGGCGCTGCGCGCGGCGGCCGAGGAGGCGCTGGCCGAACAGCCGGCGCTGGCGGCCGAGCTGTTCGCCGCCGCCACCGCCGCCGGCTCCTCCGCCCCTGGCCGCCAGGCCGTCGCCGCGCTGCTCGCCGGCGACCTGGACACCGCCCTGCGGCTGGCGGACCGGCTGCTCGCCGGTGCCGCGCCGGACGACCGCGCCGAGGCAGCGACCGTCGCCGCGACCGCCCTCGCGCACCGGGGACAGACCGGCCGCAGCGTGGAGCTGCACCGCTGGTCGGGCACCCCTGCGGCGGCTGCCTTCGCCGAGATCGGGTCGCTCGCCACCGCGACGGCGGCCAGCGGCAGCGCCGGGTCGGTGGATCCGCCGGCCGGCGGACCGCCGACGCTCGGCGCCGGCGCGGCCCGGCTGATGGCCGAGGGCGTCCGGGCCAGCATCGACGGCACGCCCACCACCGCCCTGTCCACCCTGGTGCAGGCGGCGGCCCTGCTGGAACCGGACGGCCGCACCGTCCTCCTGCCCGACAGCCCCGCCGCGCTGGCCGCGCTGAC
Source organism: Micromonospora sp. NPDC002575 (assembly GCF_042889525.1). Classification (NCBI taxonomy): domain Bacteria; kingdom Bacillati; phylum Actinomycetota; class Actinomycetes; order Micromonosporales; family Micromonosporaceae; genus Micromonospora; species Micromonospora sp. NPDC002575. The sequence continues at coordinate 255,296 of NZ_JBIARA010000006.1, read as the reverse complement.
CGGGATGCACTGCGCGGAGCTGGACATCGCCGAGCGGGTGCTCGACCGGGCCACCGCCAGCGGGATCGGCGGTCCCCTGCTGGCCCGCCGCCACCTGCTGCTGCGGGCGTGGATCCTGATGCTGCGGGGGCGCACGGCCGCCGCGGCCGACGCCGCCACGGCGGCGACCGCCGCGGGTGGCCCGCTGGAGTCCCGCGACCTGCTCTTCGCCACGGCGCTGGAACTGGGAGTGGCCCGACGCAACAGCGACCTCGGCGCGCTCCAGCGCGGTTGGGGGCACGCGCTGGACGCCGTGGTCCGGCACCCCGTCGACCTGTTCACCCTGCTGCCCCTCGGCGAGCTGGCCATCGCGGCGGCCCGGCTGGGCGACCTCGACCGGCTGGAACCGCACCTGCACCAGGCCCGGGCGCTGCTGGGCCGGCTCGGCGACCCCGCCCTGTGGAGCGCGCCGCTGCACTGGAGCGGGCTGCACGCCGCCATCCTCGCCGACCGGCCCGGCACGGCCGAGGAACACGTGGCGGCCCTGACGGCCGCCGCAGACCACAGCCGGTACGCGGCGGTGGCCGCCACCGCCGCCGCGAGCTGGGTGGACGTCCTCCGGGGCACGGTCGACCCGGCCCGGGTCGAGGCCGCCGCCCGTGGCCTGTACGACGCGGGATACTGCTGGGACGCGGCCCGGCTCGCCGGGCAGGCCGCCATCCGCACGGCGGACCGGCGGGCGATGACCGCCCTGCTGGACTGCGCCCGGGTGTTCCAGGGCCGGCAGGCGGGGGCGAAGGGCGCTCCTGCCAGCGCCAGGGGCGGGCCGCGCTCCCCGGCGGGCGGGGCTGCCCTGCCGGCCGTCGTCGAGGTCGACGCCGTGCCCCGCAGCGAGCTCAGCGAGCGCGAGCACGAGGTGGCCGAGCTGGTGCTGGCCGGGTTGACCTACCGCGAGATCGGCGACCGGTTGTTCATCTCCGCCAAGACCGTGGAGCACCACGTGGCCCGGATGCGGTCGCGGCTGAACTGCGCCAACCGCACCGAGCTGCTGGCCCTGCTGCGCACCCTGGTCGCGGAGCGGGTGGCCGTGGCGGCCGGCGGGGCGTGGCGGGAGCGGCCGGCCCCATGACGACGACCTGCCCGGACGCGCCGCCCGACACCGGCCCTCCCGACACCGGCCCTCCCGCCGCGGGGGCGGCCGTCCGCACCACCGGGGCCGTAGCCGCGGCGGGCGGAAGCGACGCGCTCATGCGGGCACTGGACGCGCTGGTCGACCGGGTGCCCGGGGCCCGCCTCGCCGTGCTGCTCTCGCCCGAGGGGCTCCGGCTCGGCGCCTCCCGGGGCACCGACGCGGCGGTGGCCGAGCAGGTGGCGGGCCGGGTCGCCGGCCTGTGGGCGCTCGGCGCGGCCACGGCCCGGTTCTGCGCCGACGCCGAGCCACGACGGATCGTCGCCCGGATGTCGGAGGCGCTCCTGCACGTCACCGGCATCCGCACCGGCGTCGTCCTGGCCCTGCGCGCCGACGGACAGTCCCGGGCGGCCGACATCGAGTTCGAGGTGGCGCGCTTCGTGACGGAGGCCGACCGGCACCTGCCAGCGCAGCCGACGTCGCCGCCCGGCGCGGCCGGACCAGGGCCGGCACACCCCACGCGCGGAGTCCCGCCCGGGTCGGGGCCGGCGCACCCGACGCCCGTACCGCCCGGGTCGGGGCCGGTCGTCCGGGCCGGGACCACCGCGCCCGGCCGGATTCGGCCGGCCCTCCTCGCGGTGGCCGCCGCGCCACCCGCCCCGGGCACGGACGGCAGGGCGAGCGAGGCCGAGCGGCTCGACCTGGCCTCCCTGGTGCTGGCCCGGCCGGGCACGGGCCGACTCCCCCGGCTCACCCCCGAGCAGGCACGGATCGTCCGGCGGTGCCGGCGTCCGCTGTCGGTCGCCGAGATCGCCACCGACCTGGACCTGCCGGTGGACGCCGTCCGCGTGCTGCTCGACGGGCTGCGCCGGGCGGGGCTGGTCGAAGTGCGGGACCTGCCGTCCCGCGACGGGCGGCCCTCGCTGGAACTGCTGGAGCGGCTGCTCGCCGCGCTCCGGGCGTTGTGAGGGTCAGTCCCGGCGGGCCGAGGGCACGGCGCAGGCGGCCGTGCCGCCCGGCAGCCGGTGCCGGTTGCGGGCCACCCAGCGGTACGCGGGCCAGGCCGCCGCGCGGGCGGGCGGGAAGCGCAGCCCGGCCCCCGCGACCCGCCACAGGGGACCGCTGTCGCCGAGCAGCCGCGCGATCGCGTCCGGCCCGGCGGCCCGGGAGCCGTCCGCGCCGACCCACTGCACGGCGTCGGCGCACTCGGCCTCCGTCAGGCCCAGCTCGTCGAGGTCGGCGAACTGCCAGGGCAGCACCCGGGCCCGGGTGGGGATGCGGCGCTCGATGAACTCCGCGCACTTCGTGCAGAACGCGCAGTCGCCGTCGTAGACGAAGGTCGACCTCTCCATACCCTCATCCTGCCCCGACGCCCGGCCCGCCGTGCGCCGGTGTCCGGCACGTCACTTGCGCTTCGTTCGCACACGTGTTCGAATGAGGTCCGTGCGCTGGGACAACCTCTCCGCTCCCCCGGAGGAGGCCGGTTCCGAGCGGGCAGCGCCGGCGGCTCCACCCCTGCCGCTGGCGCTGCCCGGCGCGGCCACCCGCACGTTCGACACCCCCCGGCTCCACCGGGATGGCCTGCTACGAACGCCGTGAGGTCGCCTGTCGATTAGAGTCGCGGGGTGCGCACCGCTCAGCAGATCCTCGCCGACGCCGCCGTCATCGCCGTCGTGGGCGCGTCCCGCGACCCCCGCAAGCCGGCGCACACCGTGCCGGCGCAGATGCAGCGGTACGGCTGGCGGATCATCCCGGTCAACCCGACGCTGGACGGCGAGCTGTTCGGCGAGCGGGTGTACCCGTCGCTGGCCGCCATCCCGCACCCGGTCGACCTGGTCGACGTGTTCCGCCGACCGGCCGACGCGGTCGAGGTGGTCCGCGAGGCGGTGGAGATCGGCGCGCCCGCGGTGTGGTTGCAGCTCGGCATCGTCTCGCCCGAGGCGCGACGGATCGCCGAGGAGGGCGGCATCGACTACGTCGAGGACGCCTGCCTCATCATCGAGCGCGCCGCCGCCGGGCTGACGCGCCTCGGCTGACTGCCGCCGGCCGGTGCGCCGCGCCGGCGGTTTGCAGGGGGCCCTTCCTATGCAGAAGGCGTTAACAGGGGACCCTTCCTTGCACCGTCAGAGCTGGTAGTCGCGCAGGAGGCCGCGGGAGATGATGGTCTTCTGGATCTCCGAGGTGCCCTCGCCGATGAGCAGGAACGGGGCCTCCCGCATCAGCCGCTCGATCTCGTACTCCTTGGAGTAGCCGTAGCCGCCGTGGATGCGGAACGCCTCCTGGACGACCTCGGCGCAGTACTCGGAGGCGAGCAGCTTGGCCATCCCGGCCTCGACGTCGTTACGCTGGCCGGCGTCCTTGAGCCGGGCGGCGTTGACCATGAGGGCGTGCGCGGCCTCGATCTTCGTGCCCATCTCGGCGAGCTTGAACGCGATCGCCTGGTGCTTCGCGAGCGGCTGGCCGAAGGTCCGGCGCTGCTGGGCGTACGCGACGGCCAGCTCGAAGGCGCGGATGGCGACGCCGCAGGCGCGGGCGGCCACGTTGACCCGGCCGACCTCGATGCCGTCCATCATCTGGTAGAAGCCCCGGCCGACCTGCTCCTCGCCGCCGAGCACGGCGGAGGCGGGGACGGTGACGCCGTCGAGCACCATCTCGGTGGTCTCGACGCCCTTGTAGCCCATCTTGTCGATCCTTCCGGGGATGGTGAGGCCGGGCGCGGTCTCGCCGAAGCCGGGCTCCTTCTCCAGCAGGAAGGTGCTCATGTTGCCGTAGACCGAGTCTGCCCCGGTGTCGGTCCTGACCAAGGTGGCCACCACCGAGGAGTACGCGCCGTTGGTCAGCCACATCTTCTGGCCGTCGAGGACGTAGGTGTCGCCGTCGCGGACCGCCCTGGACCTGATCGCCGAGACGTCCGAGCCGCACTCGGGCTCCGACATGGAGAACGCGCCGCGCACCTCGCCGGTCGCCATCCTCGGCAGCAGCCGGGCCCGCTGCTCGGCGGAGCCGTGCTGGGAGATCAGGTACGCCACGATGAAGTGGGTGTTGACGATGCCGGAGATCGACATCCAGCCCCGGGACAGCTCCTCGACCACGAGCGCGTAGGTCAGCAGGGACTCGCCCAGGCCGCCGTACTCCTCCGCGATGGTGAGGCCGAACAGCCCCATCTCGCGCATGCCGTCGAGGATGTCGGTGGGGTACTCGTCGGCGCGCTCCAGCCGCTGGGCATGCGGGATGATCTCCTTGTCGGCGAACTCCCGGACGGTCTCCAGGATCGACCGCTGCACGTCGGTCAGGCCCGGCGTCTGGGCGAGTCTGGCCACTTCAGCCTCCACGGATCACTCATCGACGCGCGTTACCCACGGGTAACCGAACGCTCGGTAAGTATCGACCGGCCGGCCGACGAGGCCAAGCCGGCCAGTCCCCCCAACTGCTGTGAAAAGGTTCACCGCTGCGGGTAGCGTCCGCAATGGGCCAGGTCACGACGGGTGGCGGGAGACGCCGGATGAGTTATCCACCACGCGAGCCGGACGAACCACCATCGCCGTACGAGCCCCCGCCATCCCCGTACGGCCCGCCCGGCCAGTACGGCTCGCCCGCCGGGCAGGGGCGGGGCACCAACATCCTCGCCGTGCTGTCGCTGGTCTTCGCGTTCGCCTTCGCGCCCGCCGGCATCGTGCTCGGCCACGTGGCCAAGCGGCAGATCCGGCGCACCGGCGAGCACGGCGACCAGCTCGCGACCTGGGGGCTGATCCTCGGCTACGTCTTCACCGTGATCGGCCTGATCGCCTGCTGCGGCTGGATCGGGCTGGTCTTCTGGGGCGGCTCCACGGACGGCAGCTCCTACCACTGATCCCGCCGGAGCCCGGCGACGGTCAGCGGAACTGGGCCTCCCGGACGCTGTTGCCGCCGTCGACCACCAGCATCTGCCCCGTGATGTACGACGCGGCCGGCGAGCAGAGGAAGGCGATCGCGGCGGCGACCTCGTCCGGGGTGCCCGGGCGGCCCACCGGCGTGCCGAGGCCCTGCCGGATCTCGGCCACGGTGGAGGCGGCGGTGTGGATGGTGCCGGGGGCCACCGAGTTCACCGTCACCCCGTCGGCGATCATCTCCATGGCCAGCGCCCGGGTCAGGCCCACCACGCCCGCCTTCGCCGCCGCGTACGCCGCCTCGGTGGGCAGGGCGTTCACCGGGCCGGCCGTGGCCGCGAGGTTGACGATCCGCCCCCAACCACGCTCGGCCATCCCACCGATGAACGCCCGACTGCACAGGAACGCCGTGGTCAGGTTCCTGTCGATCTCGCCGCGCCACTCGTCGTAGCTGAGCTGGGCCACCGGGCGCAGCACCTCGGGGCTGGCCCGGCTCGCCAGGCCGGCGTTGTTGACCAGCACCTCCACGTCGCCGAGCTGCTCGGCCACGGCGTCGGCGAGCGCGCCGACCTCCGACTCGTCGGTGAGGTCGGCGACGAACCCGGTCACCCCCAGCTCGCCGGCCCGCTCGTGGATGCGCCGGGTGGTGGAGACGATGGCCACCCGGGCCCCCAGATCCGAAAGCCGGCGGGCGGTGGCGTACCCGATGCCGTCCGGGCTGCCGGCGCCCGTGACCAGGGCGACCCGGCCGTCGAGCCGCATGGTGACGGGCTCCGGCAGCACCGCCGGGGCGTCCTCGTCGGCCGGGCCGGCCCCGGCGGTGGGGCGGCTGCGCCGGGGCATGCCCGGGCGGCTCACGTCCCGTCGTGGTCGGCTGCCGGAACGGTCCGCGCCGCGCGCGTCGATTGCCATGCCGCGATCCTGCCGGTTCGTCCTGCCCCGGGCAACGCGGCACCCGGTGACGGGTGCTGCGTTTTGGGTCGTCCTGGCTACCCTGACCGCGCACCCTCGACGAGACGCGGAGAGAGCCCATGACATACCCCCCACCGGCCGACAGCCCGAGCGACCCCTGGTCCCAGCCGTCCGCGCCGCCGGTCGACCCGACCCTGCCGGTGAGCGGGCAGCCGACCGGCGGCGACCCGTACGCGCCGGCCGACCCGTACGCGGGGATGAAGATGGGGCAGGCCCCGCCGGTCGCCGACCCCTACGCCGTGCCCGGCTACGCCCCGGTCGGTCACCCGACGCCGGGCTATCCGGGGTACGGGTACGCGCCGCCGCCGAGGACCAACGGGATGGCGATCGCGGCGCTGGTGCTCGCCCTCGTCGGCATCGGCTCCTGCATCACCGCGCCGATCGGCGCGATCCTCGGGCACGTGGCCCGCAAGCAGATCCGCGAGACGGGCGAGGGCGGGGAGGGGATGGCGAAGGCGGCCATCATCGTCGGCTGGATCCTCACCGGCCTGCTGGTGCTGGCGATCCTCTTCTACGTGGCGCTGATCGTCCTCGCCATCACCACGAGCGATTCCGGCAGCGGCAGCGGCAGCGGAACCGGCTACGGCTACTGACCGGCTACGGCTACTGACCGGCCCGGTGCCGCCCCGGCCGGGGCGGCACCGCAGCCCGTCGGCGCTCAGCTCACGGGGCGACGGCTCACGGGGCGGCGGCTCGGCTCACGCGGCGGCTTACTCGGCGGGCGGAGTGAAGCGCGACGTGCGGGCCATGCCGGCCGCCCGGCCCTTGGCGGCGATCACCAGGGCCATCTTGCGGGACGCCTCGTCGATCATCTCGTCGCCGAGCATCACCGCGCCGCGCCGGCCGCCGGCCTCCGAGGTGTAGTGCTCGTACGCGTCGAGGATCAGCTCGGCGTGGTCGTAGTCGGCCTGGGCCGGCGAGTAGACCTCGTTGGCGGCCTCGATCTGGCCGGGGTGCAGCACCCACTTGCCGTCGAAGCCCAGCGCGGCCGAACGCTTCGCCACCTCGCGGAACGCGTCGGTGTCCCGGATCTGCAGGAACGGGCCGTCGATGGCCTGGAGGTCGTGCATCCGGGCGGCCATCAGAATGCGCATCAGGATGTAGTGGTAGGGGTCGCCCGGGTAGTCCGGCATGAGCCCGCCGACCACCAGCGACCTCATGTTGATCGAGGCCATGAAGTCGGCCGGGCCGAAGATGATCGTCTCGACGCGGGGCGAGGCGGCGGCGATGGCGTCGACGTTGACCAGCCCGGCCGCGTTCTCGATCTGCGCCTCGATGCCGATCCGGCCGACCGGCAGGCCGAGGGTCTTCTCCAGTTGGGTGAGCGTCAGGTCCAGCCACTGCACCTGGGCGGCGTCCTGCACCTTGGGCAGCATGACGCAGTCCAGGTGCGCGCCGGCCCCCTCCACGACGTCGATCACGTCCCGGTACGTCCACGGGGTGGTCAGGTCGTTGACCCGGACCACCCGGGTCTTGCCGGCCCAGTCGCCCTCGTTGAGGGCGGCCACGATGTTCTTGCGCGCGTCCGGCTTGGCCAGCGGGGCGACGGCGTCCTCCAGGTCGAGGAAGACCTGGTCGGCGGGGAGGCCCTGGGCCTTGGCCAGCATCTTGACGCTGGATCCCGGCACGGCGAGGCAGGACCGGCGGGGACGACCGGCGGCGGTCATGGGGTGCTCCTTCCGGCGCGGCTGGCACGCCGACGCCACCGGTACGGCAACCGGATTACCTGACGATCGCAAAGGGGCTTGTGACGCCACGGTAACGTCGTGCCGTGACTGGGGTGAATGGGCCTGTGGAAGATCTCACGGGGCGGCGCATCGTGGTGGTGACGGGCGCCAGCTCCGGCATCGGCCTCGCCGCCGCGGTGGACCTGGCCCGCCGGGGCGACCGGGTGGTGCTGGTCGGGCGGGACCCGGCCCGGCTCCAGGCCGCGGGCGAGCGGGTGCGGGAGGCCAGCGGCGAGCGGCCCGAGCTGTTCCGGGCCGACTTCGCGGTCCTCGACGACGTGCGGGGGCTCGCCGAGCGGCTGCGTACCGCGTACGACCGGATCGACGTGCTGGCCAACAACGCCGGCGCGATCGTGCTGCGCCCGGTGACCACCGTCGACGGGTTCGAGCTGTCCATGCAGGCCAACCACCTGGCGCCGTTCCTGCTCAGCACCCTGCTGCGGGACCGGGTGGGCCGGCTGGTGGTGACCGCCTCCGGCGCGCACCGCAGCGGCGTCCTCGACCCCGACGACCTCAACGCCACCCTGCGCGGCTACCGGTCGGTGCGCGCGTACGGCACCAGCAAGCAGGCGAACATCCTGTTCACCGCCGAGGCGGCCCGGCGCTGGCCGGACATCCCGGCGTACTGCTTCCACCCGGGCGTGGTGCGGACCCGGTTCGGCGCGGACAGCCGGCTGCTCGCCCTCGGCATGCGGGTCATGCCGTTCCGCAGCCCGGAGAAGGGCGCGGAGACCCTGGTCTGGCTGGCCAACCAGGATCCGGCCCGGCTGATCGACGGCGGCTACTACGCCGACCGTCGGCCCCGCCGGCCGCTGCGCAAGGCCACCGACCCGCAGCTCGCCGCCCGGCTCTGGGTGGCCAGCGCGAGGGCGGTCGGCGTCGAGCCGTGACCCCCCGGCTACTGGGCTACCGGGCGAGCCGATCACCGAGGCGGGCCGGCACCCTGATGGGTGGCTGTTCTTGCGGGAGATGTGGGCCGAAGATCGTGCTCGATCAGCGAAAGAGTGGCCTTCGGCAGCGAGTGACACCACTCTTTCCCTGATCGAGCGCGATCTTGTCCTCCCGCGTGCCGGGCGGGAGGCGTCATGCCGGGCGGTCGGGTGGAGAGCCGGGCAGCGGGGTGGCGTCGGCCGGCAGCGGGGTGGCGTCGGCCGGCAGCGGGGCCGGGACGGCGCGACGGCCGGCGCGGGCCCCGCCGAGCACCACCACGGCGACGCCGGCCAGGATCAGCGCGAGCCCCGGCAGCGCGCCGGCCCGGGGCAACTGGCCGAGCCAGGCCCACGCGAGCAGGGCAGCCCCGGGCACCTCCAGCAGGATCAGCATGCTGACCGTGGTCGCGGAGACCCGCCGCAGCGCGTAGTTGAACATCGAGTGGCCGAGCAGCTGGGCCCCGGCCACCAGGCCGAGGATCGCCAGCCAGGTGCCGGTGTCGTAGCCGCCCAGCGGCACCCCGCCGACCAGGCAGACGACCAGCAGGATCAGCGCGCACACCCCGTAACAAATGGTGGTGTAGGTGGTCGTGCTGACGGTGACCCGCGCCCGCTCCCCGAGGGCGGTGTAGACCGCCGCGAACAGGCCGCCGGTCGCCGCGAGCAGGTCGCCGGCGAACGCCCGGCCGGAGACGGCGAAGTCGGCCCCGGAGGCGAGCACGGCACCGCCGACCGCCGCCGCGATGCCGGCCCAGACGGCCGGCGGTAGCCGGCGGCCCTGGCCCCGGGCGATCAGCCCCTGCCACACCGGCTGGGTGGCGACCAGGGCGACGGCGGCGGCGACCGAGGTGAGCTGGACGCTCGGCATCCAGGTGGCGAAGTGGGCGGCCAGCGCCACCCCCGACAGCACGCAGTACCAGCCCTCGCGCCGGCCGGCGCCCGCCGGCGCGCGCCCGTCGCCGCCCGGGCCCACAGGCCCGTCGCCGCCCCCGTCGCGGTCCGGGCCCGACCGCGTCAGCGCCCGGAACTCTGCCCGCCGCCGGGCCAGCGCGAACGGGCCCAGCGCACCGACCGCGAGCAGGTTGCGCCAGAAGGCGATCGCCAGGGCGGGCGCGGCGGCGAAGGCGACCAGCGGCGCGGACGACGAGACCGCGAGGACGGCCAGGGCCAGGACCCCGCCGGTCAGCGGGCCCACCGGGCGGTGGTGGTGAGGGACGGGCACGGGAAGCAATCTTCACACGCACGTCCGTCGACCACCCGTCACCACAGAACGTCAGCGTTCGATTACGATCATCGCATTCCGCCGGCGACCCTCCCCCTCGACGCCCGGAGGCACCTCCCCATGCCCGTTTTCCGTGCGGTGCTGTTCGACTTCTTCGGCACGCTCACCCGTTCCGTGCAACGCGGCGCGGCCCACCGGTCCACCGCCGAGCTGCTCGGTTGCCCGGTCGACGCGCTCGTCGACGTGCTCGACCGCAGCTACTACCAGCGGGCCAGCGGGCGGTTCGGCGACGCCGTGGCCACCCTGCGCTGGGTGTGCGCGCAGGCGGGCGTACACCCGCCGGAGAGCGCGCTGCGCGCGGCCGTGGCCTCCCGGCGGCGGGCGGTCCGCGCGGACACCCGGCTGCGCGACGAGGCGGTGCCCGTGCTGACGGCGCTGCGCGCGGCGGGCGTACGCACCGGCCTGGTCAGCGACTGCACCCACGAGCTGCCGGAGTTCCTGCCCCAGCTGGCCGTGGCCCCGCTGCTCGACGTGCGGGTCTTCTCGGTGCAGCTCGGGCGCTGCAAGCCCGATCCGGCGCTCTACCTGTCGGCGTGCGGCCCGCTCGGGCTGTCCCCGGGCGACTGCCTGTACGTCGGCGACGGCGGCAGCCAGGAGCTCACCGGGGCGCGGCGGGCCGGCATGACGGCGGTGCGGCTGGCCGCACCGGACCTCGCCGAGCACATGGTCTTCAACGCCGAACCGGCCTGGGACGGGCCGGAGCTGGGCTCGCTGAGCGACGTCCTCGGTTGGGTGGACCCGGTCGCCGTGCCGGCCTGACCCGAGCTGCACAGGGTCGGTCAGCGGCGGCGGACTCGGTGCAGCCGGAACGGTCGGCGGGTGGCCCGGACCACCGGGGCCGCCCGGGGCGGCTCGGCGAGCGAGGCGTCCGGCAGCCGGTCGCCGGCGGCGGGTTCGCCGGCCGGGGTGAGCCGGACCAGGGCGCAGCCGTCGGTGGCCCACCGCTGCGCCAGATCGGCGGCGGAACCGGGAGCGTTGAGCCGTTTGGCGGCGACCGTCGGGGCCAGGGCCGCCCACTCCTCGGTGCCCGGGGCCAGCCGGGTCACCCGGGCCGGCCAGGTGACGATCCGGCCGCCGTGGTCGCCGCGCAGCGTCACCTGCGCCTCGGCCGCCTCGGCCAGCCCGGGCGCGGCCTGTTCGCCGGGGCCGCTCACGACCAGGAGCGACCCTGGCGACGGTACGCACCACAGCGCCCGCGCCGGCCCGCCCGCGACACCCACCCAGGCGACGGCAGCCTTCTTCACCGCCTCGTCGACCAGGGGCGTGCCGGCCCGCCCGTTCACCTCGTCAGTCACCCTGGCATCCTCCCGCATGCCTGCCGGCCCGCGCGAGCGTACGGCGACGCCCGTGGCCGGTGAGAGGGGTTCCCTCCTCTACCGCAGGCGTTAAAAGGGGCCCTTCCTTGCGCCTCAGCCGACGAAGGGCGGCACGACGATCTCGCCGCGCGCCACCGCCATCACGTCGCCGCGCACGGTCGCGCCGACCGCCGCACCGCCGACGGCGGTGACCGTGCAGGCCAGCACGGACGGCCGGCGCAGCTCGGCGCCCTGCCGGACGGTGTAGGAGGTGCTTCCCTCGCCGGGGAGCAGCCCGCTGGCGACCAGCCACACGCCGAGCCCGAGGGCGGCCGAGCCCGTCGCCGGGTCCTCCGGCACCCCGCGCCCCGGGACGAAGACCCGGGCGTGCGCGGTTTGCGAGTCGGCCTCCCAGGAGAAGACGCTCACATGTTCGAGGCCGTACCGCTCCGCCGCCGCCGGGTCGACGCGCGCGCGGGCCACCGCGTCCGGCCGCACCGGCAGGTACGGGAACTCCAGCCCGCACCCGGCGACCCGGGGCGGCGGGCCGGCGTGGTCGGCGGCGGTGAGGCCGACCATCTCCAGCAGCGGCTCCAGGTCCAGCTCGGGGCCGAGCGTCGGCACGCCGCCGGTCAGCGTCGCGCCGTGCGCGGTGACCTCGATCGGCAGCACCCCGGCACCGCACTCCTGGGTGACCTGCCCCACGCCGAACAGGCCCCGGCGGCTCGCGGTCACCGCCGCGCCGACGCTGGGGTGCCCGGCGAACGGCAGCTCGTCGGTTGGCGTGAAGATCCGCGCCCGGTAGGTGGCCCCGACCTGGGTGGGCGGCAGCACGAACACCGTCTCGGACAGGTTGAACTCCAACGCCAGCGACTGCATCTGTTCGGTGGCCAACCCCTCGGCGCCGAACACGACGGCAAGCGGGTTGCCGGCGAACGGGCGGTCGGTGAAGACGTCCACGATCTCGTAGGCCAAGGTCGACATGTTGATAAACAGTAGGCGCTTAGGCTGGTGCCCGTGAGCACGCCGAACCGGGTCTACATCGCCCGACTCGCCGGAGTCGCCGTCTTCGACCCGAACGGCGACCAGGTGGGCCGGGTGCGCGACGCGGTGGCCCGGCTCCGGCCCACCCAACGCCCGCCCGAGGTGGTGGGCCTGGTCGCCGAGATGCCGATGCGCCGACGGATCTTCCTGTCCATCAACCGGATCACCACCATCGACGCCGACGCGGTGGTGCTCGGCAGCGGCACGCTCAACCTGCGCCGGTTCGAAAAGCGCCCCAACGAGCTGCTGGTGCTCCAGGAGCTGCTGGACCGGCGCGTGCAGCTCGACCCGGGCGGCCAGCCCGGGTCGGTGGTCGACGTGGCCATGGAGTGCAGCCGGGGCGGCGAGTGGTCGCTGACCCGCGTCGCCGTCCGCGAGCACACCGGTCGGCTCACCCGCCGCGGCCACCTGCACCAGGTCGAGTGGGACCGGGTGCGCGGCCTCAGCGGCATCGGCGAGAACCGGGGTACGGCGAACCTGCTCGCCGTCCTGGAGGACATGCGCCCGGCCGACCTGGCCAACGCCTTACAGGACCTGCCGGACACCCGGCGCAACGAGGTGGCCGCGGCGCTGGACGACGAGCGGCTGGCCGACGTGCTCAGCGAGCTGCCCGAGCACGACCAGGTGGAGATCCTCGCCGCGCTGGACCGGGAACGGGCCGCCGACGTGCTGGAGGAGATGGACCCGGACGACGCCGCCGACCTGCTCAACGAGCTGCCCCCGACCGAGCAGGACGTGCTGCTGGACCTGATGGAGCCCGGCGAGGCCGACCCGGTCCGCCAGCTGCTGAAATACTCGTCGGGCACGGCGGGCAGCGTGATGACCTCGGAGCCGGTGATCCTGCCGCCGGACGCCACGGTCGCCGAGGCGCTGGCCCGGATCCGGGAGGAGCAGCTCTCCCCGGCGGTGGCCGCGCAGGTCTTCGTGACCCGCGCGCCGCTGACCACCCCGACCGGCCGCTACCTGGGCATGGTGCATTTCCAGCGGCTGCTGCGGGAGCCACCGTCCGACCTGCTCGGCGGGGTGGTGGTCAACGACATCGACCCGCTGCGCCCGGCCGCCCCGCTGCCGGAGATCACCCGCCGGATGGCCACGTACGACCTGGTCGCCATGCCGGTGGTGGACCGCAACAACCGGCTCGTCGGCGCGGTGACCGTCGACGACGTGCTGGACCACTCGCTGCCGCGCGACTGGCGGGACCGGGACGCCCCGACCGCCCCCGCGCCGGTCCACGAGGTGCTGGACGACGCCGATGAGTGAGCAGCGGCGGGCGGAGCGGCTGGACCAGCCGCGCGAGCCCCGGGGCGTGAAGCTGCCCCGGATCGACCAGGAAACGTTCGGCCGCTGGGCGGAGGGGATCGCCCGGGGCATGGGCACGGCGAACTTCATCGTCTACATGACGGTGGTGATCGCGGCCTGGTTCGGCTGGAACACCCTGGCCCCGGAGGGCCTGCGCTTCGACCCGTACACCTTCACGTTCCTGACCCTGGTGCTCTCCCTCCAGGCGTCCTACGCGGCGCCGCTGATCCTGCTCGCGCAGAACCGGCAGACCGACCGGGACCGGGTGGCGCTGGAGGAGGACCGGCGGCGCGCGACGATGCAGAAGGCGGACACCGAGTACCTGGCCCGGGAGGTCGCGGCGCTGCGGATCGCGCTGGGCGAGGTGGCGACCCGGGACTTCCTCCGTTCGGAGCTGGCCCGGCTGGCGGAGGAGCTGGACGAGGCCGCGCAGCGCCGGCAGAAGCTGGAGCGCCGGCAGCACGAACGCCCGTCGTCGGAGCGCCCGCCGCCGCGCGGGGTTGGGGCGCACCTCGACGAGCCCCTCGACGAGCTGGACGGCGACTTCGCCCGGGGCGCCCGGCCGGAGGGGTCGACCGGCGGGCGCTGACCGCCTGCCGGGCGTGGCGGCCAGGGCGGGTGCGCGCGCCGACCAGGGCGGGTGCGCGCGCCGACCAGGCCGGGCGGGCCATCGACTCGCTCACACCGGGGCCCGCCGACGGCCGGCACCTATCGCCCCCGACGTAGCATTGCGGGCATGTCAGCACCCGTCAGCACCGTCGAGGACGCCGTCCAGGCCGCCCTGGCCACCGTCGACGACCCGGAGATCCGCCGGCCCATCACCGACCTCGGCATGGTCCGCTCCGCCCGGGTCGGCGACGACGGCGTGGTCCGGGTCGAGCTGCTGCTCACCGTGGCCGGCTGCCCGCTGAAGGACAAGCTGCGCGCCGACATCACCGCCGCCGTCGCCGCGGTGCCCGGCGTGACCGGGGTGGAGATCGAGTTCGGGGTGATGAGCCCCGAGCAGCGCCAGGGCCTCCAGGCGAAGCTGCGCGGCGGCTCCGCCACCGAGGAGCCGGTGATCCCGTTCGCCCAGCCCGGCTCCCGCACCCGCGTCTACGCGGTCGCCAGCGGCAAGGGCGGCGTCGGCAAGTCCAGCGTCACGGTGAACCTGGCCGCCGCGCTGGCCGCCCGGGGCCTGAGCGTCGGCGTCGTCGACGCGGACATCTACGGCCACTCGGTGCCCCGGATGCTCGGCGCGGACGGCCGCCCGACCCGGGTGGAGGATCTGATCATGCCGCCGCAGGCGCACGGCGTGAAGGTGATCTCGATCGGCATGTTCACCTCGGGCAACTCGGCCGTGGTGTGGCGCGGCCCGATGCTGCACCGGGCGTTGCAGCAGTTCCTCGCCGACGTCTACTGGGGCGACCTGGACGTGCTCCTGCTCGACCTGCCCCCGGGCACCGGCGACGTGGCCATCTCGCTGGCCCAGCTGCTGCCGAACGCCGAGATCCTGGTGGTCACCACGCCGCAGGCCGCCGCCGCCGAGGTGGCCGAGCGGGCCGGCGCGATCGCGCTCCAGACCCACCAGCGGGTGGTCGGCGTGATCGAGAACATGTCGTGGCTGGAGCTGCCGGACGGCTCCCGGATGGAGGTCTTCGGCTCCGGCGGCGGCGCGACCGTCGCCGAGTCGCTGACCCGGACGATCGGGGCACAGGTGCCGCTGCTCGGGCAGATCCCGCTGGACACCCGGGTCCGGGAGGCCGGCGACGTCGGCAACCCGATCGTGCTCGCCGAGCCGGAGTCGCCGGCAGCGAAGGCCCTCGGTCAGGTCGCCGACCGGCTCGCGGTGCGGCGGGAGTCGCTGCTCGGCAAGCCCCTCGGCCTCAAGCCCGCCGGCCGCTGACCAAGCCGGCCCGCCTCACCCCCGCCCTCACCGCGGCGCCCTCACCGCGGCACCCTTGCCGTCGCCGCCGGCGCCCTTGCCGTCGGTGATCAAGAGAAAAACGTCAAAGTTGATCTCAACGGTGACGCAAACCTCTTGATCACCGAGCTGGGCCGGGGGGCCGGGGGGCCGGGGCCGGCGTGGGGGTGGGGGTGGGGTGGCGGCGGTGGGTGGCGGCGGTGGGGTGGGTGGCGTCAGGTGGCGTCGTCGTAGCTGGCCGTGCGGGGGGCCGGGGCCGCGCCGCCGGAGGTGGCCGCGACCGCGCCACTGGTGCTGCTCGACTTCAGGTCGACCGCCTTGGCCACGTCCTTCAGGTCGTCGTGCACGCCGGTGACGTCCGAGCGGAGGCTGTCGTAGACGCCCTGGAGCGGCTTCCGGATCGCCTGCTCGTCCTCCTCGCTGAGCAGGTGCTTGCGGATGAACGCCTTCGGGTGCAGGTCCTCCAGCTGGATGTCGGTGCCCAGCTCGCGGCTCAGGTCGCCGGTCGCGTTGCGGGCCATGGCGCGCAGGTTGCGGACCATGCGCAGCCCGTCGCTGATCACGTTGGGCAGCCGGTCACCGAAGATCAGCAGCGCCAGGAGCAACAGCGCGGCGATCTCCCACCAGTTGAGGTTCTCGAACACTGCTGGGCCTCCTCGTCGGCATCAGCCCAAGCGTACGCAGGTGACGGCTCCTCGGGGAGGGGCCGGTCGGCTCTCACTTGGCGTCCGCGGCAAGCGTCACCGAGGCGTTCTGCCGGCTCGACCCGCGCCGGTACTCCACCGTCACCACGGACCCCGGCGCGAACTTGCGTACCAGGGCGATCAGGTCGGTCGGGTCGGTCATCGGGCGGCCGGCGAGCCGCAGGATCACGTCCCCCGCCCGGAGCCCGGCCCCGGCCGCCGGGCCCGACGGCTCCACCGATGCCAGGCGTACGCCGCCGGCGCCGCCGCTGGCCGCGCCGGTGCCGCCGACCTGGGCGCCGATCACCGTACGGCGGGCCTTGCCGGTGCCGATGATGTCCTGGGTGACCCGCTTCGCCTGGTTGATCGGGATGGCGAAGGCGAGCCCGATGTTGCCGGCCTCCTGCCCGTCGGCCACCAGCGACTTGATCGTCGAGTTCACCCCGATCACCCGGCCGGCCGAGTCGACCAGCGGGCCGCCGGAGTTGCCGTGGTTGACCGCGGCGTCGGTCTGGATGGCCGCGTAGTAGCGGGTCGGCCCGCCCGGGTCGCCCGCCTGCATCGTCCGGTCCAGGGCGCTCACGATGCCGGCGGTCACGGTGTTGGCCAGCGACAGCGGCGAGCCGATGGCCAGCACCGGGTCGCCGACGGCGAGGGCGTCGGAGTCACCGAACTCCACCGGCCGCAGGCCCGTGGCGGAGGACACCTTGATCACCGCGATGTCGGACTCCGGGTCCTGGCCGACGACGCTGGCGGCGGCGGTGCTGCCGTCGTTGAACACCACGGACGCCTTGCCGGTGCCCCCGGCGACCACGTGATCGTTGGTGATCACGTAGCCGTCGGCGCTGACGATGAAGCCGGAGCCCTCGCTCGTGCCGCCCATGCCGGCCACCCGGACGGTGACCACGCTGGGCAGGACGCGCTGGGCGACCCCGGCCAGCGACTCCGGTTTGCGCTGGGCCAACGCCGGGGCCTCGGCGGAACCGGCGCCGAGCACCGGGCCGCCGGCCGCGCCGCCGCGCACCGCGAAGGCGTACCCCAGGGCGCCGCCCAGGGTCCCGGCGAGCAGCGCGGTGATCAGCGGGATCAGCAGCAGTTGGCGCAGCGTCGGTCGGCCCGGCGCGTCCGGGTCGACGACCGGCTCCGGCTCCGCGGCGGCGTCGACGGGGCCGGGCACCACGACCGCCGCCGGGGCGTACGGGTCGCGCCACGGGTCGGCGAGCGCGTCGGACCACCAGGGTGAGGCCGGGGATCCCCGGTGGACGCCGTCGGTCGCCGTCGGCGGCCCGGCCGGCGGCGCACCGGCCCCCGGCGGTGCCGCCGGAGTCGGAGCTCCCCCGGGCTGGCGCCAGTCCCAGCCGTCGGTCACGTCGGTGCCTCCCAGTCGTCCCCGGCCCCCTCGCCCCGGGCCGGCAGGGCTGGCCGGTCCGACGACGGGGATACCGCATCCAGGATTACACGAATGCCGCGAGTGCAGTCAGTGGTTGCGGTGCGTGACCGCCCGGTGGGAACCGCCCGATCGGGGAGGTTCCGCCGTGATCGTCGGGCACCGGACTCGCGGCTGCGTCCGTTCGCCCCCGCCTCTAGGCTCATACCGCCAACCCGCCCCCGACGGAGGTGTCCCATCGCCACGGCCGCCAGTTCCGGCAGCTCGACGACCCCGGCGTCGCAGTTCGCCGAGTCGTACGTCACCGAGGACCTCGTGCTGCGGACCGCCCGCAGTCTCGCCCGCGAGGTGGGCCTCGACGCGGTGACCCCGGGCACGGGGGCGGCGCTGCGGCTGCTCGCCGCCGCCGGAAGCGCGCGGGCGGTGGTGGAGATCGGCACCGGCACCGGCGTGAGCGGGGTGTGGCTGCTGCGGGGCATGCGCGCCGACGGCGTCCTCACCACCATCGACGTCGAGGTGGAGCACCAGCGGATCGCCCGCCGGATCTTCGCCGAGGCGGGCTTTCCCTCGGGGCGCACCCGCATCATCACCGGCCGGGCGCTGGACGTGCTGCCCCGGCTCGCCGACGGCGCGTACGACCTGGTCTTCGTCGACACCGAGGCCACCAACTTCAGTTCCTGCGTGGCCGCGGCGCTGCGGCTGCTGCGCCGCGGCGGGGTGCTCGCCCTGCACGGCACGCTGGCCGACGGCCGGATCGGCGACCCGGCGGCCCGGGACGTGGAGACGGTGACCACCCGGGAGACGATCAAGGCGCTCCGGGAGTCCGAGGACTGGACGCCGGCCCTGCTCCCGGTCGGTCAGGGCCTGCTCGCCGCCGTGAAGTGCTGAGCTGTTAACAGGGGACCCCTGCTCAACCGCAGGCGTTAACAGGGGGCCCCTCCTTCCACCCTCACCCGAGGGTGGCCAGCCAGCGCAGCAGGCCGCGCACCCCCCAGCCGGTGGCGCCCCGGGTCAGCTCGGCGGCGTCGCCGTCGGCCCACGAGGGCGCGGACATGTCGACGTGCAGCCAGCGCTGCCGCAGGTCGCCGGTGAACTCGCGCAGGTAGAGCGCGGCCAGCACCGAGCCGCCGCCCTGGTTCGGGGCGCTGTAGAGGTCGGCCACGTCGCTGCCCAGGTATTCGACGTAGTCGGCCGGCAGCGGCATCCGCCAGGCCGACTCCCCGGCCGCGTCGATCGCGGCCAGCACGTCGGCGGCCAGCTCGTCGTTGTCGGAGTAGAGCGCGCCGGTGCGCTTACCGAGCGCCACCATGTTCGCCCCGGTCAGGGTCGCCAGGTCGATCAGCAGGTCGGGCTTGAGCTCGGCGACGGCGTACGCCAGCGCGTCGGCGAGCACCAGCCGCCCCTCGGCGTCGGAGTTGGTGGTCTCGCTGGTGACGCCGCCGTAGTGGGTGATCACGTCGCCGGGGCGGAACGCCGACCCGCTGACCGCGTTCTCCGCCAGCGGCGCCAGGGTGGTGATCCGGACCGGCAGCCGCAGGGCAGCCGCGCCCAGCGTGGCGGCCACGACGGCGGCGGCGCCGGCCATGTCCTTGCGCATCAGCTTCATGGCGGGCACCGGCTTGATGGAGATGCCGCCGGTGTCGAAGGTGATCCCCTTGCCGACCAGGACGACGTGGGTGCGCGCGTCGGCGGGGTGCCAGTCCAGCTCGACCAGGCGCGGGCCGCTGGCGGAGCCGCCGCCGACGGCGAGGATGCCGCCGAAGCCCTCGGCGGCCAGCTCGTCGGGCTGCCGGACCCGCAGGCGCAGGTCGGGTCGGCCGGCCACGGCGGCCTCGACCTGCTCGGCGAACCACTGCGGGTTCTTCACCGAGGACGGGGTGTTGGTCAGGTCCCGGGCCAGGCGGGTCATCCGGGCGGTGATCTCGGCCCGCTCGACCGCGTCCGCGTAGGGGGCCGGGTCGCCGACGGCGACGTCGACGCCGGCCAGCGCCGGGGCCTCGCCGGCCTCGGTGAGCCGGAAGCGGTACGACGCCAGCAGCAGCCCCTCGACGAGGCCGCGCACCGCGCCGGAAGTGGCATCGACCGGCATCATGATCGTGAGATGTGTCTCACCGGACGCCGCCCGGGCCAGCGCGGCCCCCGCCGCCCGCCATCCGGGCTCGTCGCCCTCGCCGACCCCGACCAGCAGCAGCCGCGTCGGGACGCGCCCCGGCCGCAGGTGGACGTGCACCTCGCCGGCCCGCCCGGCGGCCCGGGCCGCCGGGACCAGGGCGGTGGCCTCGGCCAGCAGGTCGTCGGCCAGCGCCGGCAGCCCGGGCAGGACCGTGGCCTGCGCCGCACCCTCCTCGGCCGTCCCGTCGGGTCGGATGGGCAGGGCCAGGGCCTCGGACCGCTCGGGTCCACCCACCAGGCGGATGGCAAGCACGCTGGAACGACCTCCAGATGGGTCGGGAGAAGGGCCCGGACGCGCTCGGGCCAGGGTGAAGCCCTGAGCCACCGGCGGGGCCGGTGGCTCAGGGAGGTGTGAACCGCCCGCGCGGCGACCGCCGCCCGGACCGTGCCTCGGTCAGCCGGCGGCTGCCTTCAGTGCGTCACCGAGCGCGTTGGCCTCGTCGGGAGTCATCTCGACGACGAGCCGGCCACCACCCTCCAGCGGAACCCGCATGACGATGCCCCGGCCCTCCTTGGTGACTTCCAGCGGACCGTCGCCCGTCCGCGGCTTCATCGCCGCCATGTTGTCTCCCCTCAGACCTGCAACAGGGTCGGTGGGTTGCCCCACAGCCTCTTCGCCATCACCCACCGCGACGTGCACGGCGGTGTCGACCAACGATTTTCCCTGATGAACACCGCCGGACCCAAACCGAAGAGGCATTGATGTAACAGGACCTAGCTTATCTTGAGATGGCCTGTCACAATGTGCGGTCATGCAGGCACGGTCGGCACTCTTCGACCTGTACGGCGACCACCTCCGACCCCGGGGTGGCCGCGCGCCGGTCGCCGCCCTGGTCAAGTTGCTCGCTCCGCTCGGGATCGCCCCACCGGCGGTGCGCACGGCGGTCAGCCGGATGGTCCGCCAGGGCTGGCTCGACCCGCTCCGGCTGGCCTCGGGGCCGGGCTATTCGATCACACCGAAAGCCGCGCGGCGACTCGACGAGGCGGCTGCCCGGATCTACCGGACCGGCCGGATCAGCTGGGACGGACGCTTCGACATGCTCATCCTGGACAGCCCCGCCTCCCGCCGGGAGCGGCAGCGGCTCGCCGCCAACCTGAGCTTCCTCGGCTACGGCGCCCTCGACGAGCAGACCTGGGTGGCCACCCGGCCGGCGGAGGACGTCGACGTCCTGCTCGAGGAGGCCGGCGTGCGGTACGAGCGGTTCACCGCCGCGCACACCGCCGGCACCCCGGGCGCGATGGGCGTGGTCCGCCGGGCCTGGGACCTCGCCGAGATCGGGCACGCCTACGAGCAGTTCGTCGCCGAGCAGCGCCCGCTGCTGGCCGCGGTCACGGCACGCAGCGGCGACGAGGAGGCGTACGCGGCCCGGTTCCGGCTCGTGCACGCATGGCGTACCTTCCTGTTCCGGGACCCGCAGCTCCCCCCGGCGCTGCTGCCCGAGCGCTGGCCCGGCACCGCCGCGGCCAGTTTCTTCGACCGGCACGCCACCCGGCTGCGGCCGGCCGCCGACCGGTACGTCGAGCAGTGCCTCGACGCCACCAACCGCGAGAGAAGGGTCGTCAAGACGTGACCGAGCCGCTGCTCGTCGACCGCACCGACTCCGTCGTCACCCTGACCCTCAACCGCCCGACCGCGATGAACGCGCTCGACGTGGCGCTCAAGGAGGCGCTCCGGGACGCCCTGGCCGAGCTGGAGTCCGACCGGTCCTGCCGGGCCGTGGTGCTGGCGGGAGCGGGCGGCTCGTTCAGCGCCGGCCAGGACCTGCGCGAGCACGTGCAGATCCTGGAGTCGCCGGGCGCGAACCCGGTGGACACCGTCCGGGCCCACTACAACCCGATCGCCGCCCGGCTGGCCAACCTGCCGAAGCCCGTGGTGGCCGCCGTGCGGGGGATGGCCGCCGGGGCCGGCGCGTCGCTGGCCTTCCTGGCCGACTTCCGCATCGGTGGGCCGAAGACCCGCTTCCTGATGGCCTTCGCCGGGGTGGGCCTCGCCGCCGACACCGGCGCCTCGTGGACGCTGCCCCGGCTGGTCGGCCACGCCAAGGCCGTCGAGCTGCTGATGCTCGCCGAGCCGGTCGCCGCCGAGGAGGCCAGCCGGCTGGGCCTGCTGACCCGCCTGGTCGACGACGACGAGCAGGTGCTGCCGACCGCGCAGGAGCTGGCCGCCCGGCTCGCCGCCGGCCCGACCGTCGCGTACGGGGCGATCAAGCGGCAGCTCTCCATCGCCGACGCCGGCACCCTCGCCGACGCCCTGGCCGCCGAGGCGCAGGCCCAGTCGATCTGCGGGGGCACCGCCGACCACCGGGCCGCCACCATGGCCTTCGTCAACAAGGAGAAGCCCGTCTTCGAGGGCCGCTGAGGACCCGCCGCCGGTTGGCGGGCCGCTGGACCCGCGGGCGGGCGGGTCGGCCCGGGTCAGTCGTCCTCCTCCGGGTCCTGGTTGGCCTCGGCCCCCAGCACGAACGCCTGCATCGCCAGCTCGTCGCCGGACGGCGAGACGAAGGCGGGCAGCTCGCGGGGGCCCAGGTCGCGCACGTAGGACCAGAACAGTCGGACGGCCTCCGCCGGCGTTTCCGCCTCGATCGGGAGGTCCAGGCTGACCAGCCAGGACCGGCGGGCCGGCGGCGGCCCGAGCCGCGCGACCAGCGCCCGGTAGGCGTCGGCGGGCAGCGCGCTGACCGGCCCGTTGAGCGTCAGCCCGTCGGCCGGCACCGGCTCGTCGAAGACCCGCCGGGTGTATGCGACCACGAACGCGCCGGAGGCCGGGTCGGACTGCGGATCGTCCGGGTCCTCGCGGCGCTCGGCGGTGGCCCGGGCGACCCGGCCCAGGGCCACCAGGCGCAGCGGGCCCTCGGTCAGCACCGCCACGGGGTCGCCCGGGCGGGGACCGGCGGTGGCGGTGACCCCGGCCCCGGCCCCGGCGGCAGTGACAGTGGCAGCGGCAGCGGCAGCGGCCGGATCGCCGGCCGCGGCGTCGCCAGCCAGCCCGGTCAGCCCCGTCAGCTCCAGCGTGTCGTGGTGGACGAGCCGCTCGGCGTCGTAGCGGCCCGGGGGGAGGAGCACGGCCCAGGCGGCGGCGACCCGCCCCCCGTCGAGCCGGGCGGGGACCGTGCCGTCGGGGCGCTCGGAGAGCGTGCTGTCGGGGCGGTCGTCGGTGTCGGTCATGGGGTCGATCCCATCACGCCGACGACGGACCGGTGACGTGGCAGCCGGCCAGGTGGTCGTCGACCATGCCGGTGGCCTGCATGAGCGCGTACGCAGTCGTGGGGCCGACGAACCGGAACCCACGCTTCTTCAGCGCCTTGGCCAGGGCGGTCGACTCCGGGGTCAGCGCCGGCACCTCGGCGAACGAGGCCAGCCGGGCGGCCCGGGGCGGGGGCGCGAAGGACCAGAGCAGCGCGGAGAGCCCCTCGGGCAGCTCCAGGGCGGCCCGGGCGTTGGCGATCGCCGCCTCGACCTTGGCCCGGTTGCGCACGATGCCGGCGTCGGCCAGCAGCCGGGCCACGTCGGCCTCGCCGTAGGCCGCCACCGCCTCGATGCGGAAGTCGTCGAAGGCCAGCCGGAACGCGGGGCGCTTGCGCAGGATGGTCAGCCAGGACAGGCCCGACTGGAACGCCTCCAGGGTCATCCGCTCGTAGAGCGCGTCGTCGCCGCGCAGGGGTCGACCCCACTCACGGTCGTGGTAGGGGGCGTAGTCCGGGGTGCTCGCTCCCCACGCGCAGCGGGGCAGCCCGTCCGCGCCGATCACCAGGTCAGTCACGGCTCACACGCTAGCCGGAGCCGCCGGCCGGGCGCGGGCGTGCCGGCGTGGTGGCGGTATCCGACCCGTCGGGACCCCGCCATGTCGGCGATCTGGCGGGAACGCCCCGACCCGCACCCGCCCGCACCCCGCACGGCGCGGCAGCGGCCGTCAGGGCAGGCGGCCCTGCTCGACCAGCCGGCCGAACTTCTTCAACGCCTGGGTGAGGCTGACCTTGGAGCCGGGCCAGAGCACCGGCCACGCCACCCGCCCGGCCGTGCCGCCCGGCACGTGGAACCACTCGTGCCAGACGACCTGGGTGCGCCCGCCCTCGATCTGGGTGCAGCGCAGCACCCCGGGGCCGCGCAGCAGGCGGCCGCAGTGCACCACGCCGATCTCGTACGGTGCGTCGACCCGGACCACCCGCATCTCGTCGCGCAGGACCGCCGGCCCGAGCGAGGTGACCGCCTCCACGAGGCTGCCCTCGCCGCCGTCGCCCTCGACGACCCGGACGGTGGTGAACGGGATCCAGTCGGACTGCCGTTCCCAGGCCAGCAGCCCGGCGAACACCCGCTCGGCCGGGGCGTTGACGATCACCGTGGCGGTGACCTCGCCCGCGCCGGGCTGGGCCGCCTCGCGGAGGCCCTCGGCGTCCGCCGAGCCGGTCACGCCGGCTCCGACCGGACGGGGCGGTCGGTCGGCTCGCGGTCGCCCGCCTCGGCGGCCACGGACGTGCCGACGGCGTCCCGGTCGGCCGCCGGAGCGGACGCGGCACCGGCGGGGGCGTCAGCGCCAGCGGCGGAGGCGTCAGCGGCCGGCGTGCCAGCGGCAGGGGCGTCAGCGCCGGCGGCGGAGGCGTCAGCGGCCCGGTCGGCGGCGGGGCCGGGGACGTCGGCGGTGACGGTGATGTCGGCCCCGGTCGCGGCGACGGTGGCTCCGGTGGCGGCGTCGGCCCCCGACGCCTGCTCGGCGGCGGCAACGGCCGCCTGCTCGCGGGTGTGCCGCAGCGCGTCGGCGTCGGCGACCCGTCCCTCGCGCAACGCGGTGACCTCCGCCTCCAGCACGCCGATCAGCTCGGACTTGTACCCGATGTCGTAGGCCGCCCGGCGCATGGCCTGGTCGACCTGGGACATCCGGTACCCGCGCGGCGCCGTGTCGAAACGGACGTCGCCCACGTCGGACTCGCGCAGCGGCCGGCTGACCGGCAGCGGAACGGCCCGCCCGTCCGGCTCGACCGGCGCGAGGCCGGGATCGCGGCCGGTGACCAGCACCGTCACCCCGAAGACCACTGCCGCGACGGTGAGCGCGACGACCAGCAGGAGCAGCACCTGACCCATGCCAGAGATCGTGGCACGCGAACGGGCCCGGAGCGACCCCGCCGGGCGGTCCTCCCACAGATCGGTGCGGATCTGTGCCGTCGTACCCCCGGGAAGGACCGCCGGGCGACCGGCTAGCGTCGGAGGCGGCCGGGTCGCCCGGCCGGCTACGGAAGGCCGGCGGCTGCGGAGATCGACGGCTGGCACAGACCAGACGGCTGCCACAG
Organism: Micromonospora sp. NPDC002575; assembly: GCF_042889525.1. Taxonomy (NCBI): domain Bacteria; kingdom Bacillati; phylum Actinomycetota; class Actinomycetes; order Micromonosporales; family Micromonosporaceae; genus Micromonospora; species Micromonospora sp. NPDC002575. The sequence continues at coordinate 230,347 of NZ_JBIARA010000006.1, read as the reverse complement.
ACCAGCGGACGCGACGGATCGGCGGCTGCGGGAGATCGGGAGGCGACATGGCCGGGGCGCTTCGGCTCGGAAGCCGGACCTTCGCGCCGGGCGAGCTGGTGGTGATGGCCATCGTCAACCGCACGCCCGACTCGTTCTTCGACCGGGGGGCGACCTTCGCGCAGGACAGCGCGCTGCGCGCGGTGGAGCGGGCGGTGGCCGAGGGCGCGGAGATCATCGACATCGGCGGGGTCAAGGCCGGCCCCGGCGACGAGGTGGACGTGGCCGAGGAGATCCGCCGCACGGTCGACACGATCGCCGCCGTGCGGGCCGCCTTCCCCGACGTGGTCATCTCCATCGACACCTGGCGGGCCGAGGTGGCGGTGGAGGCGGTCGCGGCCGGCGCCGACCTGCTCAACGACACCTGGTCGGGGGCGGACCCGGCGCTTGCCCGGGTCGCGGCCGAGACCGGGGCCGGGCTGGTCTGCTCGCACGCGGGCGGGCTGGAGCCGCGCACCCGCCCGCACCGGGCGGCGTTCGCCGACGTGGTGGCCGACGTGGTCACGACGGTCACGGGCCTCGCCGAGCGCGCGGTCGCCCTGGGGGTACGCCCCGACGGCGTCCTCATCGACCCGGCGCACGACTTCGGCAAGAACACCCGGCACTCCCTGGAGATCACCCGCCGGCTCGACGAGCTCAGCGCCACCGGGTGGCCGCTGCTGGTGGCCCTGTCCAACAAGGACTTCATCGGCGAGACGCTGGACCTGCCCGTGGCCGAGCGGCTGGAGGGGACCCTGGCGGCGACCGCGCTGTCGGCCTGGCTGGGCGCGCGGGTCTTCCGCGCCCACCAGGTGGGGCCCACCCGGCGGGTGCTGGACATGGTGGCGACGATCCGGGGCGACCGCCCGCCGGCCGTGACCCGGCGCGGGCTGGCCTGACCGGCAGCGCCTCGACACCGGCCCGGTGGCGGCGCTCAGGTCCAGCGGAGGATGTTCTTGCGCCAGGCGTAGAGGATGCCGAGCGCCAGCACGCCCACGAAGACGCCCATCTCGGCGACCGTGACGAGCCCGAAGCCGGGCCGGTCGAACACCACCGCCCACGGGAAGAGGAAGACCGCCTCGACCGCGAACAACACGTACAGGTAGGCGTACACGTAGTAGCGGATCTGCATCTGGGCCCAGTCGCCGCCCACCGGGTCGAGGCCGCACTCGTAGCCGGCCCGCTTGCCGGGCGGGTCCGCCGGGCGGGCGGGGCGCAGCACCCGGTTCGCGCCGAACGCCACGACGAAGAAGAGGGCGGCGGCGAGCAGCAGGAGCCCGAGCGTCGCGTACGAGCCCAGGTAACCGGTCACGGTGGGTCAGCCTACCGCGCCGGGCCCGGCGCACGTCACGGAACGGTTTCCCGGCGGGACCACTGCCGCCTGCGCCGCCGGCTCACCGACCCGCCCGGCGACCGGTGATTCTGATTACGGCGGGCGGGGCAAATGACCCCAAATCCTGACGTAAGCACCTGGAATCCGTTCCCAGTCGGCGGACCACCGGGCAGGTTCGACATCCCATCCGACGTAGGCTCTCAGGGAGGAACCCAGACCGGACCGGACCACCCACGGGCGGTGCGGGGCAGCGCTGTGTCAAGGAGGTCATGTGGCCGGGCAAGGCGAGGTCACCATCATGTTCAGCCGCCCGCGCGACCGCGCCGAGCGAAGCGAGGGGCAGGCGTGACGAAGCAGATCCGTCAACTCGACCGGGTCGTCATCCGGTTCGCCGGCGACTCCGGCGACGGCATGCAGCTGACCGGTGACCGGTTCACCTCGGAGACGGCCCAGCTGGGCAACGACATCTCCACGTTGCCCAACTTCCCCGCCGAGATCCGCGCCCCCGCCGGGACCCTGCCCGGCGTGTCGAGCTTCCAGGTGCACTTCGCCGACTACGACATCCTCACCCCGGGCGACGCGCCGAACGTGCTGGTCGCGATGAACCCGGCCGCGCTCAAGGCCAACCTGGCCGACCTGCCGCGCGGCGCGGACATCATCGTCAACACCGACGAGTTCACCAAGCGCAACCTCGCCAAGGTGGGCTACCAGGCCAGCCCGCTCGACGACGACTCCCTCGACGGCTACGTGGTGCACCCCGTCGCGCTCACCTCGATGACCGTCCGGGCGCTCGCCGACCAGGAGGTGTCCAAGAAGGACGCCGAGCGGGCCAAGAACATGTTCGCCCTGGGCCTGCTCTCCTGGATGTACTCCCGCCCGTACGAGTCGACCCTGCGCTTCCTGGAGCGCAAGTTCGCCAAGCGCCCCGAGCTGGTCGCGGCGAACGTCGCGGCGTTCCGGGCCGGCTGGAACTTCGGCGAGACCACCGACTCCTTCTCGGTCCGGTACGAGGTGAAGCCGGCGAAGATGGTGCCGGGCACCTACCGCAACATCACCGGCAACGCGGCGCTCTCCCTCGGCCTGGTGGCCGCGGGCGTCCGCTCCGGCCTGCCGGTTTTCCTCGGGGCCTACCCGATCACCCCGGCGTCGGACATCCTGCACGAGCTGAGCAAGCACAAGCGGTTCGGCATCGTCACCATGCAGGCCGAGGACGAGATCGCCGCGGTCGGCGCGGCGCTCGGCGCGTCGTACGGCGGGTCGCTCGGCGTCACCACCACCAGCGGCCCCGGCGTGGCGCTCAAGAGCGAGACGATCTCCCTCGCCGTGGCGCTGGAGCTGCCGCTGGTCATCGTGGACGTGCAGCGGGCCGGCCCGTCGACGGGCATGCCCACCAAGACCGAGCAGGCCGACCTCAACATGGCCCTGTACGGACGGCACGGCGAGGCCCCCGTCGCGGTGATCGCCCCGAAGTCCCCGTCGGACTGCTTCCACGCGGCCATCGAGGCGGCCCGGATCGCGCTGACCTACCGCACCCCGGTGCTCCTGCTGTCCGACAACTACGTCGCCAACGGCTCCGAGCCGTGGCTGCTGCCCGACGTGGAGTCCCTGCCCGACCTGCGGGTCGAGTTCGCCACCGCGCCCAACGGCGACGACGGCACGTTCCTGCCCTACCTGCGCGACCCGCAGACCCTGGCCCGGCCGTGGGCCATCCCGGGCACGCCGGGGCTGGAGCACCGCATCGGCGGCCTGGAGAAGGCCGACAAGACCGGCGACATCTCGTACGACCCGGCGAACCACGACTTCATGGTGCGCACCCGGGCGGCCCGGATCGAGGCGATCCCGGTGCCGGACGTCGAGGTGGAGGACCCGGACGGCAACGCCCGGATGCTGGTGCTGGGCTGGGGCTCGACGTACGGCCCGATCGGCGCCGCCTGCCGGCGGCTGCGCCAGCGCGGCCTGTCCGTCGCGCAGGCCCACCTGCGGCACCTGGCCCCGATGCCCGCCAACCTCGGCGAGGTGCTGCGCTCCTACGACCGGGTGGTCATCCCCGAGATGAACCTCGGCCAGCTCGCCCAGGTGGTCCGGGGCAAGTACCTGGTCGACGCCATCGGCTACAACCAGGTCCGCGGCCTGCCGTTCACGGCCACCGAGCTGGAGACGATGCTGGAAGAGGTCCTGAAGAATGTCTGAGCCCGTCGCCCTCAAGCTCACCGCGAAGGACTTCAAGTCCGACCAGGAAGTGCGCTGGTGCCCCGGCTGCGGTGACTACGCGATCCTCGCCGCCGTGCAGCAGTTCATGCCAGAGCTGAACATCCCCCGGGAGCGGATCGTCTTCGTCTCCGGCATCGGGTGTTCGTCCCGGTTCCCGTACTACATGAACACGTACGGGCTGCACTCGATCCACGGCCGCGCCCCGGCGATCGCCACGGGCCTGTCGGTGTCCCGCCCGGACCTGTCCGTGTGGGTCGTCACCGGCGACGGCGACGCGCTGTCGATCGGCGGCAACCACCTCATCCACGCGCTGCGCCGCAACGTCAACCTGAAGATCCTGCTGTTCAACAACCGGATCTACGGCCTGACCAAGGGGCAGTATTCCCCGACGTCCGAGGTCGGCAAGATCACCAAGTCGACGCCGGCCGGTTCGGCCGACGCTCCGTTCAACCCGATCTCGCTGGCCCTGGGCGCGGAGGCGAGCTTCGTCGGCCGCACCATCGACTCCGACCGCAAGCACCTCCAGTCGGTGCTGCGGGCCGCCGCCGAGCACCAGGGCTCGGCGTTCGTGGAGATCTACCAGAACTGCAACATCTTCAACGACGGGGCGTTCGACCAGCTCAAGGAGCCGGCCACCCGGGACGACTTCCTGATCCGGCTGGAGCACGGGCAGCCGATCACGTTCGGCAAGGACGGCCGGTTCTGCGTCGTGCACCCGCCGGGCGGCTTCGGGCTGGAGGTGCGGGAGACCGCGTCGGTCCGCCCGGAGGAGATCGTCGTGCACGACGCGACGGTCGCCGACCCGGCGTACGCGTTCGCGCTGTCCCGGCTGCCCGGGCTCGACCTGAGCAACACCCCGATCGGCGTGTTCCGCTCGGTCGACCGCCCGTCCTACGACAGCGTGGTCCAGGCCCAGGTCGAGGAGGCGAAGGCACAGGTCACCGAGACCCCGGAGCAGCAGCTCGCCGGCCTGCTGGGCAGCGGCGACACCTGGACGATCCTCTGATCCGTCCCACCCGTACGACGACAGGGCCCGCCACCGGAAGGTGGCGGGCCCTGTCGTCTGGTCACGGGCGGCGGGCGGTCAGCCCGGCGTGCTGGCGGGCTGGGACCGGTCGTCGCGGACGTGCACGAGCATGTCGCCGGTCTCGATGACCGCGCCGGCCCGGTCGGAGAGCGTCACCACCTTGCCCCGGCGGACCAGCGCGATGACCAGGGCGTCCAGCTCGCGCGGGGAGCGGCCGACCTCGTCGCGTTCCGCCGAACGCATGGCCAGCGCCATGCCCTGACCCGGGGTCAGCAGGTCCTCCACCACGTCGATCAGCGGCGGCGCGGAGGTGGACAGGCCGAGCAGCCGGCCCGCCGTGGCGGAGGAGACGATCACGTGGTGGGCGCCGCTCTGCTTGAGCAGCGGCGCGTTCTCGGCCTCGCGGGCCGCCGCGATGATCCGCACCTGCCCGGCCGTGAGCTGCCGGACGGTGAGCGCGACCAGCACCGACGCGTCGTCGCTGTCCGTGGCGATGATCACCGCCTTGGCGTTGCGCACGTGCGCCTCGTTGAGCACCGAGGAGCGGGTGGCCGACCCCTCGATCGCGACGAGCCCCGCCGAGGTGGCCTGCCGCAGCGACGCCGGGCTGCGCTCGACCACCACGATCCGGGACTTGTCGAGGCCGTTCTCCAGCAGCGCCGAGACCGCGCTGCGGCCCTTGGTGCCGTAGCCGCAGATGATGACGTGGTCCTTCACGCTCTTCCTCCACCGCGTCAGACGACGGCCGGTCCGGTACTGCTCGGTCAGGACTTCCAGGGTGGTGCCGACCAGGATGATCAGGAAGAGCACCCGGGCCGGGGTGACGAACAGGACGTTGACCAGCCGGGCGGACGGCGCCGCCGGCGTGATGTCGCCGTACCCGGTGGTGGAGAGGGAGACCACCGCGTAGTAGAAGCAGTCGAGGAGGGTGAGGCCGTCCTCGTTGACGTCGCGGTAGCCGTCGCGGTCGAGGTAGACCGCCGTGACGACGGCAAAGACCAGGCCGAGGGCGGCGGCCAGGCGCAGGCTCAGCGCGCTCAGCGGGCCCCGCCGCTGCGCGGGAAAGTGGATCACCGCGGGACCTGCTCCGCCTCCGTCGCCTGCACGTGCACAACATAGCCGGTGCGCGCCGGACCGGCCCGGCAGGCCGGGACGACGCCGGTGGTCGGGAGCCGGCCGCCGCGCCGGAAGTCGTCGGCACGGCCGCCGTCGGCACGGCCGGGGTCGGTGTGTCGCCCGCCGAACCGGCATGATGGGGGCAGGAGCACCCACCACGAGGAGGCCCGGATGTCGTTGCTGCGACGGGTGATCGGCGGCGTGCTGCGCCGGGTGCGGCAGCGCCAGGGCCGCACCCTGCGCGAGGTGGCCGAGGCGGCGGGGGTGTCCCTGCCCTACCTCTCCGAGGTCGAGCGCGGGCGCAAGGAGGCCAGCTCCGAGGTGCTGGCGGCGATCTGTCGCGCCCTCGGCATCGGCCTGTCCGACCTGCTGGAGGAGGCCCGCGACGACCTGCGCCGGGTCGAGCGGCGGGTGCCCGCCGCGCCCCGGGCGGCCCTGGCCCACCTGGACGCGGTGGTGCCGGCGGGCGGCCAGACCGGCCCACGGCTGCGCCTCGGCTTCCACGCCGACCCGGCCGGGCCGCCGCAGGGCGGGCCGAGGGTGGAGTGCCGGGTGCCGGTGGCCGCCGACCGGGTGTTCCGGCTCGGCGGGGTCACCCCGACCGCGGGCGGCCGGCTGCTGCACGTCGGCGGGGCGGGCCTCGGCACGTCCGTGGTGTCCGTCGGCGGGGCGGTGGCGCACCCCGGCCCGGCCGTGCACGTCCTGCCGATCCGGCTGTTCGCGTCCGCGCCGCTTGCGCGCCCCGCCGCGCGTACCGCGAGGGTGCTGGCCCGGCGGCGGGCCCGGGCGGGCCGGCGGCGGCTGACCGCCCGCTAGGCCCGGCCGGTTTCTGCCGTCGGCGGATCTGCCGGCGGCAGAAGCGCTGGGACCGCGCGCCCGGCGGGCGGACGCTGGGGGCACCGGTTCCCCTGGGCGGAGTCCGTCGCCCGCCGGCGGCGTGGAGGTCGATCGCGATGATCAGGTACGACGTGTGGATGCGGGACGGGGGTCAGCCGTCCTTCGGCGACCAGGTCTTCCAGCGGTTGCTGAAGGAGCGGATCATCTTCCTCGGCACGGAGGTCACCGACGAGTCGGCCAACCAGATCTGCGCGCAGCTCCTGCTGCTGGCGGCCGAGGACAGCGAGCGGGACATCTACCTCTACATCAACTCCCCGGGCGGCTCGGTCAGCGCCGGGATGGCCGTCTACGACACGATGCGGTACGTCCGCAACGACGTGGCCACCCTCGCGCTCGGCCTGGCCGGCTCGATGGGTCAGTTCCTGCTGTGCGCGGGCACCGCCGGCAAGCGGTACGCCCTGCCCCACTCGCGGATCATGATGCACCAGCCGTCGGGCGGGTTCGGCGGCACGGTCGCCGACATCACCATCCAGGCGGAGAACATGCTGCACGTCAAGCGGACGATTCAGGAGCTGATCGCCCGGCACAGCGGGCGCTCCGTGGAGCAGATCCAGCAGGACTCGGACCGGGACCGCTGGTTCACCGCCGAGCAGGCCCGGGAGTACGGCCTGATCGACCGGGTGCTCAGCCGGGTCGACCAGCTCGCGGCCTGACCCGGGCCGGGTGACCGCCGGCCCGGCGGCGGGTGCTGCGACGGCCCGGCGGCGGGTGCTGCGGCGGCCCGTTCGGGTGGGCGTCGGCGTGGTGCCGGCGGGACGGCGGCGGCCGGACACGCCCCCTCGAACCCGTGTCCGACCTCCGGCCCGGTGAAGCCTATGTCCGGAGTGCGCCCGGACGGGCGCTTCGGGGGCGCAGCGCTTTGCCGCCGATTCCCGTTACATCGGAATCCCACCGGGCGCGCCGCCCACCGCCGGGCGGCCACGGGCCGGGCGCTCAGCCGGCGGCGTCGTAGCGGGCGCGCGCGGCCTCGACCTCGCCGAGGTGCGTCGTCGCCCACGCCTCCAGCCCGCCCAGCAGGTCGAGCAGGCTGCGCCCGAGGTCGGTCAGCGCGTAGTCGACCCGGGGCGGGACGGTTGCGTACGCGGTGCGGGTGATCAGGCCGTCGCGTTCCAGGCCGCGCAGCGCCTGGGTGAGCATCTTCTGGCTCACCCCCTCGATGCGCCGGGCCAGCTCGCTGAAGCGCTTCCCGCCGTCGGCGAGGGTGAGGACGACGAGCACGCTCCACCGGTCGCCGATCCGGTCGAGGACCTGCCGGCTGCCGCAGTCGCGGGCGAAGGGAGTGGGTTCCACGCCTTCACTCTCCATGAGTTAGTGGCTTACTTCAAGGTGCCTACTCTCCAACGGGAAGTGGTGGCAGAAGCTTCCCGTTGCACCGGACGACGGATCGTCCGCCCCGGAGACCGCCCCCGGCCAGGGGACCGTCTCCGACACCGAGAGGGAGCACAGATGTCCATCGTCGTCACCGGAGCCACCGGCCACCTCGGCCAACTGATCGTCGCCGCCCTGCTGCGCCGGGGCGTGCCCGCCGGGGAGATCGTGGCGCTCGGCCGCGACGCCGGCAAGCTCGCCGACCTCGCCGGGCACGGCGTGAACACCCGGCAGGTCGACTACACCGACCCCGGCTCGCTGCGCACCGCGTTCGCCGGGGCCGACAGGCTGATGTTCGTCTCCGGCAGCGAGGTCGGGCAGCGGATCGCCCAGCACCACAACGTCGTCGCCGCCGCCCGCGAGGCCGGGGTCGGGCTGGTCGTCTACACCAGCATCGCCAACGCCGACCGCTCCGGCATGATCCTCGCCGGGGAGCACCTCGCCACCGAGCGGGAGATCACCGCGTCGGGCCTGCCGTACGTGATCCTGCGCAACAGCTGGTACCTGGAGAACTACACCGACCAGCTCGCGACGTACCTCCAGTTCGGGGTGACCGGCGCGGCGGGCGACGGGCGGGTCAGTGCCGCGACCCGCGCGGACTACGCCGAGGCCGCCGCCGCGGCGCTCACCGGGGCCGCGGAGACCAACCGGGTGTACGAGCTGGGCGGCGCGGCGTTCACCCTGACCGAGCTGGCCGAGGAGGTGTCCCGGCAGACCGGCCACGCCGTCGGCTACACCAACCTGCCGGCGGAGAAGCTGACCGAGGTGCTGGTTGCCGCCGGCCTGCCCGAGGGCTTCGCCGCCGTCCTCGCCGACAGCGACCTGGGCCTGGCCCGGGGCGAGCTGTACGTCGACGGCGACGACCTGGCGAAGCTGATCGGGCGCGAGCCGACCACCCTCGCCGAGGCTCTGCGCGCCGCACGCTGAGCCGCCGCACGCGGCGTCGCCGCCGCTGGCCGCCGCGTCTAGGCCCCGCCCGCCGTTCCTCGCGGGCGGGGCCGCGCGGCTCAGGCCGGGACCCGCTCCACCGGGATCCACAGCTCGGCGTCGGCCCGCGCGCCGTCGGAGGACACCCGGGCCCGGAGGATCTCCGGGCCCGGCCGGCTGCGGTACGGGTTCGACGGGAACCACTCCGTGAAGACGTCCCGCCAGATGCGCTGGAGGGCCTGCGGGAACTCGCCCGAGCTGGAGAAGACCGCCCAGGCGCCGGCGGGCACCGGCATGGCGTCCAGGTCCTGCGGCGGGGTGACGCCGGTGACCACGCCGTGCCAGTAGTCCAGCTCGGCGCCCTCCTCCCGGTTGTCCCCCAGCCTGTCGCTGACGTTGACGACGCCCCGGGGCTCCTGGTCGGAGAGGGCCGCGATCCGCTCGGTCGTCCCGGCGTCGATGCTCCTGACGAACGCCGCGATGGCCGGGTTCATCCCCTCGTGCACGAGCGGTACGCGGGCCTTCCGCCCGACCAGGTGGAAGGCGTCCTTCTCGGCGATGCGGTACACCATGCTGGAGCTCCCCTCGACGACGAGCCGGAAGGACATCCGGGGCTGCGACCGCAGGACGCCGCCGCCGCGCCGGGCCTCGCCGGGGCCGACCCCGTGCACGGCCTGGAACGCCCGGGCGAACGCCTCCCCCGACCCGTACCCGTACCGGACCGCGATGTCGAGCAGCGTCCGCTCCCCGGCGAGCACCTCGGCGGCGGCGACGGTGAGCCGCCGACGCCGCACGTACTCCGACAGCGGCATGCCGGCCAGCGCCGAGAACATCCGCCGGAAGTGGTACTCCGACGTGACCGCGATCCGCGCCAGCTCGCGCACCTCGATCCGCTGGTCGAGGTGCCGCTCGACGTACGCCATCGCCTCGTTCATCCGATCCAGCACCCGGATCTCCCCCTCCCTGCCGCCCACCAGGCCAGAAGCCACGGGACCGCCCGTACCCCGACATCCTGGGCCCGACCCGCCGAGCCGGCCGACCCGGCCCGGGCGATTCGTGCGAGATTCCCTCGCCGTCGCGGCTGCCGCCGCACCCGCGCCTGCTGGTACGGTCGCGAGGTGATCGTCGAGGAGCACTGGTGGAACGGGGACGCGACCAAACGAGGGCGTCGCGACGTCTACATCCGCACCGATGGTCAGCGCTGGGAGGTCCAGGCGCAGATCGGTGGTGAGCACGGCCGCTCGAAGGTGCTGGAATGCTCCAGCCACAGCTCCGCGAGCATCCTCGCGGGGGCGTGGCGCGGAGGCAGCTCGGGCTGGCGCGAACTGCGACGCTGAGCGTCGCCCCGGGCGGGGGTCGGGCGGCCGGGCCCGCGTGCCGGCCGCCGGCAGGCGTGCGCGGCGGCAGCGGCGAACGCCTATGCTCTGCTGGGGAGTCGGACGGCGTGACCGGGGAGCAGTGAGCGGACCGAGGGCGGACAAGCTGCCGCACGCGAGCAGCAAGGCCGCGGTGCTGGACGCCATCCGGGCAGCCGGCACGATCAGCCGGGTCGGCCTGATCAGCGTGACCGGCTTCACCGCGCCCACCATCTCCAACCTCGTCCGCAAGCTCATCGACGAGGGGCTGGTCGTCGAGACCGGCCACGCCGAGTCGACCGGCGGCAAGCGGCGGGTCCTGCTCCGGCTCAACCACACCTCCCGGTACGCCGTGGGCGTGTGCCTCGACCAGGGGGTCATGACGTACGTCCTGACCGACCTGACCGGCGTCGTGGTGGCCCGGATCTCCCGGCCGGGCGTCGGCACCGAGGCCCCGGCGGCGGTCGTCTCCCGGATCGCGGCCGAGATGTCGACCCTGGTCGACAGCGTCGGCGTGGACCGGGTGCGGCTCGTCGGGATGGGCCTGGTCTTCCCCGGCCCGCTCACCGGCCGGGGGGTCGCCGGCCTGAACCCCGAGCTGCGGCACTGGCGGGAGTTCCCCCTCGGCGCGGCCCTGGAGCAGGCGACCGACCTGCCGGTGGTGCTGGACAACGACGCCACCGCCGCCGCCCTGGGCGAGCACTGGGCGGGCGGGTTCGGCACGGCGAGCGCCGCCGCCGCCCTCTACATGGGCAGCGGCCTCGGCGCCGGGCTGGTCATCGACGGGATCACCTACCGTGGCCCGAGCGGCAACGCCGGCGAGCTGGGGCACGTCTGCGTGGACGCGGACGGCCCGCGCTGCTGGTGCGACGCCCGGGGGTGCGTGGAGGCGGTCGCCGGGCCCGCCGCCGTGGTCGCGGCGGGGCGGGCGGACCCGGGCCTGGCCGGGGCGCTCGGCCTCACGACCGGCACCGGCCCCGCGGCGGTGGCCCGCGACTTCGCCGCGATCGGCCGCGCGGCCCGGCGCGGGGAGCAGCGGGCGCTGGCGCTGTGCGAGAGGTCCGCGCGGTACGTGGCGGCAGCCGCCCGCACCCTGGCCAACGTGATGGACCTGGAGGTCATCGTGCTGACCGGGCCGGGCTTCGCCGTCGCCGGCTCGGTCTACCTGCCCGTGCTACGTCAGGAGCTGCACGCGGTGTTCTCCCGCTCCGCGCACCCCGTCGACGTACGGCTGTCCCGGTCCGCCGCCACCGCGTCCGCCGTCGGTGCCGCCGCCCTGGTCCTGGAGTCCGAGCTGGTGCCGTTCCACCGCGGGCTCCGGGTGTCGGAGAGCCTCGACGGGGAGTTCGCGCCGCTGACCGGGTCGGCCCGTTGACCCGCGACGGCGGCGCGACGAGCACGACGAGTGCGGTCGGCCTGGTGCTCGCCCGGCCGCCCCGCCTGCTCGGCGCCGAGCCGTTCTTCATGGAGTTCATCTCCGGCATCGAGGAACGCCTCGCCGAGCACAACCGGTCGGTGCTGCTGCACATCGTCGCCGACCACGCCGCCGAGATCGCCGCCTACCGGCGGTGGGCGCAGCTCCGGCTGGCCGAGGCCGTGGTGCTGGTGAACCCGACCGCCGAGGACCCCCGGCCGGCGGTGCTGCGCGAACTCGGCCTACCCGTCGTCGTGGCCGGCGAACCCGACGGCGACACCCCGGCCGTGAGGCGGGACGACGTCGGCTCGGTGCGGGCGGCGGTCGCGCACCTGGCCGGTCTCGGGCACCGCCGGATCGCGCGGATCAGCGGGCCGGACACGCTGCGGCACACCCGCACCCGTACCGCCGCGTTGCTGGCCGCCGCGGGCCCGGCCGGCATCGAGGCCGTGGTGCTGACCGGCGACTACTCGGAGGAGTCGGGCGCGGCGTCGACCGCCCGGCTGCTGAGCGACGGCGACCCGCCCAGCGCGATCATCTACGACAACGACCTGATGGCGGTCGGCGGCCTGGACGTGGCCCGGGGCCTGGGCCTGGCGGTCCCCCGCGACCTGAGCCTGCTCGCCTGGGACGACTCCAGCCTGTGCCGCCTGTCCACCCCGCAGCTCACCACGATGAGCCTCGACGTGCACGACTTCGGCGAGCTGGTGGCCGCCTCCGTGCTGGCGCTGCTCGACGGCGAGCCGGCCAGGGAACGGTGGTGCCCCACCGAGACGGTGATCGTCCGGCAGACCACCGGCCCCGCGCCGGCCGCCGGCTTGACTTAGTGAGGTAGATAAACAAAGCTCTTCGATGCGCTCCCATCGACGATCCCCTCTCGACCACGAGGAGATCAGATGAGACATCGCCATGCCCTGCTGGCCGTCGGCACCACCGCGACCCTGGTCGCCGCCGGCCTGACCGGGCTCACCTTACCCGCCTCGGCCGCGACCACCGGCTGCTCCGTGGCATACACCGTGCAGAGCCAGTGGACAGGCGGGTTCAGCGGGAACATCGCCATCATCAACCTCGGCTCCGCGGTCACCGGTTGGACGCTTACCTTCGACTTCCCGACCAGCGGCCAACAGGTCACCCAGGGATGGAGCGCCACCTGGTCGCAGTCCGGCACGCGCGTCTCGGCCGCCAGCCTGAGCTGGAACGGAGCGCTGGGCACGGGCGGATCGACCACGATCGGCTTCAACGGCTCCTGGAGCGGCAGCAACCCCGTGCCGACGTCGTTCGCGCTCAACGGCACGACCTGCACCGGCTCGGTGACCTCGCCGACCCCCGGGCCGACCACCACCCCGCCACCCACCACCCCACCGCCGACGACCCCGCCGCCCACCACTCCCCCACCCACGACGCCGCCGCCCACGACCCCGCCGCCGACCGGCGCCGCGCCCGCCCTGAAGGTCTCCGGCAACCGGCTGGTGACGGCGAGCGGGGCGACCTACCGGCTGCTCGGGGTCAACCGGGCCAGCGGCGAGTTCGCCTGCGTGCAGGGCAAGGGCATGTGGGACAGCGGCCCGGTGGACCAGGCATCGGTCAACGCGATGAAGGCGTGGAACATCCGCGCCGTGCGGATACCGCTCAACGAGGACTGCTGGCTCGGCCTCTCCGGCTCGCCGAGCGGCGCGACCTACCAGCAGGCCGTCAAGGACTACGTGAACCTGCTCGTGGCCAACGGGATCAACCCGATCCTCGACCTGCACTGGACGCACGGGCAGTACACCGGCAACATCTCCGCCTGCGCCGACGTCAACGCCACCTGCCAGAAGCCGATGCCCAGCATGCAGCACACGCCGCAGTTCTGGACCGGCGTGGCCAACGCCTTCAAGGGCAACAACGCCGTGGTGTTCGACCTGTTCAACGAGCCCTACCCGGACGCGGCCAACAACTGGTCGGACATGGCTGCCGCGTGGCGCTGCCTGCGCGACGGCGGCACCTGCACCGGCATCGCCTACGAGGTCGCCGGCATGCAGGACCTGGTCGACGCCGTACGGGCCACCGGCGCCGGCAACGTCCTGCTGGTCGCCGGCCTGACCTGGACCAACGACCTGAGCCAGTGGCTCAACTACAAGCCGAACGACCCGCTCGACAACATCGTGGCGTCGTGGCACTCGTACAACTTCAACGCCTGCGTCACCGTCACCTGCTGGGACAGCCAGATCGGCGCCGTCGCCGCCCAGGTGCCGGTGCACGTCGGCGAGATCGGCCAGGACACCTGCGCCCACGACTACATCGACCAGGTGATGACCTGGCTGGACTCCAAGCGCATCGGGTACACGGCGTGGACCTGGAACCCGTGGGGATGCAGCGGTGGCAACGTCCTCATCCAGGACTACAACGGCACCCCGACCAGCACCTACGGTGAGGGCTACAAGGCCCACCTGCTCTCCGTGACCCCGTAACGGCGACAGCACCCCCGCCGGCCGGCGCGCCCTGCGAGTGGGGGCGTACCGGCCGGCGGGGGTGCGTGGGCAGCGGGCCGTGCCGGCGGTTCACCACACCGCCCCGACCGAGACCCGCCACCCGGCCGTAGTCGTTGACTACGGCGACAAAGCGGCCACAGGCGCCCGCGGCTACCTGAGCCGTTTCTCTACCCGACCTCACTTCACCCCTCTTGACCGCCGGCGTTGGTCGCCCGGTCGAGCAGGGTGCGCAGGTGTGCTTCGCCGAGGCCGTCGGGGCGGAACAGGATGCGGTACATGATCGGCGCGACCAGTTGGTCCATGACCGCCTCCAGGGGAGGTGTCGGTTCCTGCCGTTCGGTGGCGCGGGCAAGGATGATGTTGATCTGCTCGGCGGCGTAGGCGGAGCACTGCCCGGCGTTGGTGCCGTCGGGATCGCCGAGCAGTGCGTCCCGGATGTAGGCCTTCCCCGGCGGTGAGGACATCTCGTCGAGGAAGGACTCGGCCCAGGCGGCGAGATCTTCCGTGAAGGAGCCGTGGTCCTCGGGCGCCGCCTCGGGCCGCAGCCGTTCGACGGCCACGTCCGACAGCAGTTCCTGCAGGTCACCCCAGCGCCGGTAGATGGTCGAGGGGGTGACACCGGCCCGAGCGGCGATCATCGGGACGGTCAGGTTGTCGCGGTCGGTCTCGGCCAGCAGGGCGCGCACCGCGTCGTGTACCGACCTCTGGACGCGGGTGCTGCGGCCACCGGGACGTGCCATGGGCTTGCGGCTCATGGTCACCAGCCTAAGGCAAACGTTTCGCTTTAATCGGTGGCCTCCTCGTGGGCCAGACCGACGCGCAGCAGGACGTCCTCGGTGAAGGGCGCTCCGATCAGCTGCAGGCCAATCGGCAGGGCGTCCTCGTCGAGGCCAACCGGAACGGTCAGAGCCGGAAAACCGGTCAGGTTCGCGGGAGCACAGAGCCGCACGTACGCGTCCGTCACGCTCTCCACCTCCCCGTTCGGCCAGACGATGCGCTCCTGCCCGATCGGAACCGCGGTGACCGGCACGGTCGGAGCGGCGAGGACGTCGACCTCGGTGAACAGCCCTGACCATGCCTCCCGGACCAGGGTGCGGGCACGCTGGCCGCGCAGGTATTCGCCGGCGCCCAGCAGCCCGCCGGCTTCGAGCAGGCCGCGGACGTCCTCGCCGTACAGGTCGGCGGCGGCGCGCAGGGTGTGCTCGTGGTAGGCGCTCGCCTCGGCGAGCATGATCACTGACTGCGCAGGGACGAGGTAGCGCGTCATCGGGACGTCCACGTCGACGAGGGTGGCGCCCAGCGCGGCGAGCTTGTCGACGGCGGCGAGCACCGCCCTCTCGACCTGCGGGTCGAGCCGGTCGAAGTAGTAGTTGCGCGGCACGCCCACGCGAACTCCGCGCAGATCGGTGTGCAGCGCGGCGCGGCGCCCGGTGAGGGCGGAGAGGGCGAGAGCGGCGTCGGCGACCGTACGCGTGATCGGTCCGACGTGGTCCAGGGACCACGACAGTGACGTGACGCCCTGGCGGGGCACGAGGTCGTACGTGGGCTTGAGGCCCACCACGCCGTTGAGGGCGGCCGGGACGCGGATCGAGCCGCCGGTGTCGGTGCCGAGGGCGAAGGTGGCGCTGCCCGCGGCCACGGCTGCCGCGGATCCTCCGCTGGATCCGCCGGCCACCCTGTCGCCGTTGACGGCGTTGCGCGTCTGCGGCGTGATCAGGCCGTAGGCGAACTCGTGGGTGTGGGTCTTGCCGAGCATGATCGCCCCAGCGTCGCGCAGGCTCGACACCACCGCGCTGTCCTTCTCGGCGCGGTGGCCGTCGCGCACCCCGGAGCCCGCACCGGTGGGTCTGCCCTCGATGTCGATGAGGTCCTTGATGCCCACCGGGATGCCGGCGAGCGGGCCAGCGTCCCGGCCGGCGGCCAGCGCGCGTTCGGCGGCCTGCGCCGCCTCGCGCGCTCCGTCGGCGTCGATCGCGGAGTACGCGTTGAGCTGGGGTTCCGTGCGCTCGGCGCGCTCCAGCACGGCGTCGACCACCTCGACGGGCGAAAGTTCGCGAGCCTGGATCGCCGCGGCGAGTTCGGTAAGCGACAGGTCAGGCAACTGCATGATCATCCTTCTGTCGACGCGTGCCGGCCTCGTACACGAAGGCCGGTGGCGTGTCTTCGAAGTCGAGCTCCCGCAGGACGTTGACGGCGTCGTGAATGTGGTTGATTGCCGCCGCGAGCCCGGCGTGCCGGGCTTCCTCGACCAACAGCCCGGCACGGGCGGCGAGAGCGGCCGTCTCCGGGGGCGTGAGGGGGGTGGTCACGCATCCTCCACTTAAAGCTAACGGTTTGCGTTAGTGAACCATACGGGCTACGGTCCACTAACGCAAACGGATAGCTTTAAGTGGAGGTGTCATGCCAGCGGGACTGTCTCCCCGGTACGCGGCGGTGCTCATCGCACTGCTGGCCGCCTCCAGCGCGCCGACCCCGCTCTACCCGCTCTACCAGCAGCAATGGAAACTCTCGGAACTCACGATCAGCGTCGTCTTCGCCGTCTACCCCGTGGGGTTGCTGCTGGCGCTGCTGCTCGCCGGCACCCTGTCCGATTGCTACGGCCGTAAACCGGTCACCGTGATCGCTCTGATCGTCCAGGCGGTCGCGATGCTGCTGCTGGCTGCTGCCGCCGGGCCTGGCCTGCTGATCGCCGCACGGGCCGTGCAGGGAATCGCCACCGGCGTGGCCATCGGGGCGGTCGGCGCCGCCCTGCTGGACCTCGAAGCCCCCGGTCGCCCGGGACGCGGTGCGCTGGCCAACAGCGTCGCACCCCCCGCAGGGATGGCGCTCGGCGTCGTAGCCGCGACCGTGCTCGTCCACCTCCGCCCTGAGAACACAGTGATGATCTACCTCGCGCTGGCGGTCCTGTTCGTCGCCGGGGCAGCGATGCTCCTCACCGGGCCGGAGCCGCGACTTCGACCGCCCGGCTCCATGCGGCCGGCCACCCCCGCCACGGCGACGGCGACAACCGGCGCGACGCACACCAGCTCGGCCCCACCGCGCCGTCGGCTCCGGGTGCCCGCGACGGCTCGCCGCGAACTGCGGATCCTGGCCGCGGCGATGGTGGCGGTCTGGGCGCTCGGCGGCTTCTACTCCTCGCTCGGCCCGTCCCTGCTGCTGCACATCGCCCCGGACCTGCCCCTCGCGGCAGGCGGCCTGATCTTCCTCGCTGTGACGGCCACCGCCGTACCGGCTGTGCTGCTCACCCGAGCGGCACCCCGCGCGGCAGTTCGGGTCGGCAGCCTGGCCGTACCCCTCGCCGCGGCACTGACCGTGGCCGCTCTGCACGGCGGCGGAACGCCCGCGCTGCTCGGCGGAGCGGTGCTGGCCGGCGCCACGTTCGGCATGGTCAACCAGGGCAGCGTACGCATCATCACCGCACCAGTCGGCGAGCGCCACCGAGCCGCGGTCGTCGCCGTGTGCTCCGTCGTCAACTACCTGGCGATGAGCCTGCCCGCCGTCGCGGTGGGCGCCGTCGCCCGCACGTCCGGTCTCGCCACCGCCACGCACGTCTACGCCGTGGGCACCGTCCTGCTCGGACTCGCCGCCTCGGTGGTGCTCGCCCTGGCTCCCCGTTCGATCCCCAACACCGAAGGACACTGAAGCGCCATGACCGCCACCTGGACCGTAGGCTCCATCACCATCCACCGTATCGACGAACTGCTGCTCGCCCCACAGACCGGGCAGTGGCTGCTGCCGGACGCGACCCCCGAGCTGGTCGCCCGGCAGGACTGGCTACGCCCCGACTTCGCCAGCCCCGACGCCGAACTGCGCCTGCACAGCCACAGCTTCGCCGTCGAGACCGAAGGACTGCGGGTGCTCGTCGACACCGGCATCGGCAACGGCAAGAGCCGCGCCAACCCGGCCTGGCACAACCTCGACACCACCTACCGGGACAACCTGCGTAGCGTCGGGTTCACGCCGGACTCCGTCGACCTGGTCGTGCTGACCCACCTGCACACCGACCACGTCGGCTGGAACACCCACGAGGTCAACGGAACCTGGGTTCCCACCTTCGGCAACGCCCGCCACATCACCTCCCGCGTGGAGCGCGACTTCTGGGCCGGGTACGCAATGGACGCGCCGCGCCGGCAGATGTTCGAGGACTCGGTGCTCCCGGTGGAACAGGCCGGCCTGCTCGATCCCGTCGAGGTCCCCGGCGACGGGATCGAGATCGCCCCGGGGCTGCGGCTGCTACCCACCCCCGGCCACACCCCCGGCCACATCTCCGTCCACCTCAGCAGTGCGGGAGAGACAGCACTGATCTCGGGCGACGCCGTCCACCACCCCGTCCAGTTGGCCCATCCCTCGCTGAGCTCCTGCGTCGACATCGACGCAACCCAGGCCGAGGCCACCCGCCGACGGCTGCTCGCCTCGCTCGCCGGCACCGGCACCCTCCTACTGGGCAGCCACTTCCCCGCTCCGACCGGCGGACACGTGCTGCCTGAGGGCGACGCCTACCGCCTCGGGCATCAGGCGACTGCGGCAGTCCCGGCATCGATTTGACCCACCGGCCGATCGGGCTCGGCTGTGCGTGCAGGACATTCGCGGCTACCGACTCGGCGACGCCGAGGGCGAGGGTGGCGCGCACCGTCGCCTCGGCGTCGTGGCACTCCATGAGAACGGCTCGGTGGCGTGCAGTCGAGCCGACTGCCCGGGAACTGACGCCGGCGGTAGAGCTTGTTGCCGACCCACCCATGCAACAGCTCGATAAGCATCCACGGCTGTCCACGCCGTGTCGTAATGACGCAGCCACCGATGCACCGGAGCGACACCTGCCGCAGGCTGCTCGTACACACGCGTTACCGAGGGGCTTTCGGAGGAAGGTTCGGAATTAGACCGATGAGCGTCGATTATGTGGCCGCGTTCTGGCTGCTCAGGGCATTACGTTGTGCCCCCGGCAGGATTCGAACCTGCGACACACGGTTTAGGAAACCGATACTCGCCAGAGCGCCTGCGGCCCGCCGGCCTGCACCGGCGGGCCAGCCTCAAGGCCACCTGGTCAAGATCAGTCCGTGCATGGTCCGTGGATCGATGTGTGCGCTGCGGCCCGCCCGAGGACGGCCGGAGGCCGCCCGCAGGGTGGGCCCGCAAGCGCAGAGACGGCGGCCGAAGGCTAGAGGCAACGCGGCGGGCCGGTAGGCTCGTCCCAGGTTCGGCGGCGCGCAGCTTGCGAAGCGGGCCGCCTTGAAGAGGTATAGGAAGTGCTCACCGAACCTGTGTATCGGAGGCATCCTGCCTCCTCCGGAAGAGCGGCACGATCACGCGCCATGTTATTGAGGCAAGTATCGGGGCAACAGTTGCCGCTAACCCAAGGTACGCGCCAACCAGGAAGATAGCATTCTGGCTTCGTTCCTCCTTCACCGTGTCAACAACCGACCCGGTTGGCGCAATATAGGAATTGTCGACACCCGTCCAGGCCAGGGCTCCAGAGATTTCGAGATCCGGATTTACACTTTCCATGCGGTCTCTTGGAGACAGATCCTTATAGATGACCGTGACGTCTAGTTCCTTCGGCACGAAGCGCTTCCGCTCACCAGGCTTGCCAAAAGTCATTTTTTCGCGATAATCTTTCGGCAAGTAGGAGGTCCCGACCTTTGGCAGGGTGAAGTAGGTTCGCTTTCCACCTTCCTCCACGTAATCCGTATCCGAGTGCAGCCAAATTTCCGCCGCCAATAACCCATCACTGCGTCGCATGACGCCCTCTACAACCTGCGACGGAGCCCATGCCTCAGGAAGAGAATAGCCGGGGCTCGTCGGCAAATCCGCCTTGTAGCAATTGGGCTTCAAACCGAGAAAGGGCACGATGCTGTCCCAGCACCCATTGGCTTGCTTTCGTGCGGAGCCGCTGGGATACCTCTCACTCGCTCTGGCGTCGCCCGTGGCTACTAGCATGAATCCTAGTTCGTCGCCCCGATAGTCCGGTGAGACCCTAATGAAGTACCTGGAATTGGTGTAGTCTTCCCCAATTGGCTCAACGCGCACCTCCAGACTGGCTTTGACGTTGACTTCGTCGAGGTATAGAAGCACACTGCCAGCTTCCCGTCGCGGCTCCGGAACTGCCGTTGCATTTCGATAACTCTTGTAAGCGAACGTCACGCTACCGGCGAACAGTAGCCAGCAGGCGAGGCAGGCCAACAGTTTAACTAGTAGGTAGATCTTATTTGAGTCGGCCCGATCTCTGTTCTGGCCTTGTGCTGATTGGGCCTCGGGTTCGTGCTGTCTAGGCGGTGGCAAACTTCCCGCCAATGGCACTCCTTGATGCGGTTTTGCGGGAGGCTTCGAAAAGGCGGGGATTCTCTCCCAAATCAGTCCGATGACCGCTCCCACCGCTAGACCCGCCAGAACCGAAATAATTTCCCCCGGAAGGCGCTGCCGCTCACCTGGCACTTACTCAGTATTCCAGGCTTCCTTCAGTACGCAGAGCTTCCGGTGAAGTAGGAGCGCTCTACCAGATAGGTCAGTTACCACCCTATTGTGATCAATAAGGGGCATAGTCGGCCATAGTCGACGCAGGCCGTAGTGCTGGGCCTCGTCGACGGACCAACCGGGATGTCGCGATTGAACCAGTGACCTCTTCGGTGTGAACGCCGACAGGGCACACCATCGGCTGCAAGTCGTTGCCGTCTGGTGCTGCTCAGGTGGCCATGGTGCATGGCCAGCCTCGGACACCGTCAACGGCTGGCAACCGTTTCGCTGCCTCTATGCTGCCCGGATCACCCCCGCACGCGCGGGGAACAGCTGGCCGCGAAGCAGTACGTCCAGAACGGCGAGGGATCACCCCCGCATGCGCGGGGAACAGGTCCACGACTGGTCACCCTTGGCGTACGCCGTGGGATCACCCCCGCATGCGCGGGGAACAGGCCTTGTCCGCCCCGGCCGCGGACACGTTGGCCGGATCACCCCCGCATGCGCGGGGAACAGCCGGCGAGAAACGTGCGTTCCCGGCCGCGCTTCGGATCACCCCCGCATGCGCGGGGAACAGTGGGTTTCCCACCCCGGCTTGGGGCCGAAGTCCGGATCACCCCCGCATGCGCGGGGAACAGGAGGTGCGGACGGAGCACACCCGGTCGTGGGTGGGATCACCCCCGCATGCGCGGGGAACAGTTCAGGCACCCGCGTCCCGGGATGCCGCCGCTGGGATCACCCCCGCATGCGCGGGGAACAGCATGGCCAGGGCCAGCACTACGGTTCCCCTCACGGATCACCCCCGCATGCGCGGGGAACAGCAACGATGACCACCGGCCCCACCGATTGGGGGAGGATCACCCCCGCATGCGCGGGGAACAGCAGCGTCGGGTCGATGCCCGGCCGGTCGACGCGGGATCACCCCCGCATGCGCGGGGAACAGTTGGCAACCCCGATCGTGTACTGCGTATTTGCCGGATCACCCCCGCATGCGCGGGGAACAGAGACGCAGCATCGACGGATCGAGCGGCAACGGCGGATCACCCCCGCATGCGCGGGGAACAGACTTCTTGACCTGGGCCGCTAGAGATCAACAGCGCCGGTTTCATTCACTTGCCCGACCAAGATCCTCCCCGCCCGTGCCGCCCTGGTTGCTGGTGACAAGGTACCGCTGACTCGCCGCGCTTGGCGCGCACCGCGCCCCCGCTGTTGCCATCCCGATGCTCCTATGGAGGTCAAGTGGTCAGGGCTGCGAAGTCTGCGCGAAGGGCGGTGTAGACGTCCCGGACGATGTAGCGCTTGAGGCAGCGCAGGATCTCTTGCTTGCTGAGGCCTTCGGTGATGCGTCGTTGCTGGTAGGCGCGGGTGCGTGGGTCGTAGCGGAGGCGGCAGAGGGCGATGGTGTGTAGGGCGTGGTTGGCGCTGCGGTCGCCTCCTCGGTGGAGGCGGTGGCGGCGCACCCGTCCGGAGCTGGCGGGGATGGGTGCTGCTCCGCAGAGGTGGGCAAGGGCGGCCTCGGAGTGGAGCCGGTCGGGGTTGTCGCCGGCAGTGGTCAGGAGTTGGGCGGCGACGTCGGTGCCGACGCCGAACAGGGCGCTGGTGCGTGGTGCGGTTCGGCGGACCAGCGGTGCCAATTGCCGGTCAAGGGCGTTGATCTCCTCGGTCAGGGCGAGGGCTCGTCGGGCGAGGCCGGCCAGTGCCGCAGCGGTGGCCTGCTGCGGGTCGTGGAGCCGGCTCAGGTCGGCGGTGAGGGTGGCGCAGCGGTTGACCAGGACGGCGGCGCTGAGCTTGGTCAGGTCGGCTCGGAGGGTTTCCGGGGCAGCGGCGACCAGGCCCCGCATCTGGTTGATCGCGGCGGTGCGGGCCTTGACCGCGCCTTGGCGGGCGACCCGTAGGGCACGGATGGCCTCGACCGGGCCGGTGCGGGTCTTCGGGATTCCTGTGGCGGTGCCGGCGAGGGTGGCCCTGGCTGCGGCGATGGCGTCGATGGGGTCGGACTTTCCCTTGGTCCGGCGGGTCCTGCGGTCCGGGCGGTCGACCTCGACAACGGGGATCTTGCGGCTGCCGAGGTGGCGGGTGAGGCCAGCGCCGTAGCTGCCGGTGCCCTCTACTCCGACGGCGACCAGACCGCCGAAGGAGGACAGCCAGGCCAGGAGATCGTCATAGCCGGCACGGGTAGCGGGGAACCCGGCGTCGCCGAGGAGGCCGCCGGTGCTGTCGATGACCGCTGCGTGGTGGGTGTCTCGGTGGGTGTCGACACCACCGATGACCGATCGCTTCTTCGCTGCCATGCTGGTGAGGTCCGCCCTTCTCGGTCGTGTCGAGAACACGTGGACACGTCACCGGTCAGCCGATCGGACAACACAGTGGTGGGCGCCTCTCGCACAGGCTCCTATCAAGTCACGACGCCTGACCGGTGACATGCAATAGCGGGGCCACCGAGCCGGCCGACGAATCGGGATCAGGACAGCAACCGTCGGTCTGCCGGTGAGTCAGACCAACCCGGCGACCCACCCCACCATCCTCACTGTCCGCCGCCGACCCACACCGTGGAGCGGGCCAGGGCCAGGGTGACAAGGTGGAGCGCCCTACCGGACGAACGACCTTGTCGCCCTGGCCCTGGTCTGCTCGGCTCTGCCTGGGTCGGCGGTGGACGGGATGGCATCCCCACCCCAACCACCCACGACCGCAGCCGTTCGGCAACTCCATCCCGGAGTCGTTGGCCCCCGCCGGAGGCAGCCCTAACCCCAACCCTGCTCCTCACCCGCCGCCCCCTTCACCCACCTTCACTCCTTCCCCACACCGGACCCGGGAGCGGCCAACGGTTCCGTTCGGCAACTCGACCGGCCGATCGTCGACCGGTCCGCAGTGAGGTGTTCCGAGGATGGGAGAGACCGGCGGGTGTGCTGTCGCATGGGTTCCCGGTCAGTCCGGGACTCGTCACCGGTTCCTCACGGAACCAGGGGTGACGCGCGGGGCGGGGCGTGGTTTGCGGGCCGGCTGACTTTCCGCCCCGGCGCCGTAGGCGGCCGGGGCGGCGGCTCCGTCAGGAGCCGGTTGCCGCGCCCCGGCCCGCGCCGCGCGGAGCGCCTTGATCCCTACTGAGATTGTTTCGGCAACGTGGTACTCAGCGGTGCCCCGGCCCCTACGTGTGGATGTCGATCGTCCGCCAGAGGCGTTCCACTGCTGCATAGATCGACTGCTCTGGGCCTGGCCGGCTGGGACGCCACTCCACGACGACCGGGCGGACGGCATCCGCCAGGCTGGCTACGGCTTCCACGGTTGCCGGCTCAGGTAGCTCGCTGAGGACACCGATCGCGCCAACGGTTGTCTCGTAGCGGTGGCTGTTGGTTGGGGTGTTGCGCCAGTTCGGGTTGTCGCGCCATGCCTGCACGCGGTCGCGCACCTCGGCGGCAGCGGCACGGATCAGGTCGGCGTGCTGCTGGGGTGTGAGTGTTGCGGGGGGCGGTCGGTCGTCGGTGGGTTCTTGCGGCGGCGTGTCGGCGTCGCGCATGGCGGCGATCGTACCGGCGCTTCGTCGGACAGCTCCGCGGCCCGGACGTCACGTCAGCCGGCGGCGGGGGTCCACTCCTGGGCGAGGATGGAGTAGAGCAGGGAGTCGCGCCATCCGCCGTTGGTGTGGACGTGATCGCGTAGCCGGCCTTCGTACTGCATGCCGAGTCTTTCGGCAACGGCGATGGAGGCGGCGTTGTCAGGGCCGATGGCGGCGGTGATGCGGTGAAGCTTCAGCGTCTGGAAGCCGTAGTCGACGATGGTGCTGGCGGCATCGGTGGCGTAGCCGTGGCCCCAGTGGTCGGCGCTGATGGCGTACCCGAGTTTGGCGGCCTGGTGGCCGGTGAGGCCGAGTCGCGCGAAGCCGATCATGCGGTCTGTGGCGTCGGTGACGGCTAGGTAGTACTCGGTGCGCGGGGTCTGCTGGGCGCGTTGGATGGTGCCTTCGACCATGGCGACGGCGGCGGCCTGGTCCCGGCTGTCGAAGGAGAGCCATTGGGTGACGCGGTCGTCTCCGACGATGGCCCAAGCGTCGGCCGCGTCATCGGAGCGCATGTCGCGCAGGGTGATGACGCGGCCGGGGATGGTGATCGGGTCCATGGTTCCGATCGTGCCCTATCGAGGCAGGGCGTTGGCCGGGGTGTGGGTGAAGTGCTCGATGCCGTCGATGAGGTCACGGGCGTCGCCTGCGTGGCCGGCGCGGGTGATGGCCTGATGGACGCGGCGCACGGAGTGGATGATGCCGTTGATGCGCTGGTCGGCGGGCAGGTCGAGCACGGGGGCCAGGGCGTCGGCGGCGGCGTCCAGGTCGCCGCTGGCCACGCGGGCAATGGCGAGGTTGGCGTGTGAGCCGGCCTGGTCGCCAAACGCCCATGCCGGGTCGTTGGGGTCGGCGTACGCCTGGGTGGCGCGCAGGGCGTATCGCTCGGTGGCGGTGGCTTCGCCGGGGAGCCAGGCGAGGGCGTCGCTGGCGTAGTAGAGGGTGCGGGGCTGGTTGAAGGTGCAGATGCCGCCCATCTCGTCCATCTCGTCGGGGCGTACGCGGGACCAGGCGTCCTCGGCCTCGGTGATGGCGGCCTTGGCCTGTTCGGCGTTGCCGAGGGCGGCGTAGGCACGGGCGGCGCTGGCGGGCAGCCACACGGCGGAGGTGCCGCCGGCCTGGGTGGCGTACTCGCGGCCGGCTTCGGCGTAGCGGACCGCCTCGGCGTAGCGGCCTGCCCAGTAGGCCACGAGGGATTGCAGGCCGCGCAGCCAAGCCTGTAGCCCGGGGTGTCCGGCCTGCTCGGCGCAGAGCACGGCGGTGCGGGCCTGGAGCATGGCGGAGTGGGGGTCGGCCATGTCGTGGGAGACCTTGGCGAGCAGGCCGCTGGTGATACCGGCGAGGAAGTGCAGGTCTCTGGACTGGTTCGGGGCCTGGCGGCGCTCCAGGAGGGTGAACAGGGTGTCCTGTGTCTCGACCAGGTCGGGCAGCACGTGGCTGACGGGGCGCTGCGGGTAGGCCAGGGCGAGGCGCTGCACGTCCTCGGCGAGCTGTTCGATGGCGGCGGGGCTGGTGGACTCGGCGGCGAGCATGGCGTACTGGCGGGCGCGTTGTGCGGCCATGGCGAGGAGGTTCCTTTCCGGGCCGGCGCCGGTGGGGTCGACAAGGTGTCGCTCCGGCGCAGGGGTCAACTGGTGGGGAGCCCAGGGGCGCTGTAGTTCGTCGATGGACTTGTTGAACATGGCCTGTAGTGCCCGCCGGGTGGCGGGGGTCGATGAGGCCAGGTCGCGTTCGCCGCGTGCCAGTCGCCCGAGGTGCCGGGCGCTGATCGCCGCCCGGGAGTCCATCCGGGAGAACTCGTCGGCCAGTTCCTCGTACGTGCGGTCGCTCTGCTGGATCAGGTACTCCAGCATCGTGCGAGGTTCGCGGCGTTCTCGTGCCATCCGTCTACGCCTTCCTGATGGGCTGTCTCCACGCTCGCCCGGGTGAGGTCCTTGCGGCAATGCAGGTCCTCGTGGTGTCCGCTCGATGTCCGCCAGAGGTGTACGTACGGGTCCTCGATCGGTCCCGTAGGTCCCGGGCAGTCTCTCCTACATGGACGGCTCACTTACCGCAATTGTGCATGTGCATCCCGGTGATGCACATGGGCAGCCGCCTCGGCGCGCACACCGGGAGGTGAGCTCAGCGAGGAGGGGCGCTGAGCAAACCGGGGTTCGCGTCGTGCGGTGCGTGGAGGGGCCGCGCCCACAGCGGGGGCCGCATCGGTCCTCGCCGTCCGCGCCGGCGGCGTGTCCCGCATGCGAGGGACGGGGCTGGAAGATGGCCAGCCCTCGGCGCTCGCTGCGGGCACCGGGTGACCCGAACCGGTTGCAGCGGCGCGACTGCCTCGACTGCGCAGGCACCGGCGCACAGGGGCAGTGGGCGGGGCTGGCGGTCGTCGCCTGACCGGTGACAACCGCCAGCCCTCCGAGATCACGCGGCGTTGCGCCGTGTCCTGAGTTGGCCCGGGGCGGGTGCTGGTGGAGGCGCGGTGTCGGCCGTAGCGGAAGCCCGCCCGCCTCGGTGCCCCAACCAATCCGAGACGGGAAGGCAGGCGGTCGTGGTTCCGAAGCCGGGAGACGTGCTGTACGTCAACCGGCACGCGTCGGTGCAGTTCGGCGGCGACCGGGCGTTGATCTTCCGGGTCATCAAGGTCCCCGACCAGCCCACCTACTACGGGTGGATCTGGCTGACCGGGTACGTCCTCGATCCCAAGGGCAACGCCCTGGACCGCCGGGAGATCTACGTCCAGAAGGCGGGCCTCCAGCGGGCCACCCCGCCGGCCGCTGCGGTCCGCCAACCCGACCGGAAACCAGCGGTACGTACGACGGCCAGGAACGCCGTGCGGAAGTGAGCACGGCCGGCGGCCCGATGGGAGGGTTCGATGGCGGTGGGAGTCTTCCGAGCAGCCTCACGGCTGGCTCCGATGGTCCCCGAGCAGGTGCGCCGGCTGCGATTCCGGCGCTCCGGGTTCGGACGGCGCGGCCTGGCCGAGGAACACGTCTACGCCTTCCTGCGCCGCGTCGTCGACGAGCTGATCGCCAGGGACGCCGCCGAGGCCAGCCTCCGGGAGGAGAACCTCCGGTTGAAAAACGCTCTCCGGGACTGGCAAAGCCAGTTCACGCCGAGGCCGGGTCGGGACGACGACAGCGCATGGACAGAAGATCAGCAGCGCAGATCGCGCTCTGCACGGACGGCTACAAACCGCAACTCAGGGTGACATCCGGCTGCAGGATGATCAATCGATGCGGGAACGTATCCGCTGTTCAGGTGGCTTTTCTGCTGATCTTCGAGGTGCCCCCGGCAGGATTCGAACCTGCGACACACGGTTTAGGAAACCGATGCTCTATCCCCTGAGCTACGGGGGCGCGAGGGCCTAGTCTAGCGACCTGCGGGTTCACCTGGGGTGGCAGGGAGCAGCCCACGGTCACCCACGTCGCCAGACCCCCTGTTCGCCCAGCCCAAGGCCACAGCGCGAGTCTCGATCAGCGGTCTACCGAATCTCACACACGATGAGGCGGCGGGTGGCATCTCCTACCGTCAGCCAAGCGATCTCGGCGAAACACGCTTCAGCCAACCCACTCCCGGCCCCGCAGGCACGGCAACCCCGAGCCTGCCGCCATGGTCGACCTGTGCCCCGGACACGATGTGTCGGGGCGGAGGAGCATCAGCGATCAGCAGGGACGAGCACAGTTGGCGCATCGGCGTCGCCACCGACGTGGGCTGGGTCGCCTGTCACACCGCTGGCGACGTCTCGATCACCGCCGGCGTCCCGCCGGCATTCGCGCCTACGCCCCTGCCGGGGTGTGGAGGTCCACCACGCGGGTGGCCCAGCGGGTGATCAGTGCCGGGTCGTGGGTGATGAGCAGGACTCCGGCGTTGTGGTGGCGTTGGTAGTCGGTGATGACTGCGGCGACGTGGGCCTGGGTGGAGGCGTCGAGCATGGCGGTGGCCTCGTCGCAGAGCAGGTAGTCGGGCCGGTGCACGAGGGCGCGGGCGAGGCAGGCGCGTTGCAGTTGCCCGTCGCTGACCGCGTGCGGGCGGCGGGCGAGCAGGTCGGGGGTGAGGCCGACCAGGTCGGCCAGTTCGGCGGTGCGGGCGGCTGTCTGGTCGCGGGGGGTGCCGGTGGCGCGCAGCGGTTCGGCGATGAGGTCGGCGAGGCTCAGCCGGGGGTCGGTGGCGGCGCGGGGGCTTTGGAACAGGATCGCGACGCGGGTCCGTAGGGCGGCGGGCAGCCGGTGCCGGACGCTGGCGACGGGCCGTCCGTCGAGTGTGACGCGACCGCTGTCGGGGGCGTGCAGGAGGGCGAGGACGCGGGCGAGGGTGGACTTGCCGCTGCCCGAGGGCCCGCGCAGTCCGACGGTCTCGCCGGGTGCGACGTGCAGGTCGACGTGGTCGAGGACGCGCTGCCGGCCGTAGGAGACGGTGATCTGGCGCGCGGCCAGGCCGGCGCACGAGTGACCGGCGGAGTCGACGGCGCCCGTCGTGTCGGCTGCAGCCGTCATGCCGGCGCTCCCCCGGTGAGCGGGTGGTGACAGGCGACCCGCCCCGCGCCGTCGGTGACCAGGCGCGGTGGGGTGCGGCAGGTGTCGGTGGCGCGGAGGCAGCGTGGGGTGAAGGCGCAGCCGTCGGGCAGGTCGGTGAGCATGGGCGGGTGGCCGGGTACGGGCGTGAAGGCCCGCTCGGGTAGGGCGTCGAGCAGTCCGGCGGTGTAGGGGTGGGCGGGGTTGTCGAACAGGGCCGTGGTGGGGCGGTGTTCGACGATGCGGCTGGCGTACATGACGGCGACGGTGTCGGCGACTCGGCGGGCGGCGGTGAGGTCGTGGGTGATGAGCAGGACGGCGGCGCCGGTGTCGCAGCGGCGGCGCAGCAGGTCGAGGGTGTGGTCGACCAAGGGCCGGTCGAGGCCGGTGGTGGGTTCGTCGGCGAGCAGCAGCGGCGGGTCGGGCGCGAGGGCGAGGGCGGTGGCCAGCCGTTGGGCCATGCCGCCGGACAGCTCGTGGGGGTAGCGGTCCAGGTCGCCGGGGTCGAGGCCGACGTCGGCGGCGATCCGGTCGGCGGCGGCGTGGGCGTCGCGGCGGGGGTGGCCGTGGGCGCGCAGGGTCTCCTCCAGCAGGTGCCGGCCGGTGCGGACCGGGGTGAGCGCGGTGGCGGGGCTCTGCGGGACGAGGCCGACCGCCCGGCCGCGTACGTGGCGGGCGAGGCGTCGCTCGCCGGTGGTGATCAGGTCGACCGGATGGCCGGCCGGCGGGTGCAGGTGGGCGTGTCCGGTGATGGTGGCGTTGCGTGGCAGCAGGCCGAGCAGGGCGTGGGCGAGGACGGACTTGCCGCAGCCGGATTCACCGACCACTGCGAGGAGTTCGCCGGGGTGCAGGGTGAGGCTCAGGTCGGTGACGGCGTGCACGACGGCGTCGCGGAGCTGGAAGCGTACGGTCAGCCCGTCGACCCGCAGCAGGGCTGGGGCGAGAGCGGTGTTGGCGGGGGCGGCGGTGGTGGTCACAGCTGGAGCTCCGCCCGGACGCGGGGGTCGAGGCGGTCGCGCCACCGGCCGGTGAGCACGGCGAGGGCGAGGGTGACCGCGACGAGGAGAAGGCCGGGGACGATGCTGGCCCACCAGGCGCCGGTGAGCAGGGAACCCCGCCCGTCGTTGATCATGTTGCCGATGGAGGCGAGGTGCGGGGGCAGGCCGAGGCCGAGGAAGGACAGGGCGGTCTCGTGCCAGACGGCGTGCGGCACCATCAGGGTGGTGGCCAGTGCCAGGCGCGGGAGCACGTGCGGCAGCAGGTGCCGGGTGAGCAGCCGGGTGCGGGAGGCGCCGCCGGAGATGGCGGCGTCGACGAACGGGCGGGTGCGCAGGCTGAGCAGTTCGGAGCGGACGATGCGGGCGGTGGACAGCCAGTGCGTCAGCCCGATCGAGGCGATGACCGCGCCGAGGCTGGGACGCAGCATCGCCACGACGAAGATGCCCAGCAGCAGGTGCGGCAGGGCGGCGATGGTGTCGACGACGCGCATGAGGGCCCGGTCGACCCGGCCGCCGATGGTGCCGGCGACCGCGCCGACGAGGCCGCCGATGACGGTGGCGACCAGGGCGGCGACCGCCCCGACGAGCAGCGAGACCCGCAGGCCGTAGAGGCTGCGCAGCGCCACGTCGCGGCCGAGGTCGTCGGTGCCGGCCAGGTGCGCCCAGGACGGCGCGAGGCGGGTACGGGTCAGGTCGACCGCGCTCTGGTCGAGTGGCCACAGCAGTGGCGCGAGCAGGCACGCGGCGACCGCGGCGGCGAGCAGGCCGGCGGCCACACCCGCGCCGAGGCGACCGCTGCGAAACCGGGTCGGCGGGCGGGTCCGGGCTGGTGTGGTGGTCGGTGGTGGGGCGAGGTCAGTCATCGAGGCGTACCCGGGGGTCGGCGGCGGCGTAGGCGAGGTCGGTGGCGAGGTTCGCGGCCAGGACCACGACGGTGGTGGCCAGGGTCGTGGCTGCCAGCAGCGGGAAGTCGCTGCCGAGCGCGGCCTGGACGGTGACCGCGCCGAGGCCGGGCAGGGAGAACACGGTCTCGACCAGGACCGCGCCGCCGACGAGTTCGGGCAGGTGCGTGCCGACCAGGGTGATGAACGGCAGCAGCGCGGTGCGCAGGGCGTGGCCGAACAGCACGGTGCGGCCGGACAGGCCGCGGGCGCGGGCGGCCAGGACGTGGTGGTCGCGCAGGCTCTCGGCGACCGCGTCGCGCACGAACAACACGAACCACGGGGCCTGGGAGATCGCGAGCACGGTCACCGGCAGCACCAGGTGCCGGGCCACGTCGGCGGGGTCGGTGCCGGTCGCGGTGATGTCGGTGAGCCCGCCGGCGGGCAGCCAGCCGAGGGTGAGGGCGAACAGGGCGATCGCGGCGAGGCCGATCCAGAACACCGGCATCGACTGCACCGCGTACGCGACGGCGCGCAGGGCCCGGTCGAACCAGCCGCCCCGCCGGTACGCGGCGAGGGTGCCCAGCAGCACGCTGGCCACCAGGACCAGGGCGAGGGCGGCGCCGACGAGCAGCAGGGTCCAGCCGGCGCGGGCGGCCAGCACCGAGGTGACCGGCTCGTGGCGGCTGGTCGACCAGCCCAGGTCACCGCGCAGCAGGTTGCCGACCCAGCGGGCGTACTGCACGGGCAGCGGGTCGTCGACGCCCCAGTTCGCGCGGATCTGCGCGAGGTTCTCCTCGCTGGTGGTGAACGCCGCCGCGCCCGCGTACTGCTGCGCGGGGTCGATCGGGGAGGCCGCGCCGAGGGCGAACATGCCCATGCTGGTCGCGGCCAGCACCGGGATGGCGACCAGCAGCCGCCGCCGGATCACGGCGCCGGCACCGGCCAGCCGCCGCCGGGTGGGAGCAGGCGGCGGGCCGGTCGGCGGCGGAGGGGCGGTCATGGCTTCTTCGACCAGGTGTCGATGTTCCACCAGAGGCTGTTGGCGACGTCGTGCTCGTGCGGCTCCACCCGCGGCGTCACCCCCGCCACCGCATCCTTCACGACGTAGGTGTGTTGGAGGTAGGTGAGGAACACCCACGGCACGTCGGCGGCGAGCTGCTTCTGGAACCTGCCGTAGGCGGCCTTGCGGACGGCCGGGTCGGCGCTGTCGCGGCCCTGCTGCAACGCGGCGTCGACGACGGCGGACCGGTAGGAGCCGGGGTTGAAGAAGCCCTGCTGCGCGAAGGCCGAACCGAACAGCTTGTAGGAGACGAAGTCCGGGTCGTACGGGGTGCCGTAGCCCATGACCACGGCGTCGGTCTTCATCCGTGGGGTGATCGCGTCCCAGGTCAACCCCTGCGGGGTGACCTTGATGCCGACCTTCTTCGCATCGGCGGTGACCGCGAGGGCCAGTTCCTTGCGCAGGCTGTCGGTGGCCGGGTACATCAGCGTAAACGCGGCCTGCCGGCCGGCCCTGACCCGGGTGCCGTCGGGGCCCGGCAGCCAGCCGGCGGCGTCCAGGGTCGCTGTCGCGGCGGCCGGGTCGGCGGCGGGCCTGCCAGCGATCGAGGGCTCGGCGAACGCCGAGGACGGCGGCACGGGCCCGAACGCGGGCTCCCCGGCCCCGCCGAGCACGCCGGTCACCATGGCCTGCCGGTCCACCGCCGCGTTGAGCGCCCTTCGGATCGCCAGGTCACCGGTGACCGGGTTACCCATCGGCAGCATGACGCCCCGGTAGTCCGCGGTCGGCACCCGCTGCACCCGGTAGCCGCGCTGCCCGTCGAAGCCGGCGGCCAGCTTCGGCGTCAGCTCGGCCGCGTCGAACTCCCCGGCCCGCATCCGCTGGGCGCGCACGTTGTCGTCTGCGACGAACGCCACCACGACACCGGAGTTCTTCGGCTTGCCGCCCCAGTAGGTCTCGTTGGCCGCGAGCACGAGCCGGTCCCCCGGCGTCCACGACGTCACCCGGTACGGGCCGGTGCCGACCGGTTTACGGTTGAACTCCGCCTTGTTGACGTCCTGCCCCGCGAACGCCTTCGCCGGAACGATGCCCAGCGCCAACCGCTGCGGGAACGGCGCGTACGCGTGCTTCAGCGCGAACACCACGGTGGCCGGGTCGGGAGCGGTCACGGAGGCGAGCATGTCCAGATCCGAGCGCAGCGTGGAGTCGACCTTCGGGTCCAGCACCGACTGGTAGGTGAACACGACGTCCTGGGCGGTCAACGGGCTGCCGTCGTGGAACCGCACCCCCTCGCGCAGCTTGGCCGTCACGGTCTTGCCGTCCACCGACACCGTGGGCAGCTCACGGGCCAGCGCCGGCACCAGCTCGTTGCGGGCGTCCCGGGCGACCAGCCCGTCGAAGATCAGCGACGCGCCGTCGGGGCCGTAGTTCAGCACCGGGTTGAGGGTGTCCGGCTCGCCCGCGGTGGCCACGACCACCGTCCCGGCGCCGCTCGCGTCACCGGTCGACGTCCCCGCCGACGAGCAACCGGCTACGGCGAGCAGGACGGCGGCGAGCACCGCCGTCACGCGTACGGGCAAGGGCTTGACCATG
Organism: Micromonospora sp. NPDC002575; assembly: GCF_042889525.1. NCBI lineage: Bacteria > Bacillati > Actinomycetota > Actinomycetes > Micromonosporales > Micromonosporaceae > Micromonospora > Micromonospora sp. NPDC002575. Next base: position 197,233 of record NZ_JBIARA010000006.1, on the reverse strand, counting down.
ACCTACTCCTGGGGTTGTGCGCGTGCGGGCCCGGCGGCGTCGCCGGATCACCTCGCCCACGAGCGGGCGAGGGGCTCTCCGATCAGGACACGGGAGGCGCCGGAACCGGACCGGTCACGCCGGTCAGGGCTTCGGCGAGTGCGCGCGGGCGGCGTCGAAGCGGGCGGTCACGTCGGCCCAGTCGACCAGGTCCCACAGCCGGTCGACGTAGTCCGGGCGGACGTTGCGGTACTGCAGGTAGTAGGCGTGCTCCCAGGCGTCGAAGACCAGCAGCGGCGTCGAGCCCTGCCCGACGTTGCCGTGGTGGTCGTAGACCTGCTCGACGATCAGCCGCCGGCCCAGCGGCTCCCAGGCAAGGACGCCCCAGCCGGAGCCCTGCACGCTCTTCGTCGCCGCCGACAGTTGCCCGGCGAAGCCGTCGAAGGAGCCGAAGTGCTCGTCGATCGCCGCGGCCAGTTCCCCGTCGGGGCGGTCGCCGCCGTGCGGGGACAGGTTGTTCCAGAAGATCGAGTGCAGCACGTGCCCGGACAGGTTGAACGCGAACGTCTTCTCCAACCCGACCAGCGCCGCGAAGTCGCCCTTGTCGCGGGCCTCGGCGAGCTGCTCCAGGGCGTCGTTGCTGCCCTTCACGTACGCGGCGTGGTGCTTGCTGTGGTGCAGCTCCAGGATCTCACCGGACATCGCCGGCTCCAGCGCGCCGTAGTCGTACGGCATGTCGGGCAGAGAGTAGACGGCCACCAGCAACTCCTCACACATCCGTCGGCAACGTGAGCTGGGCGGGCACCCCGGCGAAGTTCAGATCATCGCGTTGCCGGCGCGCCCGCCCACTACTGCCAGCATTACGTAGTTGCCACATCTTAGCAATAAGCTCATGCCGCTTGCCCCGCCGACCGGCCAGCGCGCGCAGCGCCGCCTGACTCGCCCCGGGTGTGCGGCAGACGGCGGGCCAACTCGGACAGCAACAGCGTGCGCCCGCGCGACGCCCATCGGAGACCGTCGCCAGGTCTCGCCCAGTCCGGTCACGATCGGCGGGGGTCCGGCGGTGCAGCCTTCGGCACAGCACCGCCGGGTGGCCGTTCGGCGGCCACCCGGCGGGATCGATGCGCTGGCGGTCAGCGCCAGGCAGGACGGTAGGCGTCGTGGGTGGCGACCGGCGCGCCGCCGCCGAGGTTGCCTCCGCCGGGAGAGTAGATGGTGCCGCCGACGGCGACGGCTGCGGTGCCGTGGCGGGGAACGGGCATCGGGGCGAGGCGCTGCCAACGGTCTGTGCGGGTGTCGTATGCCTCGGTCTGACCGAAGACGGTGTTGACGCCGTCGACGACGTTGCCCTCGCCGCCGAAGGTGTAGATGCGGTCGCCGACCGCGGCGAAGGCGATGCCGCCCCGGGCGGTCGGCATGGGAGCCCGGTTGGTCCAGCCCCCCGCGAGGGCTTGCAGGTCCATGGCATAGACGGTGTCGCGGACGTTGGCCTGACCACGGTCACGGCCGCCGAGAACGTAGAAGGTGCCCTTGACGATGGCGCCGGCAACGTGGTCCCGTGCCTCGGGCAGGTCGGGCAGGGTGGTCCAGCGGCCGGTGGCGGCGTGGTACGCCGACACCGTGGCTACGGTGTCCTGAAGCCCGTCGGGGCCAGGGGTGAGAGTGCGCATGCCGCCGGCGAGGTAGATGGTGCCGCCGTGCACGCCCACGGCGGCGCTGCCGCGCTCGAGGCCGGCCGGCACCGGCGGCAGCGGCTGCCAGCGGTCAAGTCGTGGTTCGTAGACGAAGCTGTCGCGCAGCGCCTGCCAGGAGGCGCCCCCGGAGAGGCCGCCGAGCACGTAGATTCGGCCACCGGCGACTGCGACGTTCGGGTGGTTCATGGCGACCGGCAGTGGGGCGGCGTTGCGCCAGGTGCCGCGACGGGTGTCGTAGACCTCCACCCGGTCGGTGGTGACCACACCGCCGCTGGTGGCCGGGACGATGCCTCCGATGACGTAGACGTCACCGCCGATCGCGGCCACGCTGTGCTCCTGGCGAGGCCCGCCGGCGATGTCCAGCAGCGGCTTCCAGCCTGCACCGTAGACGGGGTCGGTGGTGGGAGCGGGCGTGACGGGCGGATGGTGGTGGCCGGGGTGGGCCTGGACGGGCGTCGCCAGCGAGAGGCCGAGTGCGCCGGAGAGCAGCAGGGTGATCGCAGCCCTGGCCGTTGTGGGTGGTTTCTTCATGACTCCTCGTTCAGAGCAGCTTGTCAAGGGTGATGGGGAGACTGCGGATCCGCTTGCCGGTGGCGTTGTAGATGGCGTTGCCGACGGCGGCTGCCGAGCCGACGGTGCCGAGTTCGCCGACACCGCGAGCGCCGAGGCTGTTGATGACGGGGTCGGGCCGGTCGAGGCAGTGGACGTCGAGGGCGGGAATGTCGGCGTTGACCGGGACCATGTAGTCGGCCATGTTGCCGGCGGCCAGTCGCCCGGTGTCGAGTTCGAGCGGGTCGTCCTCAAGCAGCGCGTGACCGATCCCGAAGATGACGCCTCCGGCGATCTGACTCCGGGCGGCCTGGGCGTTCACCACCCGGCCGATGTCCACGACAGTGGTGAAGCGGGTGACGCGGGGCTCCCCCGTGTAACGGTTGACCCTGACCTCGCAGAAGTGCGCGCCGAAGCTGTGGAACTTGTACTGGTTCGCTTCCGGGCCGGGCTGGGCCGTCGCGGTGGCCTCGACGTTTCGACGGCCGATCGTGGTGAGCAGGCGGCCGAAGGACATCGAGCGGCCCTTCCCCCGCAGTTGGCCCTTCTCGTACGTCAGTTCCTCGCTGTCCGCGCCGTGCCAGGGTGACCGCGGATCCGTGACAGCGAGCCGAGTCAGTTCGGCGACCACAGCGTGGACGGCGGCTTCGACCGCCGGCACGGTACTGGCGGTGGCCATGGAACCCACGGCCGGCGCGCCCTGGGGCAGGGCGGTGTCACCGAGTTCGGATCTGACCCGACGCAGCGGGACGCCCAGCTCGTGGGCTCCGGTGATCGCCAGCAGGGTCGTCGCGCCGGTGCCCAGGTCGGCGGTGGCGGAGGAGACCAGGGCGGTGTCGTCGTCGAGCAGCCGGACCCGGACCTGGACGGGGTCCGATATCCGGCGTCCCGGGTAGATGGCCGTGGCCATCCCCATCCCGACCAGCCACTGCCCGTCGACCCGGCTACGTGGCTCGGCGCGTCGGGCCGACCAGCCGAAGCGACGGGCGCCGATGCGGTAGCAGTCGTCGAGATGCTTGCTCGACCACCGCAGGTCCGTGCCGGGCGCGACGGTGGCGTAGTTGCGCAGCCGTAGCTCGACCGGGTCGATGCCGGTGGCGACGGCGAGTTCGTCCATCGCGGTCTCCAGCGCGAAGGCTCCCGGAGCCTCGTTGGGCCCCCGCATGGCGCAGGCGGGGGGCAGGTCGAGCATGACGTGCCGCTCGTCGAAGTGCAGGTTCGGGGTCTTGTACAGCACGGCTGAGGTGTCCACGGCCGGCCGCATGGGCCAGTAGCCGACGAACGGCATCGAGGCGTCGCTGACGTGGCTGACCGCGTGGAGGACGCCGGCCCGGGAGGCGCCCAGCCTGATGGTCTGGTCGACCATGCTGCGGTGGCCGACGACGGTGAAGACCTGTTCCCGCGCCAGCACCAACCGGACCGGACGGTGCAGCTGACGGGCCGCGGCGGCGGCCAGGGCGGCGTCGTACCACGGAATCACCCGGCTGCCGAAACCACCGCCGACGTACGGGGTGATCGCCCGCACCGCCGTCGGCGGGACGCCGAGCCGGATGGCTGCCCCCAAGGCGGTGATGTGGGGCAGCTGAGCGCCGCTGTACAGCGTCAGCTGGGTGTGGTCGCTGTTCCACTCGGCGAGGACGGCATGGGGCTCCATCGCGACGGCGTGCTGTATCGGCTGATGGAAGGTCGCCTCCACCACGACGTCGCTCGCGGCCAGCGCCGCCTCGATCGAGGCGACACCCGGGGCGAGGACGGTGGCGCTCGGCGGCGGATGGCCGGGCGGCCCGGCGGCCGGTACGCGAGGCTCGCCGGCGAACGACGTACGCGGCGGCAGCTCGTCGTAGGTCGTGGTGATCAGCTTTGCGGCCTCCCGCGCCTGCCTGGAGCTCTCGGCGACGACCATGGCGATGATCTGCCCCCGGAACCTGACCTGGGTGTCCTCCAGGGGCGCGTAGTTCTCCCCGGCGTCGGGCACCAGCCGCAGCCCGAGCTTGTTGAACGGGCTGTACACCCGGATGACGCCGGGCGCGTTCTGGGCCGCCATGGTGTCCATCGCGGAGATCGAACCCCGCGCGACGGTGCTGGTGACGAGGTGGGCGTACGCCACCTTCGAGGTCGGGTCCGAGGGCGGGTAGTCGGCCGAGTAGCGGGCGGTGCCGGTGACTTTCGCCCGGCCGTCGACGCGGTCGATGTCGCGGCCGAGTGGTGAGACGGTCATCGTGACTCCTAGCTGCGGGAAGAGGGCCGCGACCGGGTGATGCCGGCGCTGTGGTCGAGGTGCTTCGCCGTCCAGACCGATGGGAGGGCAGCCGACGACGGAGCGGCGCGGCGGTGGATGGGCACCCCCGTGCGCAGCGGCGCCCCGGTGCCGCCGAGCCGGTGCGCGACGACCTCCGCCGCGATCGACAGCGCCGTCTCCGCTGGGGTGCGGGCGCCGATGTCGAGCCCGATCGGCGAGTGCAGCCGGCCGAGTTCCCGATCGGTCAGGCCGGCCTCGCGCAGCCGCGTCAGGCGCTGCTCGTGGGTGCGCCGAGACCCCATCGCCCCCACGTAGCCGACCGGCAGTCGCAGGGCGGCGGTGAGCAGCGGTACGTCCACCTTGGGATCGTGGGTGAGCACACAGATCACGGTGTTGCCGTCGAGGCGCTGCGCCTCCAGATAGCGATGCGGCCAGTCGACGACGACCTCGTCGGCGTACGGGAATCTGTCCGGCGTGGCGAACGTGGCCCGCGCGTCGCAGACCGTCACCCGGTAGCCGAGGAAGGCGCCCATCCGGGCCAGTGCCGCGGCATGGTCGATCGCCCCGAAGATGAGCATCCGCGGCGCCGGGGTGTTGCACTCGACCAGCAGGGTCATCGGCTCCTGGCAGTAGCCGTCGGCCACGCCGATGTCCACCGTGCCACTCGTCCCGGCGTGCAGGAGGCCGGTCGCGCGTGCCGCAGCCACCTCGTCGAGCCGTCCGTCTCCGAGAGTTCCCTCGCGGCGTCGCCCGGGACGCACCACGATCATCCGTCCGACGTGGGCGTCCGGGCCGCACACGACGGTGGCGACGGCGACCGGCGCGTCCTGCGCGGCGTCGGTCAACGCCACTGCCAGGTCGGGTTCGACGCCCGGGTCGTGGTGGCGCAGAAGCAGCTCGATCGTCCCGCCACAGGTGAGGCCGACGCCGATGGCGTCGTCATCGGTGTATCCGAACCGCAGGACCTCCGGGCCGCGCTCTCCCAGCAGCATCTCCTGGCACGCCTGATAGACGGCGGAGTCGACGCAGCCTCCGGAGACGTTGCCCAGCACCGCACCGTCCGCGTCGACGACAAGCGACGCGCCGGGCTGGCGCGGGGCGCTCCCGTCCACCCGGGTGACGGTGGCGGTCACGAAGGGCGTCCGGCGGCGGACCCGTTCGAGGAGTTCGGTGGCGAGTTCAAGCATGGACGCCGCCGCTGCGGGCCGGCGAGGTCACAGTCGCGGGCTTGCCGCTCATCGGCTCTCCGCCAGCACGGTGAGGGCCCGGATGAGTGTCTGTCGCAGCAGCGCGGGCTTGAACGCGTTGTGCGACAGCGGCAGGGCGCCGTCTGCGGCGGTGCGGACCGCCTCCTCGAAGGTGTCGGCGGTGGCTGGCCGACCGGCCAGGGCCCGTTCGACCGCCGGCAGCCGCCAGGGTCTGGTGCCGACCCCACCGGCGGCGATTCGGGCCTGCCTGATCGTCCGGCCCCGCCACTCGACGGCGACAGCCGCCGAGGCGAGGGCGAACTCGTACGACTGCCGGTCGCGGATCTTGACGTAGATGGAATTCGCTGCCCACATCGAGCGGGGGACCGTGATGCCGGTGATGAGCTCGCCCGGACGCAGCACGTTCTCGACCTGGGGTGTGCTGCCGGGCAGGGCGTAGAACGTGTCGAGTGGCACCGTACGGGTGCCCTGGCCACCGACCAGATGCACGTCGGTGCCGAGCGCCACCAGGGCGACGGCCAGATCGCTGGGATGGGTCGCCACGCAGGCGTCGCTGGTGCCGAGGATCGCATGCGTACGGTTGATGCCGGTCAACGCCGAGCAACCGCTTCCGGGCTCCCGCTTGTTGCAGGCAGTGGTCACGTCCCGGAAGTAGCCGCACCGGGTGCGCTGCAACAGGTTCCCGCCGATGCTCGCCATGTTGCGGAGCTGAGCGGACGCGCTCAGCTCCAACGCCTGGGCGATCAGCGGATAGTCCCGCCGCACATTGTGGTCGGCGGCGACGTCGCTCATTCGTTCGAGCGCACCGACGTGCAGCCCGTCGCGGTCGAGCGTGATGCCGCGCAGCGGAAGCCGGTTGATGTCCACGACCCGAGCCGGCGTCATCACGTCGAGCTTCATCAGGTCCACGAGGGTCGTGCCGCCGGCGAGGAAGGCCGTGTCCGTGCCGGCGTGCGCGATGGCCTCGCGGACGACGCGCGGCTGGCTGAACGTGTAGGCCCGCATCAGCGCATCACCTTCTGCGCGTCGCGGATCGCTTCCACGATGAACGGGTAGCAACTGCAGCGACAGATGTTGCCCGACATTCGCTCGCGGATCTCGTCGTCGGTGCGCGCGTGGCCCTCCTGGACCATGCCGACCGCCGACATGATCTGCCCCGGCGTGCAGAAGCCGCACTGGAGACCGTCGCGCTCGATGAACGCCTGCTGCATCGGGTGCAGCCGATCGCCTCGGGCAAGGCCCTCGATCGTGGTGACCTCACGCTCGTCGACCGTGGCCGCAAGCGTCAGGCAGGACAGCACCCGCCGGCCGTCGACGTGCACGGTGCATGCTCCGCACTGGCCACGGTCACAGCCCTTCTTGGTGCCGGTGAGCTTCAACTCGTCCCGCAGCGTGTCGAGCAGCGTGACTCGCGGGTCCACCCGCACCGAGACCGGCTTGCCATTGACCTTGACCTTGACGGTCACCTGCTCGGCGCTCTCCGCCGCGGCCTCCGCCCTCCTCGGCAGGAGCGGTATCGCCAGCGCGGCTGCGGCACCGCCACCCAGAACACTGCGCCGGGACACACCCGGCCGGTCGTGGCCAGTATCGTGGCTTGGATTCATCGATTCTCCCCGGATGGACGTCGAACGGGGCTTGCTCGTCCACCCTGGCCCGGCGAGGTTGGCGGCTGCCAGGACCTGTCAATCCCAGGCTGAGACGACAGCCGCGCCCGCCGCGATCACCCTTCGTCGATGCCGTGACGATGGGGTCCACGTCCCCCGCTCACGGCAAGCGGGCTCGTGCCGCCTCACATCCGCGACCTCAGCACATCGAACTCACAGCCTGGCATGGACGGGTCGAAGCCGTGCTCGACCAGCCAGCGGACGGCGACCAAGCTGCGCCACGACCACCATCCGCGGATCACGTCGAGATCGACGTCGGCACCGTAGCCGGCGACCACGTCGTCAAGGTGCTCCTCGTGCCCGAGCGTCAGGACCGCGAGGTCGTACAGGGCATCGCCCGGGGCCGCCTCGGACCAGTCGAGCACGCCGGTGATCCTGTCGTCGTCGACGAACACGTGGGTGATCTGCAGGTCGCCGTGCGTGAACACCGGTTTCCACGGCCGCAGCGCGGCCTCGGCGACCTGCCGGTTGCGGGTGACCAGGTCGGCGGGAAGGACACCGTTGGTGACGAGCCATTCGCATTCGCCGTCGAGGCGGGATGCGATCTCGTCGAGGCGGCGACCTGGCCACGGCGGCAGGGGCGCGTCATGCAGCGTCCGCGCGGCGGCGCCCGCCGCGACCCACGCCAGCGACGACGCGGGCGAGGGCTCGCCGAGACAGCCGAGTGCCACGCCCGGCAGGGCGGCGAGCGCGAGCACGGGTGGCTTGCGCCACAGAACGGTCGGGGTCGGGATCGGCGCCAGAGCCATCGCTTCGACCTCGACATCGGTACGCCTCTGATCGGCGTCGATCTTCAGGAACACGTCGCCGACGCGCAGGGTCGCCCGCTCGCTATGGGCGACAACGACCTTGACCTCTCCCATGTCGGCCATTCTTGCGAAAGATCATCGATGCCACCGCAGTTTGTCGCGTACGAATCGAAACGCGTGCCGACACACCGGCAGGCGGCCCGGGCCGACTCGCAGAGATCGACATGACAGTGCATGTCGTGCCTCCGCGATGGCGTCGTACGGTTCGGTGGTGACCGTGATCCGGGCCGTTACGTCGCCTGTCCGAGGCCGTCGACGGCAGCGACCATGGGACGTCGACAGAAGTAGACCAGGGCAGGTGGCAGGTTGGCCCAGACGGTCCGGCTGACGACCACCTCCTCGAACCGCGAACGAAGGGATCGCAGCAGCCGCCGAGCCGGCGGGGCCCACCGGGCGTGGACGTAGGCGAACGTGGTGAAGACGCCGGTCGGCTGCATGACAGCGGCCACCTCGGAGAGGACGTCGAGCTGCAGTCTCTCGCCGAAGGCCGCCCACGGGAGGCCACTGACCACGACGTCGACCTGGCTCAGACCTCGCCGCGCGAGCACCTTCCGCAGCGATGCGGCGTCCCCGACCGCGACATCGACCGCCGGGTAACGCGTGGCCAGGCGCTCGGCGAACCGGGGGTTGAGTTCGACTGCGACGTGCCGGCCGGAGCCCGCCAGGCGCTGCTGGATGGGCGCGGTGAACGCGCCGGTTCCCGGCCCGAGCTCCAGGACGACCGGAGAGCCGGTGCTGGGCACCGCCGCCGTGGCGAGTTGCGCCAGCGCGGGGCCACTCGGCCGGATCGCGCCCACCTTCATGGGATCGCGCAGAAACTCGATGAGGAACGATACTGAACGAATCTCCTGGGGCGTGGCCATGGTCAGGTCGTGACGAATGCGGTCCCGACGAGCCGCTCGGAGAGTGCCCAGACCCGCACGGCGTCCTCCGGGCTGCGTAGCGGCGCGTACGTCTTGTGTTCGGCCGGCGCGCCGCTGAGGTTGCCCAGGCCGCTGGGCCCGTAGAGGACGCCGGCTTTGGCACCGGGGTCGGTGGCGGCCATCAGCGCCGGGAGCTTGGCCGTCTCCGCGGTACCGATCAGGATGCCGCGGGCCGAGAGCGCGCGGATCATCCGGATCTGGGGAGTGTCCTGGCTGCGGCCGAGTTCGGGCCGGGCGGCGAGCAGGCTGGTGGGAGCGATGCCGGGGTGGGCCAGGTTGCTGGTGATGCCCCACCCGTGGGCCCGGCTGCGCCGGTCAAGTTCCAGGCCGAACAACCCGAATGCGATCTTGGATTGCCGGTAGGCGCGCATGGCGTGGTAGGAGCGGTCCCAGTTCGGGTCGTCCCAGTTGATCGTGCCGCTGCGTGCGGCGACGCTGACCTGTGAGGTCACCCGGGCGTGGCCGGCTCGCAGGAGCGGGAGGAGGTGACCGACAAGCGCGAAGTGGCCCAGGTGGTTGGTGCCGAACTGCAGCTCGAACCCGTCGGCCGTGACCTGCCGGTTCGGCGGGCTCATCACCCCGGCGTTGTTGATCAGAAGGTGGATCGGACGGCCTTCCGCTCGGAGGGTGTCGCCCAGGGTCGCGACCGATTCCAGCGACGACAGGTCCAGGCTCCGCAGGGAGACCTTCGCCTCGGGGTGGCGCTGGCGGATCGTCGAGATGGCGGCCTGGCCCTTGCGGGGGTTCCGGACCGGCAGGATCACCTCGGCGCCGGCTGCGGCCAGTCGCGCGGCGATCCCCAGGCCCATCCCGTCGCTCGCGCCGGTCACGACGGCGAGCTTGCCGGACTGGTCGGGGACGGTGATGTCGATTGGTGTACGGGGCATTGACGTGCTCCCTGTCGTATAGGGGTGTTTTCCGGCGCTCGACCCGGTGCCCCGACAGGCCGTTTCGGACCTGCTCGGCGGGCAGCGCGTCGCGCAGGCGTCCGACCGTGAGCCGGGCCGGTGACGGACGACGCCTGGCACCGAGACTCCGGCACGGCGGAGGAGCCAACCAGGGCCTGTCGATCAGTGGCTCGCCCGTCCGCCCTCAGGAGGGCCGAGGGGCGACACCGACGCGGTGGGCTCCCGGTGCCCCGCCCCAAAGGGGGACCGCTGGTCCGTGGATGCCGTGGGGCGCCGGCGGTAGAAAGGAACGACATCGCGACGCTGGAGGAACCAGACATGATCGACCGAGCTGGGCTTGCCGAGTTCCTCCGCCGCCGGCGGGAGTCGCTGCAGCCGGAGGACGTCGGCATTCCGCGCGGCCAGCGACGCCGGACCGCCGGGCTCCGGCGGGAGGAGGTGGCCGCGCTGTGCCACATCTCCACCGACTACTACAGCCGGCTGGAGCAGGAGCGCGGGCCCTTCCCGTCCGAGCGCCTGATCGCCGCCATCGCGCAGGGCCTGCACCTCTCGCTCGACGAGCGCGACCACCTGTTCCGCCTCGCCGGGCACCAGCCCCCGCCGCGGGGCACGACCAGCGAGCACATCAGTCCCGGGCTGCTGCGCATCTTCGACCGGCTCACCGACAGCGCCGCCGAGATCGTCACGGAACTCAGCGAGACGCTGCGGCAGACCCCGTTGAGCGTCGCGCTCGTCGGCGACAACTCCCGATACTCCGGCCTCGACCGGAGCATGCCCTTCCGGTGGTTCACCGACCCGGCCACCCGAGCCCAGTACCACCCCGACGACCACGAGCGCATGTCCCGGGTCTTCGCCTCGGGGGCGCGCAACGTGGTCACCCTCCGAGGGCCCGGATCGAAGGCGGCACGCATGGCGGAGCTGCTGCTGGAGCGGAGCCCCGAGTTCGCCGACCTGTGGCACCGGCACGAGATCGGAGCGGGCTTCACCGACGTCAAACGCTTCGTGCACCCGGAGGTCGGCGTGGTGGAACTCGACTGTCAGGTGCTCCACGACCCGGCGCAGTCCCACCGGCTGCTGGTCTACACGGCCACCCCCGGCAGCGAGAGCTACCAGAAGCTGGAGCTGCTCTCGGTCATCGGTGCGCAACGCACGTTCGACGGCGTCGCGGCGGGAGACCGGTTCGCGAAGCCGGACGTGGCCTGACCCGGCCGACGGCCGATCGGCAGCCGCAGGTGAGCCGCCCCGGCGTGCCGGGTGGTCGGGTCGCGGGACTGATCCTCGCCGCCGGCGAAGGGCGCCGCTACGGCGGCCCGAAGGCGCCGGTCTTTCTCGGGCAGGCGATTCGCGTGCTTCGCGACGGCGGCTGCGACCCGATCATCGCAATCCTCGGGGCCGGATCGCGCCGGACCCGGGCGACCGTCGATCTGGCGGGCGTCGAGGTGGTGGACAACCCCGGCTGGGCCGAAGGGATGGCCTCGTCGTTACGGCTCGGGCTCACCACGGCCGCCCGCTCGCCTGAGGTGTCGGCCGTGTGCGTGCACCTGGTCGACATGCCCGGGGTTTCCGCGACGGCGGTGACGCGACTACTGGCCCGGGCACATGCCGGTGGCCTGATCCGCGCCTGCTACGACGGTGAGCCGGGCCATCCGGTGGTGCTGGGTCGTGACCACTGGGCCGAGATCGTCTCGACCGTACGGGGCGACCAGGGCGCCCGGGCGCACCTGCGCCGGCATGCCGCCCAGGTCGATCTCGTCGAGTGTGCCGACGTCGCCGCCGGGTACGACATCGACGAACGGTGACCCCTCGGCCGACGGCCACGGCCGGAGCGCGAAGACCGGGGCGGGCTTGGAGCAGTGGTTTCGACGCCTGGCACCGGCGCACAAGGCCGATGTGGAGTCCCGTCCGGCGGTCGGGTGTCGTGCGGCAACTGCCAGCGCAGCTCCCGCGTCGCGGGGCCTGGCCCGGGGCCCATCCGCCGGCATCGGCTGACTGGACAGCCAATCCATCGGCTGACCGGACAGTCAGCCGATTGATTGATTGAACAGTTGATGACGGGGCACCGCGACTTGATCTCCGAGTGGTAGAAAGCAGGCGAGTGCCCACCTCTCAGGTGATCATCATGAACTTCCCAGATGATCATCAGGACCTCTCTGGAGATCGCCATGTCGCGTAATCCCGTTTCCCGTCGATCGCTGCTCGCCACCGGTGGTGCCGCCGCCCTCGCCCTCGGCACGCTGGCGGCTGCCCGTCCCGCCCTGGCCGACACCACCGAGCCGCCCGCCGTCACCCCGACAGAGGCGTTGCGTCGGCTGCGCAACGGCAACCACCGTCTCGTCACCGGAAACAGCCGTCACCCCCACCAGAGCCTGGCGGTCCTGCACCGGCTGGCCGCCGGCCAGCACCCGTTCGCCATCATCGTGGGCTGCGCCGACTCCCGGGTGGCCCCGGAGGTGCTGTTCGACCAGGGTCTGGGCGACCTGTTCGACAACCGGGTCGCTGGCAACATCGTCGACGACCTGCTGCTGGGCAGCGTCGAGTTCGCCGTGGAGGAGTTCCACAGCCCGCTGATCGTCGTGCTCGGGCACGAGCGGTGCGGGGCGGTCAGCGCCACGATCAACGCCATCCGGAGCGGCGGTACCGCTCCCGGCCACATCGGCACGATCGTGGAGAGCCTCCGCCCGGTGGTGGAGCCGCTGCTCGACCAGCCGGGCGACGTGGTGGAGAACGGCGTCCAGGCCAACGTCCGGGCCCAGGTCGCGGGGCTGGTGCAGCGCAGCCACCTGATCGCCGAGCGGGTGGACGCCGGCACCCTCAAGGTGGTCGGGGCTCGGTACGACCTCGACACCGGCAAGGTCACGCTTCTCGACTGACGCCCGTCCGCTCGCCCGGTCACTCGCCCTGTGGAGCAGAAGGTCAGCGGTTCGAGTCCCTTCGGGCGTACAAGATCAAGAGGGGCCTGACTGCCCGGACCGGCAGTCAGGCCCCTCTGCCTTGCCGTCCCGTGTGGTCGGTCGGCACCGCGCCATCAGAACGGGGCGCTGCCGGCCACCCTGTGGAAGCGATTGCCGATAGTGTTCTCCACCACCCCGTCCGCGTGGCCTGAAGGGTTTTGCCATGAGCTTTGGTCGTCGGCGGCTGTCGCGAACTGTCGCTGCCGCGCTGCTCCTCCTCGCCGGGGTGGCTGTCCCCGCCGGTCCCGCCGAGGCGGCGAAGAGGGGCCCGGACCTCGCGGTCGACGCGTCCGGGACGAGGATCCCGCTGGGAGTGGAGAGGAAAGTCGTCTACCTGAAGATCAGCAACCTGGGGGACGAGACCCCGGGCGATGTCGTCGTCAGGGTCCGCCAGCCGCAGGAGGCCCCCGGCCCCCTGCCGGTCGCCCTGATCTGGCACTCAGGGGGTGGTGTGGGCGAGTGCGACGGTGATTTCGGCGGGTTCTACTGCCGACTGTTGCCGGAGCTGGTTCCGGGGCCGGGCGAGACCGTCGACGTTCCCATCGACGCGACCGTCTACGGGGCTGCGGGGCCCCACGAGGGCAGGTTCGAGGCTTCGGTCACCATCGGGCCGGACAAGGACGCGAATCCGGCCGACAACACCAGGTGGTTTCCGCTGGAGCTGGTCGACCAGCCCAGTGCCGACCTCTCGGTGGTCGCCCGGGACGTGAAGCAGTCGGTGCGGATCGGCGCCGACGGCACGCCCGAGCCCACCGGGACGCTGAAGCCGGGTGAGACGGGTGCGGTGTGGCACACCGTCGCCAACCAGGGCCGCAAGGCGGTCAGCGGAGTGCGGATCACGCTGCGCCTGCCCGCGGGTGTGACCTTCACCGGCCAGCCGGCCCAGTGTGTGCTCGCCGACGCCGGGCGCTCGGCCGTCTGCACCTACGACAGCCTCACACTCGTTCCGGCCGCCGAGGACACCGATCCGAACGACACGATCTACTCGGCGGTCGAGCTGTTCAACCTGGTGACGACTGCGGCATCCGCCACCGCGCCGGTGACGTTGCGGGGCGGAACCGTGCAGGTGGAGGGCCTCGCCGAGCGGCCGACGGACGACCGCTCCACGCCTGCGCGGACCAAGCTGCCCGCGAACGCTGTCGCCGTACGGGTGCCCGACGTGGACCACAGCGACAATCGGGACGGGTTCGCCGTGGTGCTGGCCGCGAAGCGCGGCGGCGACGATGGCGGCGTCGGCGGCGGTGACGGCGGGTTGCCGGTCACCGGACCGCAGGCCGGGCTGATCGGCGCGATCGGCGTCGCCGCGCTCGCGGCCGGAGGTGTGTTGTTCCTCGTCGCCCGGCGTCGCCGGATGATCCTGGTGATCCCCGGGGACGAGAGGCCAGCAGCCTGATCTGCCTCGTCGGCCGGTGCGGCTGGACCGGCCCCGCTCGGCACACGAGCGGGGCCGGTCGTCGATCGCTACCGCGTCACGCGGCGCGGCCGGGCCCGGTGGTGACGACCTCCCAGACCGGTCCGAGCGCGCCGGCCGCGATCGTCACGCAAGGGGCGTGAGGGTGAATCGCTGGTTGGTCTGCCCGTGGCAGTCGTAGAGCTGGATCTGCGCCCCGTTGGCCGTACTCCAGACGTCCAGGCAGCGACCGGACTGCACGCTGCTGATGGTGCCGTTGGAGTTGACGTTCCACTGCTGGTTGGTCTGGCTGTGGCAGCCGTAGATCTGGACCGCCGCGCCGTTGCCCGTGCCCGCCGCGTCGAGGCACATGTCGCCGTACACCCGTAGTTGCTTGGTCGAGGTGTACGTCCACGACTGGTTGGACTGCCGGTTGCAGTCGTAGAGCTGGACCCGGGTGCCGTTGGCGCGGGAGGCGTTGGGCACGTCGACGCACCGGCCCGACTGGGCGCCGACGATCTGGCTGGCGGCGCCGGGCGGGCTGGTGGGCGGAGGGGTGGTCGGGGTGGTGGTGGGGGTCGCCGTCGGGCTGGTCGGCGGGGTGGGCAGCAGCGGGCACGTGCTGCGGTAGGTGACCACGCCGCTGGTGTCCAGCAGCGGGCAGAGGAACTGGCTGTACCGGGCGTCGTTGTCGATGAAGATCTTGAGGAACGGCAGCATGGTCCGGATCAGCACCGGGTTCGACCGGCCGACCATGAACCCGTGGTCGGCGCCCGCGACCTCCAGGTAGGCGCTCTCCGTCGTGGTCGGGAGGCTGTTGTAGAGGCCGGTGGCGTAGGACGGGGTGACCACCGTGTCCGCCTGCCCGGAGAAGACCATCGTGGGCACCCGGTCGGTGGCCAGGTTCGACGACGGCGAGTACGGCGCGATGCCGACCGCCGCCTTCAGCGACGAGCGCCGCATGGCCGCGCTCAGCGCCCCACCGCCGCCCATGGAGTGCCCGGCGACGGCCAGCCGGCTGGCGTCGACCCGGTCGCGTACCGGGCTCTGCTGGGTCAGGTAGTCCAGCGCGGCGAGCAGCTGGGTGCCCCGGGCCGTGTCGAAGTCGTTGCGGCTGTTGGTCTCGATGCCGATCACGACGAAGCCGTGGGAGGCCAGCCACGGCCCCATCCAGGCCAGCTCGACGGAGAACAGCGCGGTGTAACCGGGCGAGATCGCGATGGCGCCGAAGGTGCCCTGGCTGGTGTCGGTCGGGTAGTAGATCCGGCCGCCGTTGAAGCCGTAGCCGGTCGGGACGGCGACCGACGTGTTGGCGAAGGGGCCGTTCTCGGACGCGACGCTGGCCCGGGTGGGGTCCGGGCCCCGCTGGTACGGGTTGTCGGCTGCCGACGCCGACCCGGTCGCCACCGCGATGGTGAACAGCCCGACGGCGGCTGCGATCCCGGCCGCGGCCAGCTTGGCCAGCCGTCCACCGAGGCCGGGGGACGGCCGGCCCGCGTTGGTGTTCCCCGGGGGCGGGGGGTGTGCGTGTCCTCGCACTGTCGGTACCTCCTGGTGGTGGGTGGGTGTGGTGGGTTCCGCCGGACCGGGCCTGCGTCAGGGTCCGCCCCGCAGGCGGGTCGGCCCGGGCCGCCTGGCCGCCGTCAGGGTCGGCAAGGCAGTGGTGACGTTCACACCGATCGATGGATCTCCAGGCTGACAGACAACCCCAGGCGTTTCAACCGGTACTTTCGAGCGTTCAACTCGAAAATTTCGAACGGCCGCCCGTCCTTGCGGTGCGGGAGACCGGCGAGTCAGGGTGCGGACCGTCCGGCGGGTCGGCGGGTCGGCCGACGGCTCGGGTTCGACGCACGGATCGCTCGCGTCGACGGTGAGAAGTTCCAGCGGAGCGCCGAGCGCCCGGCACGCGTCGGCGACCCGGGCGACGGTGTCGTACCGGGCCGGAGAGGCACCGGCGAGGGCCTGCCGCAGGACCCCGGCGCCGTCGGGTTGCCCGAACATCCGTACCGCCCGCGCGAGTTGCTCCTCGGGGCCGATCCGGGTGTCCGCCCGGCTGCGGGAGCGTGACCGGCTCTCGCTCGCTGCGCACCATGCTGATCCAACCGAAACTATCGCTTGATGAATCCGCAACTTTCTGAAAACATACGACCATCGATACGTGAGCGCTAACACACTTCCGGTACGCGGCACGGTCCGCGCCCCGAAACGGGGCGCCGGGCGTCACGGTCCGACGCCCCTCCGGCCGCACGGCCCTCCGGCCGGCGACACGACCCCACCACAGGACGACCGATGAAAGGAGCCAGGCAATGGTGAGGCAGTGGAAACACAGATACGTGCTCCCCTCCGTCGCAGCCGCAGCGGCGCTCGTCGTGGCCACCGCCGGCGGCGTGCTGACCGGCAGCCTCGGCCAGGCGGCGGAGGCCGCGACGAACGGCACGCTGGCGGCGACCGCCGGCTGCGGGAAGGCCCCCACGCTGACCAGCGGCACGCGCACAATCTCCAGCAGCGGGCAGAACCGCAGCTACATCCTGCGGATCCCCGACGGGTACGACAGGAACCGCCCCTACCGGCTGATCTTCGGCTTCCACTGGCTGAACGGCTCGGCCAACAACGTGGCCTCGGCCGGCTACTACGGGCTGCTGCCGCTGTCGAACAACAGCACGATCTTCGTCGCGCCGCAGGGCATCGACAACGGCTGGGCCAACACCAACGGCCGGGACCTGACCCTGTTCGACGACATCTCCCGCGTGGTCGAGAACGACCTCTGCGTCGACACGACGCAGCGGTTCGCGCTCGGCTGGAGCTACGGCGGGGCCATGAGCTACGCGGTGGCCTGCGCCCGGCCCACCGTCATCCGGGCGGTCGCCGTCCTGTCCGGGGCCAATCTCAGCGGCTGCAACCCGGGCACCCAACCGGTGCCGTACTTCGGCATCCACGGCATCTACGACAGCGTGCTGAACATCTCGATGGGCCGGTCGCTGCGCGACACGTTCGTCAGGAACAACGGCTGCACCGCGCAGAGCCCCCGCGAGCCGAGCCGGGGCAGCCTCACCCACATCACCACCGTCTACTCCGGCTGCCGCTCCGGCTACCCGGTGCAGTGGGCCGCCTTCGACGGTGACCACACCCCCAGCCCGGTGGACGGTTCCTCCAGCCCCAACGACTCCCGGACCTGGACCTCGGGCGAGATCTGGAGGTTCTTCAGCCAGTTCGCGTCGACCACGCCGCCGACCACCGCACCGCCGACGACCACGCCCCCGACCACCACGCCGCCGACCACCACGCCCCCGACCACGCCGCCGCCGACGACCCCGCCGCCGACCGGTGAGCCCGGCACCTGCACCGCCACGTACCGCGCGGTCAACAGCTGGCCCGGCGGTTTCCAGGGCGAGGTCACCGTGGCCAACAACACCACCGCCACGCTGAACGGCTGGACCGTACGCCTGACGCTGGGCAGCGGCCAGGCCATCAGCAGCGTCTGGAACGGCACCAACACGGGCACCACCGGCAACGTCACCGTCAAGAACGCCGCCTACAACGGCACGGTGGCCCCGAACGGCTCGACGACCTTCGGGTTCACCGCCACCGGCGACGGCCCCGCGCCCAGCAACGTCTCCTGCACCAGCCCCTGAGCACGGCACGATCAGGGCCCGGAGCCACCCGGCTCCGGGCCCGCCGGCTGTCAGCCCGCAGACTCGGGCCCGGACGGCACCGCCTCGTCCGGGCGCTGGGCGCCGCAGGGCTCGTAGTCGAACCAGTCGAAACGGACGCTGCCGGACCCGGCGTACATGCCGACGACCCGGCCGGTGAAGCCGCCGGCGACCTCGGTGGACAGGTAACGGCCGTCGAGCGTGCCCAGCACGTCGTACGTGCCGTCCGCCGCCTCGACGCCGAACCGGAGCACGTCGGGCTCCTTGGCCGGGTGCCAGTCGCCGGGCGACGGGGCGATCACGTCGACGCGCAGGCGCACCGGGCCGGCCTCGACGGGCCGGGTGGCCACCGTGGACAGCACCGATCCGATCCGTGCGAGCACCCGCACCTCGCCGTCGCCCGCCTCGATCTCGTAGTGGTGCCGCTCGTCGAGGCGTACGGCGAGCCCGCCGCGCCCACCGGTCGCGTCGACCAGCGTCCTCACCCGGCACGACAGGTGCTGCTGGCGGCGGCCGACGAACGTGACGTCGGGCTCGTCCAGCGACGCGCCGCGCGCCCGCAGCGTGAGCCAGCCCGGGCGCTCGGTCAGCGACCAGCTCCCCGCGGGCCGGGACCGCACCGACACCCAGCGCGGGTGCAGCCCGCCGGCGTCGAAGTCGTCCCGCACGGGCGACGCCGGCACCGGCCGCGCGGGCCACGGCGGCGCTTGCATGACCGGCTCGACGCCGCCCACCACCGGCCAGCCGTCGACCCAGGTCACCGGGGCCAGGAACGTCTCCCGCCCGAGCACGTGCCAGCCGGGGGTGCCGCCGCCGGGGCGTACGCCGAGCAGCACCATCCACCATGTCCCGTCGGCCGCCTGGACGAGGTCGGCGTGGCCGGTGTTCTGGATCGGCCGGTTGGTGCCCCGGTGGGTGAGGACGGGGTTGGCCGGGCAGGGCTCGTAGGGCCCGTCGGGCGCGAAGGCGCGGGCGATCGAGACGGCGTGCCCGCGTTCGGTGCCGCCCTCGGCGATCAGGAGATACCAGTAGCCGCCAATCCGGTACAGGTGCGGGGCCTCCGGCGCCTGCGCCCCGGGCGGGCCGGACCACAGGCGGCGGGGCGGGCCGAGCGTCCGCCCGGTGTGCGGGTCGATGCGCACCTGCTCGATGCCGGCGTAGGTGCACCAGCAGTTGCCGTCGTCGTCCCAGGCGAGGTCCGGGTCGATGCCGGCGACACCGGGCAGCCGGACGGGATCCGACCATGCGCCGGCGGGGTCGGTGGCGGTGCAGATCAGGTTGCCACCGCCGTCGGCGCAGTTGGTGACGATCAGCCAGAACCGCCCGTCGTGGTGGCGCAGCGTCGGCGCGTAGACGCCCGCGGACGACGGCATCGTCGCGGGCAGGACCAGTTGGCCCGGCCGGTCCAGCACGTTGCCGATCTGTTCCCAGTGCACGAGGTCGCGGCTGTGGAAGATGGGCACCCCGGGGAAGTATTCGAAGCTGGAGCAGGCCAGGTAGTAGTCGTCGCCGACCCGGCAGACGCTCGGGTCCGGGTGCAGGCCGGCGAGCACCGGGTTGGTGAACGTGCCGTCGCTCCAGCCGGCGGTGCCGGGAATCGTGTGGGCCTGGGTCGGAGTCATCTGCTGCCTCCCGGGGTCGAGGTGGCCCGCGCGGTGCGGGTCGTCCCGCAGTCTCCCCGGTGCCCGGATGCCGGGTCAGCCCCTCTCGCGCCGTCCCACGGCCGCACCTGAACGCCACGGAGAATGCGGCAACACATCGACACGGCTCATTCTGATTTCCATTGGCCGAGCGATTGCGAGCGGCTACCGCCGCCATTCCACGCGCCTTTCGACGAGGAGGCGTGTTAGCGCAAACATGCCTGTCCGCAATCCGGCACCTGAAGGGAAACGCCCCATAGGTCGCGCTCAGGCGCTTCGCCTGGGTACGGGGGTCTTGCACCTGATCGTAACGCGCCTGATCTGCCGCTACGGGAGCGCTTCCACGCCGCATCCCGACTGTTTCACGAAGATTTCCGGCAAGTCTCGGGAACGTCTTGACAGCGCATGTGAGCGATAACACTATGAACTTCCCGTTACGTTGGCGGCAGGAGTTCGCATGAAAGTAACCGTGGGTCGTGGTGCCTCCGGAGGGCTACGACGGGTCTCGCTGGCGGCCGTGGGGGCGCTCCTCCTGTGCGTCGGCGTCGTGACCACCGGCACGGCGGCGCAGGCGGCCGACCAGTGGTCCCCGGAGTCGTCGCACACGTCGACCGACCGGGGCGACGGCACGTACACCGTGCCGCTGCTGCGCTCCGACGTGCCGGACATCAGCGTCGAGCGGGTGCCGGCCGCCGAGAACGACGAGGGCCGCGACATCTACTACATGATCAGCACGACGATGCACCTGAGCCCGGGCGCGCCGATCATGAAGTCGTACGACCTCGTCAACTGGGAGACGGTCAACTACGTCTTCGACCGGGCGAGCATCGGCGACTCGTTCTCCCTGCGCAACGGCCAGAACTCGTACGGGCAGGGGCAGTGGGCGTCGTCGCTGCGCTACCACGACGGCATGTTCTACGTCGCGTTCAACACCAACAACCTCAACGGCGCGTACATCTACCGCACCGACGACATCGAGAACGGCGCGTGGCAGCGCACCGCCCTCGGCCGTGGCCTGCACGACCCGTCGCTCTTCTTCGACGTCGACGGCACGCCGTACATCTTCTACGGCTCCGGCGGCACCAGCGCCGTACGCCTCAACGCCGGCCTGACCGCGATCGAGCAGGACTACCCCAACATCTTCACCGCCGGCGACTACGCCGGCCAGCCGTTCATCGGCGGCCTCTTCGAGGGCGCGCAGTTCTACCACATCGACGGCTGGTACTACGCCGTCATCATCACCTGGCCCTCCGGCCAGGGGCGTCAGGTCGTCATGTTCCGCTCGAAGAACCTGCTCGGGCGGTACACCTCGGCCGGCGGCGGCAACACCTACGAGGCGCGCGGCGTGCTCAACTCCAACGGCTTCGCCCAGGGCAGCCTCGTGCCGGTCTCGCGCGCCGACGGCGGGACCGACTGGCACGGGATGTTCTTCCGCGACACGTTCCCAATCGGCCGCATCCCCGCCCTCATCCCCGCCACCTGGTCCGACGGGTGGCCGACGTTCGGCAACAACGGGGTCGTGCCGGTCGACGGCGCGTTCGCCAAGCCGATCCGGCTCAGCCCGGCCGAGGAGGCCCTCGAACGGCAGAAGAGCATCGTCGCCTCGGACGACTTCGCCAACGACGCGCCGCACAAGGCGTACCAGGACGAGGAGTGGACGATCCCGACGCCGCCCAACCTCGACGGGTCGCTCCTCGGCGTCGAGCTGCTCGGCAACGCCGGCTTCGAGTCCGGCAGCGTGTCGCCGTGGGCCGCGCAGTTCGGCGCCACGCTCGCCCTGGAGCCGGCCGACGCCGCCTCGGGCTCGGCGGCGCTGCGGGTCGGCAACCGCACGCTCAACGGCTCCAGCCCCCAGCAGTACCTCGCCGGCAAGCTCCAGCACGGCGTGACCTACACCGTGTCGGCGAAAATCAAGTACACCTCGGGCCCGGCCAGCGTCCGGTTCAACCTCGCCGCCGACTGGGGCTCCGGCGTCCAGGTGATGGCGTTCGGCACCGTGCCGGCCGGGCAGTGGACGACGGTCACCGGCCGCTACACGTTCCCGGCGACGGCGAACCTCGCCAACGTCAAGTTCGCGGTGGAGACGCCGTGGGGCAACCCGCAGCCGGCGTCGTCCAGCGTGGAATACCTGATCGACGACGTCTCGGTCGTCGGCCAGCCGGTGACCACCGAATACCCGACCGAGGCGGAGATCGCCCCGAACGGCTCCCAGCTGGACCTGGCCTGGGAGTGGAACCACGCCCCCGACAACCGGTACTGGTCGCTCACCGACCGGGCGGGCTGGCTGCGGCTGACCACCGGCAAGGTGGTCACCGGCCAGTACGTCTACACGAAGCTGTCGAACCGGGCGGAACTGGCCTGGTTCGAGGAGGCGCGCAACACCCTGTCGCAGCGCACCTTCGGCCCGCGCCAGTCGGCCGAGACCCGGATGGACATCTCCGGCATGCGCAACGGCGACGTCGCCGGCCTGGCCGCCTACAACCGGGGCTTCTCGTACGTGGCGGTCAAGCGCGTCGACGGCCAGAACACGCTGGGCGTGGTCAACCGGGGGCAGCCGTTCGCGGTCGACCTGGACCAGGCCGCGCTGGAGAGCTTCCTGCCGGGTACGACGGTGCCGCTGGGCGACGCGACCGTGGTGCACGTGAAGGCCGATCTCGACTTCGCCTCGCCGGTCGGGCAGCTCTGGACCACCTTCTACTACAGCCTCGACGGGCTCACCTGGACGCAGCTCGGCAACCGGGTCGGCCCGCAGACGCTCGACGGCAGCCTCGCGCACTTCATGGGCCACCGGATCGGCCTGTTCAACTACGCCACGCAGACGACGGGCGGGCGGGTCGACTTCGACCACTACCTGCTCAGCGACACGCTGACCGCGCAGGGCCGGCCGCTGGACACCGGCGCGCTCGACGCGGCCATCGCGCACGCCGAGACGCTCGACAGCCGCCACTACCCGGCGGACGCCTGGGCGGCCATGCGGGCCGCGCTCGCCACCGCCAAGGCGGCCCGGGCCGGCCGGTTCGGCACCCAGAACCAGATCGACGCGCCGCAGCGGTCGCTCAGCTTCCAGTTGGCGCGGCTCGGCGTGCTCCGGGCCGAGCCCAGCCTGCCGGTGACGGCGAGCGCGCAGGCGCGGTGCGTCGGCGGCCGGGCCTACGTCGCCGTGCAGGCCACCAACAACCACACCGCACCCGTCGACATCACCCTGGAAACGGCGTACGGCACCCGCACCGTCACCGGCGTCGCACCCGACGCCAACGCCTACCAGTCCTTCACCACCCGCGCCACCTCCGTGGCCGCCGGCACCGCCACCATCCGCGCCACCGGCACCGTCGACGGCACCACCGTCACCACCGTCGTCACCGCCACCCACCCAGCCCTCAGCTGCGGCGCATAGCCGACCGGCCCGAGACGGGGCCGGTGCACCACCACCAAGTGCACGTCCGAACGAAGGAGCACACCGAGTGAGACAACGCTTGCGAGGGGCCGCCCGGCGACGGGTGACCGCGATCGCGGCGGTCGGCGTCATGCTGGCCGCGGGGCTGGTCGCCGCGTCGACGCCGGCCCAGGCCGCCGAGGAGAACCTGATCGTCAACGGCGGGTTCGAGGCCGGCGTCGCCAACTGGTTCGTCAACAACGGGAACTCGACCGACGGCGCGACGCTGTCGTCGACGTCGGACGCCTACGCCGGGTCGGGCGCGGCGCTCGTCACCGGCCGGGCGACGACCGGCTCCGGGCCGATGCAGGATCTCAGCGGCAAGGTGCAGGCGGGGCAGACGTACGCCCTGACGGCCCGGATCAAGTACGAGAACGCCGCCGGGCCGGCGACGAAGCAGTTCTTCGCCACCATGCACTACGGCGGGTCCACCTACACCAACCTGGTGAGCGTGGTCGCGACGAAGGGGCAGTGGGCGCAGTTCAACGGGACGTTCACCATCCCGGCGACGCAGAACGTGTCGACGGCCCGGATCTTCTTCGAGACGCCGTGGACGAGCACCCCGTCCAGCGACCCGAACCTGCACCTCATGGACTTCAAGCTCGACGACGTGTCGGTGATCGGCGCGCCGCCGCCCCCGCCGCCGTCGAAGACCATCGAGGTCGTCGGCAAGCTGCCCGGCGAGCACAACCCGTTGATCGGGCACAAGTTCGGCGCCGACGGCTTCGGCTTCGTGCACAACGGCCGGGTCTACCTGTACATGACCAACGACACCCAGGGCTACGCGCCCGACCCGGTCACGGGCATCTCGCCGAGCATCAACTACGGCAACATCAACCAGATCACGCTGATCTCCTCCGAGGACCTCGTGAACTGGACGGACCACGGCGAGATCCAGGTCGCGGGCCCGAACGGCGTCGCGCCGTTCACCGGCAACTCGTGGGCGCCCGGCATGGCCAAGAAGACGGTGAACGGCAAGGAGAAGTTCTTCCTCTACTACGCCAACGGCGGCGGCTCCAGCAACGTGATCACGGGTGAGTCGCCGCTCGGCCCGTGGACCAGCGAGCGGACGAGCACGCTGATCAACGGCAGCACGCCCGGCGCCGAGGACGTCGCGTGGAAGTTCGACCCGGCCCCGCTGGTGGACGACGACGGCCAGGCCTACCTCTACTTCGGTGGCGGCCCCGCGTCGACGAGCATGCCGGCCGCCGAGCGCTTCAACAACCCGAAGAACATCCGGGCGATCAGGCTCGGCGACGACATGGTCTCGACCCAGGGGACGTCCGCGGTGGTCGACGCGCCGGTGGCCTTCGAGGCGGCCCAGGTCTTCAAGCGCCAGGGCAAGTACTACCTGTCGTACTCGTCGCACTTCGGCGGGGCGGACTTCGGCGGCAACCAGACCCCGCTGCCCGGCTACCCCGGCGGCGGCCAGATCGGCTACCTGATCTCGGACAACCCGATGTCCTGGCCGAAGGAGACCTACGCGGGCGTGCTGTTCCCGAACCAGTCGCAGTTCTTCGGCGCCGGCACGGGCGGCAACAACCACCAGTCGGTGTTCGAGTTCGGGGGCAAGTACTACTTCACCTACCACGCCCCGACGCTCAACAAGCGCATCAACGGCAACACCACGCAGGGCTACCGCAGCCCGCACATCCAGGAGCTGACGTTCAACCCGGACGGCACGATCAAGCAGGTCGTGGGCACCTACGCGGGCGTGGACCAGGTCCGGGACTTCAACCCGTACCGGCTGTTCGAGGCGGAGACCTTCGGCTGGAGCAAGGGCATCGCGACCGCGAAGGTCGACGGCGGCTCCGCCCAGTTCGGCACCTCCGCGCCGAACCTGGTGGTGCGTGACATCGACAACGGCGACTGGACGGCGCTGTCGTCCGTCGACTTCGGCACGGCCGGCGCGGCGAGCGTGACGGCGAAGGTGCGGGCGCTGGCCGCCGGCGGCCGGATCCAGGTGCGC
The DNA here is from genome assembly GCF_042889525.1 of Micromonospora sp. NPDC002575. Classification (NCBI taxonomy): domain Bacteria; kingdom Bacillati; phylum Actinomycetota; class Actinomycetes; order Micromonosporales; family Micromonosporaceae; genus Micromonospora; species Micromonospora sp. NPDC002575. The sequence continues at coordinate 172,227 of NZ_JBIARA010000006.1, read as the reverse complement.
CTGGACGACGTCGCGGGCCCCGTGGTCGGCACGGTCGAGGTCGGCACGCCCGTCGGCGAGTGGGCCGAGGTGACCGCCGCGCTCCAGGGCGTCAGCGGCGTGCACGACGTCTACTTCACCTACTCCGGCCCCGCCGGGGCGGACCTCTTCGAGCTCGACTCCTGGAAGTTCGCAGCCGCCACCGGTCAGCCCGAGCTGTCGGTGACGGCGAGCGCGCAGGCGCGGTGCGTCGGCGGCCGGGCCTACGTCGCCGTGCAGGCCACCAACAACCACACCGCACCCGTCGACATCACCCTCGAAACCGCCTACGGCACCCGCACCGTCACCGGCGTCGCACCCGACGCCAACGCCTACCAGTCCTTCACCACCCGCGCCACCTCCGTGGCCGCCGGCACCGCCACCATCCGCGCCACCGGCACCGTCGACGGCACCACCGTCACCACCGTCGTCACCGCCACCCACCCCGCCCTCAGCTGCGGCGGATGATCACCAAACCCACCAACCACGGACGTCAACGGAGATCGCATGAACACATGGAAGCGTAAGCGGCTGTACGCGGCGGGCGCCGCGGCCGCCATCCTGGCCGGAACGGCGGCGCTGCCGGCACCGGCGCTGGCCGAGGACGGCGCCGACGTCCGGGTGACGGTCGACATCGAGGAGATCCGCGAGCCGGGCGTGCTCGCCCTGTCGGTCGCGGGCGACTCGGTGGCGCTGTCCGAGGACGGCTCGACCCTGCTGGTGCGCCAGTTCGTCGGCACCCTGCCGACGGTGACGGTCACCGACACCCGCACCGCCGACGAGGTGCCGGCCGGCGCGGCCTGGGCCGTGGTCGGCAGCGCGAGCGACTTCGTCGGCAGCTCCGGGCAGGCCCCGATCAGCGCCGGTCACCTCGGCTGGAAGCCGCGGCTGATCGACGGCGGCGCCACCGGCTCGGTCACCGAGGGCGAGGAGGTCGTGACCGTCCTGGACGAGCCGACCCAGCCCGGCAACAATGTCGGCCTGGCCGACCAGGAGCTGCTGATGTCGACGTACGACTCGGGGGCGGTCGCCGGTGACTCGTACTCGGTCAACGCCGACCTGTACCTGCGCACCCCGGCGGACGTCGCCGCGGGCGCGTACACCTCGACGTTGACCCTGTCCCTGTTCGAATGATCACGCGCGGGGGTGGGGCCGGCAGCGGCCCCACCCCCGCACCCCGCCGGAGGACGCCCGATGAACCGTTCCGTGCCGCAGGCGCTGCCGAGGCTGCTCGCCGTGCTGGCGGCGGTGCTCGTCGCCGTGCCGGTCGCGCCCGCCGGCGCCGGCGCGGAACCCGCCGCGCCGAAGCTGACCTGGGCGGTGCAGCCGGCCGACCGGGACGGCCCGGACGGCCGGCGGTGGATCGAGCGCACCCTCGACCCCGGTCAGGTGGTGACGGAGCACCTGGCGGTGCGCAACTTCAGCGCCGCCGCCGCGGTCTTCCGCCTCCAGGCCGCCGACGGCTACCTCACCGACAAGGGCCGCTTCAACATGCTGCCCTCGACCGAGACGTCGAAGGACGGCGGCACCTGGATCTCGGTGCGCGACACGGTCACCGTCGGGGCGAATGAGACGAAGGTGGTGCCCTTCACGATCACCGTGCCCGCCGACGCCACGCCGGGCGACCACCCGGCGGGCATCGCGGCGTCGGTCACCAGCACCGGCGGCACGGTCGCCGTCGAGAGCCGGGTCGGCTTCCGGGTCATGCTGCGCGCCAGCGGCACGGCCACGGCGGCCCTGGGGGTCGATGACCTGACCGCGACGTACGCCCGGTCCTGGAACCCGTTCGCGCCGGGCACGCTCCGCCTGCGGTACGCGGTGACCAACGGCGGCAACGTCTGGGCCTCCGGCAGGGGCCGGGTGAGCGTCTCGGAGGCGTTCGGCCTCGCCGGGCGGGACACCACGGTCGAGGTGGAGGAGCTGCTGCCCGGCGGCAGCCGCGTGGCCGAGGCCAGCGTCGGCGGCGTCTGGGGGCTGGGCCCGTTGCGGACGACCGTGGCGGTGACCCCGGCGGCGCTCGGCGACGGGGCCGTCGCCGACGTCCGGCAGGCCACGGCCACCGTGACGGTCTGGGCGGTGCCGTGGCCGCAGCTCGGCCTGCTGGCCGTCCTCGCGGCGGTCGCCCTGGCGCTGCGGGTCGTCCGTCGGCGGCGGCAGCGGCGGCTCGCCCTGCTGCTCGACCGGGCCCGGCAGGAGGGCCGGGCGTCCGCGACCACGGCGGGGGCCTCGACGGACTGAGCGCCGCGACGCCCGGCGCGCGTGACCGGGCGGAGCGGCTGGCCGGCCCGCCACCTGTGGTATACATAGACATCGATTGATGTCCGCCCGGTGCCGCGCCCCGGCCCGCGCCCGCCACCGAGGAGGTCGGGATGACTCCGCGCCGCTCTCGCCCGCGCGCCTGGATCGCCGCGTTCCTCGCGCTGGTCGCCCTGCCGGCCACCCTGCTCGTGCCACCCGCGCCGGCATCGGCCGCGAACACGCTCACCATGCTGGGCGCGGACGTCTCCAGCGTGCAGCGCAGCCTGGACCTCGGCGCGCGATACTACGACGCCGCCGGCACGGCGCGGGACCCGCTCGACATCCTCAAGGGCCTCGGCGTCAACTACGTCCGGCTCCGGGTCTGGAACAACCCCGCCAGCGGCTGGAACAACAAGGCGCGGGTGCTGGCGTACGCGCGGACGGTCAAGGCCAAGGGCCTCAAGCTGATGATCGACTTCCACTACTCGGACACCTGGGCCGACCCGGGCAAGCAGTACAAGCCCGCCGCCTGGGCCAGCCACGGCATCGGCCAGTTGCAGACCGACGTCTACAACTACACCTACGACGTCTGCGCCAGCCTGAAGGCGCAGGGCACCACGCCGGACAGCGTGCAGATCGGCAACGAGATCAACGTCGGCATGCTGTGGAACGACGGCAAGGTCGTCAACAACGACTTCACCAACCTCAGCCTGCTGCTCAAGGCCGGCTACCAGGCGACGAAGCAGTGCAACGGCGGCACGCAGGTGATCATCCATACCGCCAACGCGGACAGCATGGCCAACGCGCGCTGGTTCTACGACGGCATCCGGGCCAAGGGCGTGCAGTGGGACCTGACCGCCCTGTCCTACTACTGCATGTGGCACGGCAGCCTGGCCAACCTCTACAACGTCATCACCGACGTGCGGTCCCGCTACGGCAGGCCCGTCGTGCTCACCGAGACGGCGTACCCGTTCACCGCCGCGAACGCCGACGGCGAGCCGAACTCGATCAACGGCGGCGAGCCCTGCGCCGGCCACCCCGCGAGTTGGAGCGGGCAGGCCACCGAGTTCGCCTGGGTGCAGAACACCGCCCGCGACGCCGGAGCCGTCGGCGTCTTCTACTGGGAGCCCACCTGGTACGCCGTCCCGGGCAACGGGTGGGACCCGGCGAACATCAACGGCACCGGCAACCAGTGGGACAACATGGCCATCTTCAACTGGACCGGCCAGGTGAACCCCAACATCCGCTGGACGCCGTAGCCGGTCCGGCCACCGCGCGGGCGGGGGCCGGGCCGGCTCAGGGCTCAGGGCTCAGGGCTCAGGCGAAGTCGAACACGAGCGGGAAGGCCAGGACGACGATCCAGGCCCAGCCGGCGTACACGGCGAGGTAGCGGGTCTGCCAGCGCTCCAGGCGGGCGAAGGGGGCGCGGCCCCGGACGAAGCCGAGGAACAGCCACGCCGACCAGGCCAGGTTGGTCAGCAGGACGATGTTCTCCCCCAGCGCCGCGGTCTTGTTGGGGCTGAAGCCCCACTCGCCGATCCGGCCGGTGATCGCCACCAGCACCAGGACGTCGATGACCAGGGCGCTGACGACGAGCGCCAGTTGGAGACGGTCGAACAGCCCGGGCCGGGCCGCCGGCTCGCGGGCGGAGATGGCGTACAGCAGCAGGCCCAGCACCACGACGAGCAGCAGGTCGAACAGGATGAGCACGTCCCGCTCGACGTCGATGCCGTGGGTGGTCCAGACGACGGCGACCAGGAACGCCAGCAGGGTCGCCGCGAACAGCGGCGTGAAGACCCGGGTCAGCACCGGGGCCATGTTCTCGATGACGCTCTGCTTCGCCTCGACCAGCCACGCCGACACGACGACCGCCGCCATCGCGCCGCACGGCAGCAGCCACGAGCTGATGAAGCCCTCGGCGTCGATGCCGATGGCCCGGAAGGTGCCGGCGGTGAAGGCCGTGAGCACGCCGCCGCCCAGGGCGAGGAGGCTGAAGTAGATCACCCACTCCCCGGTGAACCGGACGAAGTCCATCCGTCGCCGCTCCGAGCGCCAGTCGCCGCCCACGTAGGCGACGCCGACGACCAGCCACAGCGCGAGCGGCAAGTGGATCGCCGTGAGCCCGAATGACTGCGAGTCCCCGGCGAGCGGGTACCCGTTCGCGGCGACCGCGCCGAGGGCGAACAGCGCCACGAGCGCCCCGACGACGCGGACGCCGACCCGGCGCTGCCAGGCGAAGTACGCGGCCAGCGCCGGCAGCGCGAACAGGCTCAGGTTGCGCGCGTAGAAGGCGGCGTCGTCGTCGGCCAGGTCGAGCCCGAACCAGCTCGGCACCTTGATCGCGAGCGCCGCGAGGGCCGCGCAGAGCACCATGACGGGCAGTTCGCGCCGGGTGCGGGCGGCGGCGGGCGCGTCCGGCTCCCCGGGCAGCACCAGTTGCTTCCACAACCGCTCGGAGTGCTCGCGGGCGAACTCCCGCGACAGCTCGTCGAGGCTGCCCATGCGCTTGACGGCGATGAGGAACGCCTCGTCGCTGCGCAGGCCCGCCTCGGTCAGCTCGGTGATCCGGCTGCGCAGGTGGTCCTCCAGCTCCTCGGTGTCGGCGTGGTGCAGCTCCCGGCGGCGGCGCGTGTAGGACCGCCACTGCGCGATCTGGCCCTCCAGGTCGCTGTCGAGGGTCATCGTCCCGCCTCCCAGGCCGGCGCCGCGATCGGGTTGATGACCCGGGTCGTGTTCCAGACGCCGCGCAGGGCGTCGACGACCGCGGCCCACTGGCGGTGCTGCTCGACCAGCTCGGCCCGGCCCTGGTCGGTGATGCGGTAGTACTTGCGGCGGCGTCCCCCGGACGGGGTCTGCCAGTACGACTCGACGTGCCCGAGCCGCTCCAGGCGGTGCAGCAGCGGGTAGAGCAGACCCTCGGTCCACTCCAGCCGCCCGCCCGACAGCTCGTTGACCTGCTTGAGGATCGCGTAGCCGTAGCTCTCGCCCTCGGCGAGGATCCCCAGCACGAGCGGCGTCGCCGAGGCGGCGACGAGGTCCTTGGTGATGTGCATCCGACCCCTATCCCTAGAACTGCAATGCATAGTAGTTCTAGGTAAAGCGGCCCCGCAATCCCCCTCGACGGGGGCCACCCTGCCGGCCGACTTTGCCATTCCGGCAACTTCTCTTGTCGGATCGGCGGGCCGCGCGGCACGGTGGGCGCACGACGAGCGAAGGAGGCGCGCGGTGGACGAGGCGTACGACGTGGTGGTGGTCGGCGGGGGCGCCGCCGGGCTGAGCGGGGCCCTGGCCCTCGCCCGGGCGCGACGGTCGGTGCTGGTGGTGGACGCCGGGCAGCCGCGCAACGCCCCGGCCGGGCACGTGCACAACTACCTGGGCCGGGAGGGCACCCCGCCGGCCGAGCTGGTGGCGGCCGGGCGCGACGAGGTGGCCCGCTACGGCGGCGAGGTCGTCGCCGGCCGGGTCGAGGCGGCGGCCCGGGAGGGCACCGGCTTCGTGGTCACGCTGGACGGCGGACGGGAGGTGCGGGCGCGGCGGCTGCTGGTGGCGACCGGGCTCGTCGACGAGCTGCCCGACCTGCCGGGGCTGGCCGAGCGGTGGGGGCGCGACGTGCTGCACTGCCCGTACTGCCACGGCTGGGAGGTCCGGGACCGGCGCATCGGCATCCTGGCCACCGGGCCGACGGCCGTGCACCAGGCGGAGCTGTGGCGGCAGTGGAGCCCGCACGTGCTGCTCCTGCTGCACGACGCCACGCTCGCCGCCGAGGACGCCGAGCGGCTCGCCGCGCGGGAGATCACCGTCGTGGCGGGCCCGGTCGCGGCGGTGGAGGTCGCCGACGACGCCCTGACCGGCGTACGGCTGGCCTCCGGCGAGGTCGTCGCGCTCGACGCGGTGGTCGTCGCGCCCCGGTTCACCGCCCGCGCCGGGGTGCTGGAGTCGCTGGGGTGCAAGCCGGTCGACGTCGAGTTCGGCGGTCAGGTGATCGGCAGCCAGGTGCCCGCCGACCCGACCGGGGCCACCGCCGTACCCGGCGTGTGGGTCGCGGGCAACGTGGCCGACGTGCGCGCCCAGGTCGTCTCCTCCGCCGCGTCGGGCCTGGCCGCCGGCGCGGCGGTCAACGCCGACCTCGTCGCCCAGGAGGGCCGCGCCGCCGTCGACGCCTACCGGGAGCGGCTGCGGACGATGTTCGAGGAGGCCGCCTGGGAGGAGCGCTACCGCGCCCGGCCAACGGTCTGGAGCGGCCGGCCGAACCCCCAGCTCGTGGCGGAGGTGACCGGGCTGCCGGCGGGGCGGGCGCTCGACGTCGGCTGCGGCGAGGGCGCCGACGCCGGCTGGCTCGCCGGGCGGGGCTGGCGGGTCACGGCGGTCGACATCTCCGCCACCGCCCTGGAGCGGGCCGCCGCCCACGCCGCGGCGGCGGGTCCCGAGGTCGCCGACCGCATCGAGTGGCTGCACGCCGACCTGCGCGTCCGGCCGCCGGCCGAGGGCGCGTACGACCTGGTGTCGGCGCAGTTCATGCACCTGCCGGGCGCGGCGCGGCGGGACCTGTTCGCGCGGCTCGCCGCGGCGGTCGCGCCGGGCGGGACGCTGCTGATCGTCGGGCACCACCCGCGCGACCTGCGCACCACCGCCCACCGGATGCACTTCCCGGACGCGATGTACACCGCCGAGGAGGTCGCCTCCGCCCTCGACCCCGCCGCCTGGGAGGTGCTGACCGCCGAGACCCGGGCCCGGAGCACGGTCGACCCGGAGGGCTGCGAGGTCACCATCCACGACGCCGTGCTGGTCGCCCGCCGCCGGGCGTGACCGGCCCGGAAGCCGCCCGGCCCTGCCGGTCAGGACCGTTCGGGCCGGACCGGTGGAGCCGCGGCACGCGGATCATGTGACGTGGCTCACCGCGGTTGGGAAACCGGGGCGGGCCCGGGGATCGTCTTGCCTGTTGTGAGACAGAGCTTGGAGGCACTCGACGAGGGTGCGCTGCTGCGCCGCGTCGCCCGGGGCGACCGGCGGGCCTTCGACGAGCTGTACCGCCGCACGTCGCCCTGGTTGACCGCCCGGCTGCGGCGGCGCTGCGCCGACGACGACGTGGTCGCCGAGGTGCTCCAGGACACCTACCTGGCGGTGTGGCGGTCGGCCGGCAGCCAGGCCCGGCACTCGGGCAGCGGCAGCGCCGTCGGCTGGCTGTGGACGATCGCCGCCCACCGGCTGGTCGACGCGTTCCGCGCCCGCGCCCGCGCCGAGCGCGTCCCGGCGGTGCGCACCTTCGCCGCCGTCGCCCCCGCCGCCGAGGAGGAGGCGCTGGCCGGCGGGATGGACGCCGACCTGGAGCAGGCCCTGCTGGCGCTGCCGCCCAACCTGCGCCGGGTGCTGCGCGCGATGGTGCTCGACGGGCTGACCACGCGAGAGACCTCGGTGCTGCTCGGCCTGCCGGAGGGCACCGTGAAGACGTACGCGCGGCGGGCCCGCATCGCGCTACGGGAGGCGCTGTCATGACCGACCACCCCACCCCCGCCCTCATCTCCCGATACGCCACCGGCGACGACGGCGTCGACGACGTCACCGTCTGGGCCGTCGAGGCGCACCTGGAGTCCTGCGCCGGGTGCCGGGCGCTGCTGGCCGACGCGGTCGACCCGGCCGCCCGGCACCTGCTGGACCGGGTGGCCGTCGGGATCGCCGCCGGGGTCGCCGCCGGGCCCGCGCCGGTGCGTCGCCGCCGGCTGCGGCGCACCGGTGTCGCCGCGCGGCTCCTGCCCTGGCTGGCCACGGCCACCGCGCTGGTGGTCGTCGCGGTCCTGCTGGAGCTGGTGTCGGGCCGGATGCCGTCACCGGTGCTGCTGGTCGCGCCGTTGGCGCCGCTGCTGATGGTGGCCGCCGCGTGGAGCCGACGCACCGATCCGGCCTGGGAACTGATCGCCACCGTGCCCCGCGCCGGGCTGTCGCTGCTGCTGCGCCGGGCCCTGGCGATCCTGACGGCGGTCGTTCCGGTGCTGGCCGTGGCGGGCTGGTGGACCGGGCACTCGCCGGCGGTGTGGCTGCTGCCGTGCCTGGCCTTCACCGCCGGCGCCCTGGCGCTCGGCGGGCTGGTCGGGGTGGACCGGGCGGCGCTCGGGTTGGCGATCGCCTGGTCCGTCGGCGTGATCACCCCGAGCCTGGTCGGCCAGGAACTGCCGATCGTCCTGGAGACCCGTAGCTGGCCCGGCTGGGCGCTGGCCACCGTCGCGCTGAGCGCGGTGGTGCTCCTGCGGGCCACCGACCACAGCCGGCTGCGCGCCGACCGGAGCTGACCGGCCCGGGTGCCACCGGTCGCCCGGGCCGGCGCATCCCCTTCCCCGTCGGCGGGCGCCGCCGACGACACGACGAACGGAGTGATCATGATGCGTGCCGTCAGCGCGGCGGAGACCGCACCGACCACGTACGCGTGGACGGTGCACGCCGAGAACCTGGCTGTCCGCGCCGGCCGACGCCTCGCGGTCAACGGGCTCGACCTGGCGCTGGGCACCGGTGTGCACGGGCTGCTCGGCCCGAACGGCGCCGGCAAGACCACCCTGATGCGGGCGCTCGCCACCGTGGTGAAGCCCGCCGGCGGGCGGCTCGACCTGCTGGGCGAGGACGTCACCGGCCGCGCCGACCTGCGCCGGGTCCGCCGCAGGCTGGGCTACCTGCCGCAACACTTCGGCTTCTATCCGCGCTTCACCGTCCGCGAGTTCGTCGAGTACATGGCCTGGCTCAAGGAGATGCCGAAGGCCGACATCCCCGGCGCGGTCCAGCGGGCCGTCGACCGGGTGGGCCTGACCGACCGGGCCGACGCCCGGATGAAGACGCTCTCCGGCGGCATGGTGCGCCGCGCCGGGATCGCCCAGGCGATCGTCAACGACCCGGAGCTGCTGCTGCTCGACGAGCCGACCGTCGGCCTCGACCCCGAGCAGCGGCTCGACTTCCGCGAGCTGCTTCGCGACATCGGGTCGGACAGCTGCGTCCTGGTCTCCACCCACCTGGTCGAGGACGTCGCCGTGGCCTGCACCGACGTGGTGCTGGTGCACGAGGGCCGGCTGGTGTGGCAGGGCACCACGGCGCAGCTCGCCGCGCAGGGCGGCGCCGGAGACGCCGGGGACAGCGCCGCCGAGCGCGGCTACTCGGCGCTGCTGCGCTCCCACCGGGAGCGGGTGGCGGCATGACCGGGCGGATCATGCGGATCGAGGTACGCCGGTCGGCGGTCCCCGGCATCGCGCTGCTGCTGCTGATCGCCGGCGCCGCGCTCATGCTGACCATCACCGGGGGATACTCGGGGCGGTGGACGCAGTTGGCGGCGTACGCCCGGTCCACGCTGATGCTGCTGATGCCACTGGCGCTGGCGGGCGGCGCGTGGCTGGGGCGGCGCGACCGGCGGCACCGGGTCGACGAGCTGTTCGGCACCACCGTCCGGCCCCGGTGGCAGCGCAGCGTCCCGCTCGCCGCCGGGTACGCGGTCGTGCTGACCACCGTGTACCTGCTGACGTTCCTCCTCGGGGCCCCCTGGGTGGCGTCGACCGCCGGATACTTCCCCGCCTCGACGATCCCGATCACCGCGGTCGGCGCGCTGGCCCTGGTCGCCGCCGGCTGGCTGGGCATGGCCGCCGGCCGGGCCGTGCCCCGGGTGGGCACCGCCCCGGTCCTCGCGGTGGTCGCGTTCGCCGTGCTGACCTTCGTGCCCGACTACGTCTCGATGTCGGGCTACGACGAGAACTTCACGAAGGTCCGGCCCGACCCGGCGGCGCTGCTGCTGGCCCCCGCCGTCGACTCGTTGGACGACTTCCGGACCATTCCGTCGTCGGTCAGCCTGCTCCAGGCGCTGTGGCTGGCGGCCCTCGCCGCGACCGGGCTGCTGCTGCTCGGCGCGGTCGGCCGCCGCGCCGCCGCGCTGGCCGTGCTCCCGGCCGTGGTCGGCGCCGCCGTGACGGTGCCGTTGCTGCCCACCGGTGGATACTCCGGGTCGGCCGTGCTCGACCCGGCCGCCGTCGAGCTGGTCTGCGACGACGACGGCCCCCAGGTCTGTGTGACCCGGGCGCACGCCGCGCTGCTGCCCAAGGTCGTCGGCCCGGCCCGGGAGACGCTGGCCCTCATCGCCGCGAAGCTGCCCGACGCCGCGCCCACCCGCGTGGAGGAGAGCCGGCAGGTGGTCGCCGGCTCGACCGGGTCGGAACCGAACCAGGTCCGCGACGACGGGACCCTGGTCTTCGACGCCCTGTCGGTCGGCTGGACCGGCTTCGCCGACGTCTCGGCCGACGAGCTCACCTCGTCGCTGCTCGACGCCGCCTGGTCGCAGGAGTGCGGTGACCACTACGCGACCTTTCTGCCCCGGGCGGTGGTCATCGCCTGGCTCACCGACTCACCGCCGGACCTCGGGCGGGAGCCGACCCCCGAGGAGCGGCAGAAGGTGGACGCCGCCCTCCGGTCGCTGCGGAACCTGCCGGCCGGCGAGCAGCGGCAGCGGGTGGGTGCGGCCCGCGCCGCCGTGCTCGGCTGCGAGCTCGACCGGTTCAACTCGCTGCTGTTCCTGGTTCGCCCGTGAGGTGGCTCGGGTTGTACCTGCGCGCCCGCCGGGTTCCCCTGGCGCTGGTCGGCACGGTCTGCGCGACCGGGTCGCTCTGGGCGGGCTGGCCGCGCTTCTCGGACGGGCAGACCGTCAACGCCCGGGTGATCAGCGTCGCCGTGCTGATCGCGGCGGTCGCCGTCGGCACCACGCTCGGCGGCGCCGACGACGCCCTCGACCACACCGCGTCGGTCAACTGGCCCGCCCGCCGCGCCGGGCACGTGCTGCTGGCCGCCGCCGCGACCGTCGCGCTGCTGCTGGCCAGCACGCTCACCGACGTGCGGTTCGAGCCGCTTGGGGTGGTGGCGCGCAACACGGCCGGCCTGCTCGGGCTCACCGCGCTCGGCGCCGCGCTGCTGGGTGCCGCGCTGTCCTGGATCGCCCCGCTGACCTGGACCCTCGTCGCGCTGCTGCCGTGGCTGGGGCCGAGTGACCAACTGCGGATGCAGGTCGGCGCGTGGCTGGTCCAGCCGGCCGGCACCACCGCCGCGACGGTCTGCGCGACGTTCCTCGCGGTGGTGGGGCTCGTCGCGTACGCCCTGCGGGGCTGCCCCCGCCGCCCGGCCGCCGAGACGGCCCCCGACCGGTGACGTGGCCCGCACCGGGCCGCGCGGCCGGACACGGGCCGGGCCGCGTCGGGGCGGAAGTCGCCCCGACGCGGCCCGGTTGGGGCTGCCGTCAGCTCAGCTGACGGTCACCGAGATGGTGGTGGGCGGCTGCTGGAGCTGCCCGTAGTTGTCGACCGCCCGCACCGAGATGGTGTACGCGCCCGCCGGCACCACCGGCGACGTGTACGCGAAGTTCGACCCCGGCGAACCCGGGCTGGTGAGGAACGTGGCGATCCACGGGGCGGAGCCGCCGCCGAACGCGCCGGAGGAGTTCATCCCCTGGCCCACGCCGTTGACGATCTGCACCTCCACCTTGGACATGCCGACGTCGTCCACCGCGCGCCCGGTCACCACGATCCGCGAGTCGCCGAAGACCGCGCCGTTGGTCGGGCTGAGGCTCGGCTCCAGGCGCGGGTCGAGGTCGCCGGGGTAGACGAGGTACTTGGCGGTGGCCCCGGAGGTCGAGCTGTCCTGCTGGCCCGCCGTGTCGACGGCCCACGCCTCGACGCTGTACTCGCCCTTCGTGGGCAGGTCGATCGAGAGGGTGAAGGCGGTGCTCGTCGCGCCGGGCGAGGCGAGCGTGGCGTTCACCGTGGCGAAGCTCGCCGCCATCGTGCCGTTGGGCTGCACGTACCGGCCGGTGTCCAGGTCGCGCAGCGCCACCCGGACGGCCTGCACGCCCTTGTCGTCGGTCGCGGTGCCGGCCAGGTTCAGGTGCAGCTGCTCGACGTTCTGGTCGGTGCCGGTGAAGTTCAGCTTCCCGTTCGGGAAGGCGTCGCCGGGCACCTGGGCGGTGACGCTCAGCTTGCCCAGGTTGGCGTTCGTCGTGACCAGGCCGAGGTTGTCGGTGGCGCGTACCCGGAAGTCGTAGATGCCCGGGGTGAGCGCCGCGGTGGTGAACGACCAGTTGTACGACGCGGCGTTGAGGTTCGTCGGCGACACCCGGTGGTAGGCCGTGACCGCGTCCGCGCCCCACGTGCCGTCGGCGGCCAGCGACTCGCGGGTGCTGGTGTTGCGCAGGTAGACCTCGACCGACTTCAGGGTGCCGTCGTCGCTGGCGGTGCCGGAGAAGGTGATCGGGCTGCCGGGCGCGACCGTGATCGGCGCGGCGGCGGTGGGCGGGTTCATCGCGGCGGGAGCGGTGATGGCCACCGTCGGCGCCACCCCGTCCTCCGCGATGATCCAGTCCCGGTTCTCGCCGCGCAGGTCGCTCTGGCCGGCGGTGTCGATGGCGGTGGCGGTCATCCGCCACTCACCCTCGGTCGGCAGGGTCACCTCGACCTGCCAGGTGGTCGACAGCGCGCCGATCACGTCCGGCTCGGTGCGGAACGTGTTGTAGACCGGGGCGACCGTGCCGTCGTCCTGGAGGTAGCGGTTGTCCGGGGTGCGGAACGAGTAGGTCAGCGCGTTGACGCCCTTGTCGTCGGTGGCGGTGCCGGTGGCCACGAAGGTCTTCGTGGCGAGCAGGCCGGCGGCCGGCGAGCTGATCTTCGTCGTCGGGGGCAGGTCGTCGAAGCTGAACGTCTCGATCTTCTTGACGGCCTTCGTCGTGTCGGCCTCGCTGCTGTCGCGACCGAACGTCTTCGCCTGGATCTGGTATTCGCCGACGGGCAGCGAGACGGCCAGGGACCACATGGTCGAGGTGGCGTTCGGGCTGGCCAGGGTCGTCACGATGACGGCGGAGGAGCCCCACGTCACGAGGTCCGGCTGGAGGTACTTCTTGGAGCCACGGTTCTGGATCTCGACTTGCACCTTCTTGACGCCGGACGGCGCGGTCGCCTGGCCCTCGATCGTGAAGGAGCCGTTGGCGGGCTTCACCCGTCCCTCGATCGGCGTGTCGATCGTCGTCTCCACCGCCGAGGGCGCCGGCACCCGGCCCAGGTCGAAGAAGCCGACCCGCCCCACCGTCAGGCCGCCCTTGGTGTTGCCGTCGCCGCCGACGAAGAGGCCGCGCGGGGTGGCCAGCATCGCCTTCTCGCCCTCGTAGGAGCTGGAGCCCGGGTTCCACTCCAGGGCGGTGCCCGTCGCCGGGTCGAGCGCGCCGAGGTGGTCACGGCGGACCACCTGGTCGCCGAGGCCGTAGCCGCTGAGGCCCTGGCCCGTGCCGTACCCGACGTTGTCCAGGCCCGGCCACGGGACGTTGGCGGTCGGCGACTCCTGCCAGCTGAAGTGGCCGCCGACGTACACGGCGGCCTCGGTGATGGCGACCGAGTAGATGCTGTCGAAGTGCCGGGAGATCCAGATCGGCTCGACGTGGTCGCCGCCGGCCACCGGGAACGCCATCGCGGTGTCGTTGATCGGCGGGCGGTCGCCACCCGAGCCGCTGGTGACCACGAAGTACGAGTCGTCCGGCGCGATGTCGCCGCCGAAGGCCCGCTGGATGCCGCCGACGAAGGAGAGGTTGTCCTCCCACAGCCGGGTGCGCCACGGCAGCAGGGCCTTGGTGGCGGTGTCGATCAGGCCGACGCCGTAGCGGTCCTGGCCGGCGATCTGCCGGCCGGTGTGGACGACCATCAGCTTCGCGCCGTCGTGGGTCAGCTTGAGCTGCTGCACGGTGAGCATGCCGCCGACGCCGATGCCGCCGGACAGGGGCAGGTCGAAGCCGGTGTCCACCGCCCCCGTGGTCGGGTTGAGCGCCGCCAGGCCCGTGCGGTTCGCGCTGTTGATCTTGGTGAACTGGCCGCCAACGTACACCGCGTTGTTGGTCACGGCCAGTGCGGTGCCGCGGCCGTTGCCCTGCGCGGTGAAGCCGGCGACCGCGGCGCCGGTCACCGGGTCGAGCCGGGCGACCTTGCGCTTGGTGAGGCCGCCGACGGTGTTGAACGTGCCGGCCACGTAGAGCGCCGAGCCGTCCGGCGACGCCTCGACGGCCTCGACGGCCCCGTCGAACGTCGGCCGGAAGCCGGTGTCCACCTTGCCCGTGTCGATGTTGTACGACGCCAGCCACCGCTGCGCGAGCGCAGTCTCCCCGACGTTGGCGATCCCGGTGAACGAGCCGGCGACGAACACCCGGTTCCCGATCACCTCGATGTCGGTGACCTCCCCGTCGGTGATCCTCGGTACGTCGTTGCGCGGCGCGCTGGGCACCAGCCCGTTGTGCCCCGGCACCTCCACGACGAGCGCCTTGGCGGCAGGACCCGCCTGCCAGGCGGACACCGCCGCGACGACCGGTTGGCCGGTCAACACGACGGCCCCGGCCACCAGACCCGCGATGACGCGGCTCCGAACACGCATCGAGACAACCCCCTGTAAGCGCCCGCATCGCGCCACCGGGTCGGCCCCGGCAGCGTCCACCCGCCGGCATGCCGAGGACACCGTAGAAGGCGAGACCGCCTCGTCACCCCGTGCCTCGCCGGAATCCGGCCGATCGCCATCGAACATGATCCCGGCGGCGGAACGCACCACCATCGGAGCGAATCCCACTCCACCGAACGGATCGGCTCGACGGCCGCGGCGGGGCCGGCCTCAGTCCCCGCGCAGCCGGGCGTAGACGTCGCCGGAGCGGCCCGCCGGGCGGAACCGCTCCAGCAGCCGCACCAGCCCGGCCGCGTCGAGCCACTCCTCGCTGGCGTAGCGCATCGTCTCCACCGGGGAATAGTTGTAGCGGTACCCGCCGGCCGGGCCGCCGAGCCGGTCCACGATCTCGAGCGCGGCGAGGGCCGCGTCGTGGGCCGGGGGAAGGTGCTCGAAGGACAGCGCGGGCAGGGGCCGGCTGAGCCCCGACAGCACGTCCACCTCGAAGCCCTCGACGTCGATCTTGCAGAACGCGGGCACGCCGTGGGCGGCGACGAGGTCGTCGAGGGTGACCACGTCGACCTCGACGGACCGATCCCAGCGGACCCGGGAGAAGCTGCTGTCCGCCGTGACCGACTCGATCCAGTCGGTCGACATCGTCGAGACCGTCGGGGTCGCCGTGGACAGGGCGAGCCGCGCCCTTCCGGCGTGCGCGCCGACGGCCTCGGGCACGATCGTCACGTCCGGGTTCCGGCCGTAGAAGAGGCGCAGCGCCCGCAGGCAGTCTGGTTGCGGCTCCACCGCGACCACCCGCGCGCCCAGCCGCCGCCAGGTGCGTACCCGCCCGCCGACGTGGGCGCCGATGTCGAAGCCGACGTCCCCGGGCTTGAGGA
Organism: Micromonospora sp. NPDC002575; assembly: GCF_042889525.1. Classification (NCBI taxonomy): domain Bacteria; kingdom Bacillati; phylum Actinomycetota; class Actinomycetes; order Micromonosporales; family Micromonosporaceae; genus Micromonospora; species Micromonospora sp. NPDC002575. The sequence continues at coordinate 156,667 of NZ_JBIARA010000006.1, read as the reverse complement.
ACTCCCGGTAGAGCTCCAGCGCGCGGCGGTGCTTGTGGGGCTGGCCGTGGTAGATGGCCAGGGAACGGGTGAGCCCCCAGGCCCGGCGCAACGTCCGCCGCCCGGGCCGCTGGTCGCCGGTCATGGTGGTCCTCCCGTCGCCCCGCCACCGGGACACCTCGGATCGCTGGAGATGACTACGCGGGCAGCGGCGAAACGGTTCACCCGCGCCCGCGCGGGATGCCCGCTCGACGGAAGAGGTGACGGGTGAGAGGGGGACCCTGCTATGCCGAATGCGTTAACAGGGGGCCCTTCCTTACCGGCCCAGCAGACGCTCGGCCATCCGGCGCAGGCGGTTGCGTACGCGCCGGCGCAGGGAGGGCTTCTTCTTGTTCTTGGCGGCGGGGACGACCCGCACCGGCGCGGCGCCGTCCGCGGCGCACCGGAAGGTCAGCGGGAGCCGTGCGTCCTCGGTCCATCCGCTCTCGGTGAGCCGGGCCTTGAGCAGCCAGGTGCCCTCGGTCCGGCCCGAGTTCAGGGTGGCGAAGTCCACCGTCGCGGTGGCGTGGTGCACGAGGTGCACCCGCCCCGGCCCGGCACCGGGGACCGGTGCGTCCTCGATGCGGAACTCGACCGGCAGGAAGCACTCCTCGCCGCCCTCCTTGCGCCGGGCCACCACGTCGAGCCGGGCCATGGCCCGCCGGGCGGTGACGTCGAGGATCTCCGGGTCGAGGTCGACGGGCAGGACGATCTGGTAGCGCCCGTCGGAGACGGTGAGGGCGACCGGCTGGTCGCCGGACGCGAGGTGCGCGGTGACGTCGACGGTGAGGACCGTCCCGTCCACCCGGTGGTCGTCGACGCGGGCCCGGACCCGGACGTCCGCCTCCCACTCGGCCAGCTCGCGCAGCCCGGCGATGTCGTCGGCCGCGGTGAGGGCCGTGATCGCCCGCTGCAACGGCGGGAGGCCGGCCGCCACACCCGGCGCGAAGCGCTCACGGATGATCTTGCCGCACTCCTGGGCCACCTGCTCCACCCAGTCGGCCGGCTCCCGGAGGAACCGCTTGCCGCGCAGCCGGCTGACCATCTCGTTGCGCAGCCAGCGCCGGTGCAGCTTGTCGCGCAGCGGGCCCGGCTCCGTGTGCGCGTCGACGACATCCAGCACATCGCGCATGTTGGCGTAGTAGCCCGCCGGGTCCAGCCCCTGCGCCGTCACGTTGCCGGCGTCCTCGCGGCGGATGTGGTGGTAGCAGACATAGTTCGACAGCACGGAGGTGCGCTTGGACAGGAGGAAGGCGCGCACCACGAAGAGGTGGTCCTCCAGCCGGCGCTTCTCCTCCACGAAGCGGATCTCGTGCTCGTCGAGGAAGGAGCGACGGAACAGCTTGTGCGCCGTCAGGCTGTCGATCAGCGGCGCGTTGTCCAACGTGGCGTCCGGACGGTCCCGGCGGAACAGCTCACGCGGCACCGAGCGCCCATGGCCGGCCATCTTGCCGACCACGATGTCCGCGTCGTTCTCGACGGCGTACGCGTAAAGGCGCTCCAGTGCCTCGTCGCCGAACCAGTCGTCGTCGTCGGAGAAGAAGACGTACTCGCCGCGGGCGTTGGCGACGCCGACGTTGCGCGGCCGGGACGGCCAACCGGAGTTCTCGATGTGCACCACCCGGATGTGCGGGTGCGCGGCGGCCAGCTCGTCCAGCCGGGCCCCGGTCGAGTCGGTGGAGCCGTCGTCGACGAAGACCGCCTCGAACTCCCCCGGCGGCAGCGACTGGCGCAACAGAGAGGCGACCAGCCTCTCGATGTGCGGGCCCGAGTTGTAGGCCGGCACCACCACGCTGACTTTCGGAGCATTCGTACTGGCGGTCATCGTCTTCTTCCCCGTCAGGTCCGTGAACCGGTGTGCGAACAACCGACGAACATCATGGACCGGAAGGGGCACCCTACGGTGCCCCACATGTGTCCATGCCGTTACGCCGGCCGGCCCGTTCCGCTCCACCTGGACTGCCTCGCCCCGGTCCGGAACACAAAACACCGTAGCGGTCCGTGGTTGGGCCCGCTCGACCGGGGAAGTTCAGTGTCGTACCACCGGCCCCGGAGGAAAGGGATGCGGCCGTGACCCACGACCAGTACGACAGGCAGGACCCCCGGGAGCAGTTTCCCGCCCCCGACGAGCAGACCGGCGGCCGGCAGTCGGCCCCAGGGAGGACCGGGCGGATGCCCGACACCCCCGACCACGGCGAGGACAGCTACCGGGGCACCGGACGGCTCACCGGCAAGCGGGCCGTGATCACCGGCGGGGACTCCGGCATCGGCCGCGCCGTGGCGATCGCCTTCGCCCGGGAGGGCGCGGACGTGCTGATCACGCACCTGCCCGAGGAGAAGGACGACGCCGAGGAGACCGCCCGGCTCGTCCGCGCCGCCGGCCGCACGGTGGTGACCGTGCCCGGCGACATCCGCGACGAGGAGCACTGCGTGGAGATCGTCCGGCGGGCCGTCGACGAGCTGGGCGGGCTGGACATCCTGGTGAACAACGCCGCCCACCAGATGGCGCAGGAGGGCGGCATCACCGACATCACCACCGAGCAGTTCGACCGGGTCCTCAAGACCAACCTGTACGCGATGTTCTGGCTCTGCAGGGCCGCCGTGCCGCACCTGACGCCCGGCGCCACGATCATCAACACCGCGTCGATCCAGGCGTACCAGCCCTCGCCGCAGTTGCTCGACTACGCCACCACCAAGGCCGGCATCGTCAACTTCACGAAGGGGCTGGCGCAGGACCTGGCCGACCGGGGCATCCGGGTCAACTGCGTCGCGCCGGGGCCGGTCTGGACGCCGCTGATCCCGGCCACCATGCCGCAGGAGGCCGTCGAGTCGTTCGGCGGGGACGTCCCGCTGGGCCGGGCCGGCCAGCCGGCCGAGCTGGCGCCCGCGTACGTCTTCTTCGCCTCGCAGGAGTCCAGCTACATCACGGGCGAGGTGCTCGGGGTGACCGGCGGCAAGCCGCTGCCCTGACCGCGGCCCGCGGCCGGGCCGGCCGGGGTGGGTGGACCCGGCCGCGTGGGTCGTGTGAACGGCGAGCAGGCAGGGTACTGCCCGGTCATGGGATCGTTGCAGACGTCACCGCCACCGCCCCGGGCCGTCGAGATGCGGACCTGGGCCCTGGCCAGCGGGGCGGAGCTGCGCGGCCTGCGCGCCTCCCTGCACGAGGCGTTGACCGGGCACGCGCTCGCCGAGGGCGAGGAGCTCGACGACATCCCCGAACGGATCGTGCTCGTCGCCACCGAGCTGGCCACCAACGCCCTGCTGCACGGGCTGCCGCCGACCACCGTCCGGCTGCTCCGCGACGACGACCTGTTCATCCTCGACGTCGCCGACCACGACCTGACCACCGTGCCCGAGCTGGCCGACACCCGGCCGCTGGGCGCCGGCGGTCGTGGCCTCCAGCTCGCCCGGGCCTTCTCGCTGGACGTCGGCTGGTACGCCACCGAGGGCACGAAGCACATCTGGGCGTCCTTTCCCCGCCGGGAGGCCGGGGAGGCGGGCCACCGCCACTGACCGTCGGCGAGGGGCGGCCCGCCCAGGCCGGCGGGGATTGGCCGGACGGCCGCGCGGGTATCGGTCCACGGCCGTCGGCGAGAGGAGAAGGGGCCGGCGGCGGAAGGGGGCCGTCGTGGACGTCGAGAGCCGCCCGGACCCGGTCCGGCCACGCCGGATCAGGGCCACGTCGAGCCGCCGGCCGCGCGCCGCCGGGCCGGACGACGACCTCGCCGCCCGCCTCGCCGAGACCGCCCGCGCGCTCCAGGACGAACCCGGCCTCGACGCCACCCTCCAGGGGATCGTCCGGTGCGCCGTCGGCACCGTGCCGGGCGCCTGGCACGCCGCGATCACCGAGGTCGAGGGCCGGCACCGGGTGGTGACCAGCGCGGCGACGGGCACCCTGGCACGCCGGGTCGACCAGGCGCAGTACGACACGGGCCAGGGCCCCTGCCTGACGGCGCTCTTCGAGCACCACACCGTGCGGATGCCCGACGTCGCCACGGAGACCCGCTGGCCGGAGTTCGTCCGCCGGATCGACGGGCTGGGCGTACGCAGCATGCTGTCGTTCCAGCTCTACCTGGCCCGGGACAACCTCGGCGCGCTGAACCTCTACGCGCGCGAGCCGGGGACGTTCACCGACGAGTCGGAGCGGATCGGGCTGCTCTTCGCCGCGCACGCGGCGGTGGCGATGGGCGACGCGCGGAAGGTGGCGCAGCTCTCCCAGGCGCTGGACGTGCGGGACCTGATCGGGCAGGCGAAGGGGATCCTGATGGAGCGGCACCGGCTGACCGGGGAGCAGGCGTTCGGGCTGCTCGTCCGGGCCAGCCAACGGCTCAACGTGAAGCTGCTCGACGTCGCCCGCGACCTGGTCGAGACCGGCGAGTTGCTCGATCGGCCCTGACCGGCCGCCGGGTCAGCGGGTCGCCGTCGCGTCGTCAGCGGGTCGGCGTCGCTTCGTCAGCGGGTCGACGTCGCGTGGTCAGCGGCTGCGGGCCCGAGATGTCCAGGCCGAGCATCTCCAGCACCCCGGTGATCTCCAGGACTCGGTGGACCGCGGGCCGCACGCCGGCGACGGTGAGCCGGCAGCCCCGGTCGGCGGCCCGGCCCTGGGCGCGCAGCAGCACCAGGATGCCGGAGGAGTCGAGGAACCGGACGCCGCCGAAGTCGAGCTCCAGGGCAGCCGGCGGCGCGCCGTCGAGCAGGCCGGCGAGGACCGAGGCCAGCTCACCCGAGGTGGCGATGTCGATCTCCCCGGTCACGACGAGCCGCCCCCGGCCCTCGGCGACCGTGAGCGGGCCGATCGACAGGCCGCCGGGGGGTGGTGACGGAACGGACAGTGACGTGGCGGGGCCCAAAGGGAACTCCCCTGCTCGGCGCCGGCAGCGATCCCTCGTAGCAGAAGGCGGGTGCCGGTCGCCCCCAGGGTAGCCGTCATCTGCGTCAACCGCACTCATCCAGCGTGCCGGCGGCGCACCCACCCGCGTCCGGGCGGCCGACGGAGCCGGCCCTCACCAGCCGGCCGGCACCGGGTCGTCGTACTGGCCGGGCGGGCCGGTGAACACCGCGCCGTCCACCTCGGGCCAGGCGTTCGGGAGGCAGCCGTGCAGGCCCAGGGTCTGCTGCTGCATGACCGGGGCGGGCCCACCGGCACGCGGGCACAGCTCGTGCCCCCGGCCGAGCCGGTGGCCCACCTCGTGGTTGAGCAGATACCGACGGTAGGTGTCCAGGTCACCGGTGAACTGCGGCACACCACCCGCCCAGCGGGCCACGTTGATCACCACCCGGTCGCCGTTGCGGCAGGACGTGTAGCGGTCGGTGACGTCGCCGCAGAGGACGCCCCGGGTCACCGGGGTGGTGAGCGCGACGGTGAAGTCGGCCGGGTCGTCCGGGCCGACGCGCTGCAGCCGCCACCGGCCCGCCCCGGTCCAGCCCCGCGGGTCGGCGAGGATCGCACCCACCTCCCGGCCGAACCGTTCCACGTCGACGCCGTCGATCCCCTCCTCCACGGTCACCCGGTACCGCAGCAGCTCGCCGGAGCGCCCCGCGACGGCGCCCCGCAGGGTGGCGGCGCGGAAGTCGCCCGTACCCCGGGGTGGGAAGGTGATGTCGGCCGGCGCCTGCGGGGTCGCGGACCTGGTCGGGGCCCGGGTGGCCGGCGCGGCGGTGGTCGGCGCGGCGACCCCCGCGGCGGCGACCGGCCGGCTCGCCTGGTCCGGCCCGCCCCGGCGGACGGCCCCGGCACCGGCCGTGACCAGCGCGACCACGGCCAGGGCGACGCACGCGACCACCGGCCCGTTCCGGGTGGCGGCGCGCCGCCGGCGGTGGCCACCCCGGCCGGACCTGCCATGGGTACGACTCGACAACTCGCGCTCCGTCCCGTCGATCCGCAGTGGTTGCACGGGACGGATTCCGCACCCGTGCACGGATGGATACGGACGGCGACCCCGCGCGGATGAGGCGTCCGGCGGTCATTTCGGCGACGGTGGCGGCGCTCCCGCCCGGCCGGGGCGGGCCCGGCGGTACGGTTTCCCGGCGGAACCCGGTCGGCCGGCCCCGCCCCGGCCGGCGGACGTTCCGCCACCCGACCCTGAGGAGCAGCTCGTGCCGGACGCCGACGCGCTGGTCGCCGACGCCCTCGCGGCGGCGCGCGGCACCGACGTACGCGCCGCCGAGCGGCAGCTGGACCGCCTGGTGGTCGGCGTCGGCGTGCCGGACGGGCCGGCGGCGGTGGACGCCGCCCTGACCGCGCGCCTGGTGCGCGGCGTGGGCCGGCTCTGGCCCCGGGGCTGGCAGCCGGTGGACCTGGTCCGCATCGCGACCCGCCGGCTCGGCCCGGCGGCCGGGCGGCTCGTGGCCGACCTGGCCGCCGCCCAGCGCCGGGTCCAGCCCGACCCGGTGCCGGCCTGGTGGGACGAGCAGCTCGCCGGCCTCGACGCGGCCGTGTGGTGGGACGACGACCGGCGGCACCTGACGGCCTGGGCGGCCCGGGAGGGCACCGACCGGATCGCCGCCCTACGCGACGCCGTCGACGTGCTGGCGCTGGTGGAGGGGCTGCCGCCGATCGCGGTGCTGCGTCCGCCGCCCGGCGTGATCGCCCCGGCCACGGCCGTCGGGCGCGGCGGCGGGTCGCGGATGCTCGACCGGGTGCGGGCGCTGCTGGCCAAGGCCGAGTCGACGACCTTCCCGGCGGAGGCGGAGGCGCTGACCGGCAAGGCGCAGGAGCTGATGGCCCGGCACAGCATCGACGCGGCCCTGGTCGAGGCGACGGCCGAGCCGGGCGACGCGCCCGGCGGGGTGCGGCTGGGCACCGAGCCGCCGTACCCGGGGGCGAAGGCGCTGCTGGTGCAGGAGGTGGCGGCGGCGAACCGGTGCGAGTCGGTGTGGTCCGACGACCTGGGCTTCGCCACCGTGCTCGGCTTCCCGGCCGACCTGGCCGCCGTCGAGCTGCTCTACACGTCGCTGCTGGTGCAGGCCACCGCCGCGATGCTGCGGGGCCGCACCGAGCGCCGGGCGCGCGGCGGCAGCCGGCGCACGAAAGCGTACGACGAGTCGTTCCTCAACGCGTTCGCGCTGCGCATCGGCGAGCGGCTGCGGGCCGCCGCCGACGAGGCGGGCCGGGAGGCGGCCCGGGAGGAGGGCGGGGAACGGCTGCTGCCGGTGCTCGCGTCCCGCGCGACCGCCGTGCGGGAGCGGCTGGACGACCTGTTCCCCGGGGTGACCAGCAAGCGGCTCACCGTCGCCGACGAGGAGGGCTGGGCCTCCGGCACCTCCGCCGCCGACCGGGCGGCGCTCGGCCCGGCCGGATCCGCCCCGGCCCGGGTGTCGGGTACGGCGCATCGGCTCCGACCCCCTACCGGGACGCGCCGACGGGGCGCGGCCGACACGTGAGGAGCACGCCGTGAAGTACATGCTGCTGATCTGGAACCGCCCCGGCTTCGTCGACGGAATGTCGGAGCAGGACCGCGCCGCCCTCTTCGGCGAGGTCGACGAGATCATGCGGGAGCTGACCGCCTCCGGCGAGCTGGTCGGCGGGCAGGCGCTCGCCGACCCGTCGCAGACCCGCACGGCCCGGCTGGCCGGCGGCCGGGTCGAGGTGACCGACGGGCCGTTCATGGAGAGCAAGGAGCAGTTCGCCGGCTACCTGACGGTGGACTGCGAGTCGATCGAGCGGGCCGCCGAGATCGCCGCCGGCTGGCCGGACGTGGTGCGGGGGTTCGGCGTGCTGGAGGTACGCCCGATCATGGACGAGGCCGGGGCGGAGATGTGACCGGTACCGGTGCGGGCGTCGGCGTCGCGGGCAGCACCGCCGGTGCGGGTGCCGCCGGTCCGGGCGGTGCCGCCGTCGGTGCCGGTGCGGGTGCGGGTGCCGCCGGTCCGGGCGATGCTGCCGTCGGTGCCGGTGCCGGTGCCGCCGGTGCCGGTCCGGGCGGTGCCGCCGTCGGTGACCTGCTGCGCGGGCTCGCGCCGCAGGTCCTCGGCCTGCTCGTGCGCCGGCACGGCCAGTTCGACGCCTGCGAGGACGCCGTGCAGGAGGCGCTGCTCGCCGCCGCCACCCGGTGGCCCACCGACGGGGTGCCGGACAATCCCCGGGCGTGGCTGCTCACCGTGGCGACCCGGCGGCTCACCGACGCCTGGCGCAGCGAGCGCGCCCGCCGGGACCGCGAGGTCGCGGTGGCCCTCCGGGAGCCGGCGTACGCGGCGGTGGCCCCGCCGCCCGACGAGCAGTCGCCGGCCGGCGACGACACCCTGCTGCTGCTCCTGCTCTGCTGCCACCCGGCGCTGAACCGGTCGGCGCAGGTCGCGCTGACCCTGCGCGCGGTCGGCGGGCTGACCACCGCCCAGATCGCCCGCGCCCACCTGGTGCCCGAGGCGACGATGAGCCAGCGCATCCGCCGGGCCAAGCAACGGATCGAGGCGGCCGGGGCCCGGTTCGTGCTGCCCTCGCCCGCCGAACGCGACGAGCGGATGCGCGCCGTGCTCCAGGTGCTCTACCTGGTGTTCAACGAGGGTTACACCGCCTCCAGCGGGCCGGACCTCCAGCGCGCCGAGCTGACGGCCGAGGCGATCCGGCTGACCCGGGAGCTGCGCCGGCTGCTGCCCGACGACGGCGAGGTCGCCGGGCTGCTGGCGCTGATGCTGCTCACCGACGCGCACCGGGAGGCGCGCACCGGCCCGGACGGCGAGCTGGTGCCGCTGGCCGAGCAGGACCGCAGCCGGTGGAACCGGGCCGCGATCGCCGAGGGCACCGCCCTGGTGACGGAGGCGCTGACCTGGTCGCCGCCGGGGCCGTACCAGCTCCAGGCGGCGATCGCGGCGGTGCACGCTGAGGCCCCGAGCGCCGCCGGCACCGACTGGCGGCAGATCGTGGCGCTCTACCGGCTGCTGGGCCGGCTCGCCCCGAACCCGATGGTCACCCTGAACGAGGCGGCGGCGGTGGCCATGGTGGACGGTCCGCACGCCGGCCTGGCCCTGCTCGCCCCGCTCGACGGCGACGAGCGCGTCGCCGGGCACCACCGGCTCGCCGCCGTGCGGGGTCACCTGCTGGAGCTGGCCGGGGACGGCGCAGCCGCCCGGGAGGCGTACCGAGCGGCGGCCCGGTCCACCACCAGCCTCCCCGAGCGCCGCTACCTGGAGTCCCGCGCGTCCCGCCTGCCCGCGCCCGCCTCGGCTGCCCCCCGCCCCACGCCGCCGCGCCCCGCCTCGGCTCGGTGATCAAGAGAAAAGCGTCAAAATTGATCTTCGGAATGACGCAAACCTCTTGATCACCGAGCCGGAGGCGGGGGGCGTTAGCTGCAGGAGGCCCACATCGTCGAAGGCGATGGCACTGCCGGCGTCAGGCGTGGCAGTCTCGGGCCAGCTTTGGTGGGATGTCGACGAACGTCTCGCCCAGCCACTTCGCCGGGCTGGCCGCCTTCGCGCCCCCGTCGAGCTGCTTCGCCACGTCCCCGATCAGCTTCTCGATCTCCGGATCCTCGGCGCGCGCCGCCTGCTTGCGTACGTCGCTAGCCAGCCCCGCGATGGTCCGCTTGAGCCGGTCGTTGAGCTCGTCGGGGGTGGTCTCCTTGTCCCGGGTGGCGGCGGCCGAGTCGGCGGCGAGCTTCTTGCTCCCGGCGAGGATCAGCCGGTCGACCTCCCCGCACACCTCGACGGTGTTGGCGGCGGTCACGCCGGGTGTGGACGCGGACGGCGTCGAGGTGGCGGCAAACGGCTCGACGGAGTCGGTCGGCGCGGTGGAAGCGGTGGGCGCGGTGGGCGCGGCTGCCGGGTCGTCGGCGGTTTCGCCGGACTGGCAGCCGGCGGCGAGTGCGACCAGGGTCACCAGGGCGGCGGCGCGGAGCGCGGTCACGGCAGGACGAGACATGTTCTCCCCGTTCGGTGGTGGACCGTCCCAGCATGCCGGTCGCCGTCCACCTGCGCCGCGCCGGCCCGCCGAGGCACAGACGCCCGCCGAGGCACAGACGCACGCCGAGGCACAGACGCACGCCGGGGCACGAACAGCAGCGGCCGGCACAGGGCCACGAACGCGCGCGCCGGGCCGGCGACAGGGGCCGGTCCGGCGCGCGCGACGGGACGTACGACTCAGCTCTTGAAAGCGTCCTTGATCTTCTCGCCGGCCTGCTTGAGGCTGGCCTTCGCCTGGTCGTTGCGGCCCTCGGCCTCCAGCCGCTCGTCGTCGGTGGCCCGCCCGGCACCTTCCTTCAGCTTGCCGGCGGCGTCCTCGGACGCGTTGGCGATCTTGTCATCGATACCCATGGGAACCTCCAACGTTCACTGCGGTGGTGCGACACCCACCCAGTACCCCGACGTCGCCCGCCGAACCCTCAGGGCCGGCGGGCCGGCTGGAAGCGGCGCAGGCGGAGGCTGTTGGCGACGACGAAGACCGAGGAGAACGCCATCGCCGCGCCCGCGATCATCGGATTGAGCAGGCCGGCGGCGGCCAGCGGCAGCGCGGCCACGTTGTAGGCGAACGCCCAGAACAGGTTGCCCCTGATGATCCCCAGGGTGCGGCGGGACAGCCGGATCGCGTCCACGGCGGCCGTCAGGTCCCCCCGCACGAGGGTCAGGTCGCTGGCCTCGATCGCCACGTCGGTGCCGGTGCCCATGGCCAGGCCCAGGTCGGCCTGGGCGAGGGCGGCGGCGTCGTTGATCCCGTCGCCGATCACCGCCACGGCCCGGCCGTCGGCCTGGAGCTGCTTGACCACGTCGACCTTGTCGGCGGGCAGCACCTCGGCGGTCACCTCGTCGATGCCGACCTCGGCGGCCACCGCCCGCGCCACCGTGGCGTTGTCGCCGGTGAGCAGGATCGGGGTGAGGCCGAGGGCGCGCAGCCCGGCGACGGCCGCCGCGCTGGTCGGCTTCACCACGTCGGCCACGGTGAGCACCCCCCGGGCCCGGCCGTCCCAGCCGGCCAGCACCGCCGTCCGGCCGGCGGCCTCCGCGCCGGTCACCGCCCGTTCGAGCTTCTCCGGTACGTCGAGTCCGCGCTCCCGCAGCAGCCGGAGCCGCCCGACGACCATTTCGCGGCCGTCGACGGTGCCGGTGACGCCGAGCCCTTCGACGTTGGCGAAGCCGGTGACCGGGGCGAGCGGGCCCACCTCGGCGGCTGCGGCGGCCACGGCGCGGGCGATGGGGTGCTCGCTCGCCGCCTCCAGCGCCCCCGCGAGCCGCAGCAGCTCGGCGGCGTCCTCGCCGTCGGCGGGGAGCGCGTCGACCAGGGTCATCCGGCCGGTGGTGACGGTGCCGGTCTTGTCCAGCACCACCGTGTCGACCTGCCGGGTGGATTCCAGCGTCTCCGGGCCCTTGATCAGGATGCCGAGCTGCGCGCCGCGCCCGGTGCCGACCAGCAGGGCGATCGGGGTGGCCAGGCCGAGGGCGCACGGGCAGGCGATGATCAGCACCGCCACGGCGGCGGCGAACGCGGCCGTCGGGCCGGCCCCCGCGCCGAGCCACCAGCCGAGGGTGCCGGCGGCGAGCGCGATCACGATCGGCACGAACACCCCGGAGATCCGGTCGGCCAGGCGCTGCACGGCGGCCTTGCCGGTCTGGGCCTGCTCGACGAGCCGCGCCATCTGGGCGAGCTGGGTGTCGCCGCCGACCCGGGTGGCGGTGACCACCAGCCGGCCCCCGGCGTTGATGGTCGCGCCGACGACGGTGTCGCCGGGGCCGACCTCGACCGGCATGGACTCGCCGGTGAGCATGCTGGCGTCTACGGCCGAGGTGCCCTCGTCGACCACGCCGTCGGTGGCGATCTTCTCGCCGGGGCGGACCACGAACCGGTCCCCCACGGCGAGCCGGTCCACCGGGACCCGGGTCTCCACGCCGTCGCGCAGCACGGCGACGTCCCGCGCGCCCAGCTCCAGCAGGGCGCGCAGCGCGGCACCGGCGGTCCGCTTGGCGCGGGCCTCGAAGTAGCGGCCGGCGAGGATGAACACGATCACCCCGGCCGCCGCCTCCAGGTAGATGTTGCCGGCCCCGTCGGTGCGGGTGATGTCGAACCGGAACGGGTGGGTCATCCCCGGCTGGCCGGCGTCGCCGAGGAACAGCGCCCACAGCGACCAGCCGAACGCGGCCAGGGTGCCCAGCGAGATGAGGGTGTCCATGGTGGCCGCGCCGTGCCGCAGGTTGATCAGGGCGGCCCGGTGGAACGGCAGGCCGCCGTAGGCCACGACCGGCGCGGCCAGGGTCAGCGACAGCCACTGCCAGTAGTCGAACTGCCAGGCGGGGACCATGGCGAGGACGACCACCGGCACGGCCAGGGCCACGGAGACCCAGAGCCGGGTACGCAGCCCGCGCAGCTCGTCCACCGGCTGGGCGGCGGTGGCGGTGGCCGACTCGGGCGAGGGCGAGGGCGAGAGAGGGGGTGGCAGGGCGGCCGTGTAGCCGGTCTTGGTGACGGTGGCGATCAGGTCGTCGGGGGTGACGTCGTCGGCGTACGAGACGGTGGCCTTCTCGGTGGCGTAGTTGACCGTGGCGGTCACGCCGTCCATCCGGTTGAGCTTCTTCTCGATCCTCGCGGCGCAGGACGCGCAGGTCATGCCGCCGATCGCCAGTTCGATGCGGTTCGGTGCGACCGGTAGCGGTCGCGTGGGCGAGCTCATCGTTGCCTCCCGTCAGTCGTGCCCGTGCCCGGGGGCGCCGTGGCCGGCGTCGACGGTCGGGGTGCTGGTGGCGGCCGGTACGCCGGTCGCCGTCGGTGCGCCCGTCATCGCCGGTACGCCGGTCGTCGTCGGTGCGCCGGTCGTCGTCGGTGCGCCCGATGCGCCGGGGCCAGCTCCGGCGGGGGTGCTGGCGACGACGGTGAACTCGGCGGTGCGCACCACGTCGCCGTGCCGGAAGTCCAGGTAGAGCCGGTAGCTGCCGGCCGAGGGGAACTCGGCGGAGAACGTGACGCCCGGCCCGGCGGGGGTCGTCCCGTCGTTGGGCGCGCCCTCCGGGTGCACGTGCAGGTATGCCAGGTCGCCTTGGCGCAGGGCCACCAGGTGCCCGTACGCGCCGAGGTACGGCTGGAGGTCGGTGACCGGCGTGCCGTCCCGGCTGACGGTCAGGGTGAGCCGGCTGGCCCGGCCGGGCTGGACCCCGCCGGCCAGGGTGACGGTGTAGCCGTCGACGGTCGTGGCGGTGGCGGGCGGCGGCAGCGGTCGGGCGGCGAGCGCGCCGGGAACGGTGACGTCGACGCCGAGGGTCAGCGCCGGCCCGCCGGCCGGGGTGAAGTCGGCGAACGCCCGCCAGACGCCGGGGCCGGCCAGCGGGGACGCGACCCGCCAGGTGCCGTCCGGCCCCGCCTCCGGGTGGACGTGCCGGAAGCCGGAGAGGTCCCGCCGGGCGACGATCAGGTGCATCGGCTTGTCGTGCGCGACCTCGTAGCGGGTGACCGGCTGCCCGTCGGGGCCGGTGATCCGGAAGGCGAACTCGCCGGCCGGGGCGGCCAGCGGGGCGAGGGTGTAGCCCCGGTCGGAGACGAGCAGCCCGCCGGGCAGGTGGGCGGCCGGGGCGTCCCCGGCGTCGGCGTGGGCGTCGTGGCGGGTGTCGGCGGCGGGGGTGACGGGGCCGACCACCTGGCCGACCCCGTACGCCGCGCCGAACACCGCCGCCAGGCCGAGGGCGAAACCGCTCAGCTTCGTCGCCGTGTTCATCGTGTGCCTCGACTTCTCCGCAGGGGCGGCGTCACGCGCCGACGAGGGTGTATCCGGCCTCGTCGACGGCGGCGCGCACGGTCTCGGTGTCCAGCGGGCTGTCGCTGGTGACGGTGACCTGGCCGCCCTCCAGGTCCACCTTGACGTTGGTGACGCCGTCGATCGCACCAACCTCGGTGACGACCGAGCCGGCGCAGTGCCCGCAACTCATCCCCCGCACCTCGTACGTCGTGCTGACCATCGCTCTCTCCTTCCGCTGCACCTCACGTTACCCCCGGGGGGTAATGGTGAGGCGGACCACTGGCCTGGAAACGCCAGGGATACCGGGTGGGGGTATCCGCCAGGTCGAACCGTAACATACCCCTGAGGGGTATGTTAATCTCGGTCGCATGACCGGACCCATGCCCGCCCCGACCCGGGGGTACACCGCCAGCAAGGACCAGTTGCTCGCGCGGCTCCGCCGCGTGGAGGGTCAGGTCCGTGGCATCGAGAAGATGGTCGACGAGGACCGCTACTGCATCGACGTGCTCACCCAGATCTCCGCGATCCAGGCGGCCCTGGACAAGGTCGCCCTCGGCCTGCTCGACGGGCACGCCCGGCACTGCCTGCACGAGGGCGCCGTCGAGGGCCGGGCCGACGAGATGGCCACCGAGATGATGGCCGCCGTCGGCCGCCTCATGAAGCGCGGCTGACGCCGCCGGCGCGCCGAAGGCCGCGACCGCGACCGCGGCGCGACTCCCCGGCGCGACCGACACTCGCTTGATCAACTTCATGTCGGCGACATGGGGGCATCCCGAGCCGCGGATACCCCCACCTCGCCGGCATGGCGCACAGCACGACCCGGCCGTCCGATCCGGCCGTCAGAGCCGGGCGAGGATCTTCCTCATCTGGTCGATCTCGCCCTGCTGGCTAATGGCGATCTGCTGGGCCAGCGCCTTGGCCTCGGGGTTCGCCCCCTCGGCCAACTCTTCCCGCGCCATGGTGATCGCGCCCTCGTGATGGGCGATCATCGTGCGCAGGAACTTCCGGTCGAAGTCGACGCCGCTCGCGCCGGCCAGCTTCGTCATGTCCGCCTCGGACATCATCCCCGGCATCGCGTGGTCCATCTCCGGCATGCCGTGCCCGTGCCCCGGCGCGGGCGACAGGACCGGCCGGCCCCACCCCGCCAGCCAGCCGGTCATGGTGGCGACCTCCGGGGCCTGGGCGGCCTTGATCGCGGCGGCGAGCCGCTTGACCTCCGCGTCGGCGGCGCGGGTCTCGGCCAGCTCGGCCATCTCCACGGCCTGCCGGTGGTGCGGGATCATCATCTGGGCGAACATCACGTCGGCGTCGCCGAACGCGGCCGACCCGCGCGTGGGAGCCCCGGAAGCGATGGAGCTGGCAGTGGCGGCGCCGGCGGCCGGCTCGTCGTGATTGGGCGAGCCGTGGCCGGCGGAGCCGCAGGCGGCCAGGGTGAGGACGGCGGTCAGGGCAGCGCCGGCCAGGGCAGCGCGGCGCGCGACAGTACGAGTGGTCACGGTGAATCCTTCGGTCTCGTCACGTGCGTGGGCAGGACGGGGACGCGGGTCACCGGCGGAGCCGGGCACCGCGCCGGGCCGTCCTACGTACGCGACACCGAGACCTCGGCCAGCCGAAGTCCGAGCGGGCGGGGTGGCGGGGCACGCGGTCCGGCGGGCACGCCACCGGCCTGCCTGCCGGGCGGGCCGGGTGCCCGGGCACCGGTCAGCAGGAGCACGGCGACGAGCAGGGCCACCCCGAGGGCGCCGAGCATCGCCAGGCAAACGCTCCACCCGGACGGCCCGTCGGCCCGACCACCGCCCGCGCTGCCGGGGAACGCCACAGCGCCACCCGCGCCGCCGACAAGCGCCCCGGGGACACCCGCGGCCTCGGCGTGCACCGCCGGGGCGGGGTGGCCGTCGCGTGGTGTCGCCCCGTCGTGGCCGGCGTGGGTGCCGCCGGAGTGTGCGCCGTGGCCGAGGGTGTGCATGGCGGCGAGGCCGACCAGGGTGCAGAGCAGCAGCGCGAGGCGACCCCACCGCCCGCCCGCCGCCGCCGTCGTCGTCCGCACACCACCACGCTAGAGCCTCGCCCGAGGTCGACCTGCCTCGCCTCGCCCGTGGATGCAGGGGCGCGGAACGTGGCCCGACGCGCACGCCGGATTTGCGGCCCCGGCCGGGATCAGCCGGGGGTGAGGCGGACCCTGCGGAGCAGTTGGGCGTTCAACGCCACCACGATCGTGGACGCCGACATCAGGATCGCCCCGACCGCCGGGCTCAGCGCCACCCCCGCCCAGGCCAGCGCCCCGGCGGCCAGCGGCAGGGCCACCACGTTGTAGCCGGCCGCCCAGGCGAGGTTCTGCACCATCTTGCGGTACGACGCCCGGGAGAGCCGGGCGACCGCCGCCACCCCGCGCGGGTCGGACGAGGCGAGCACCACCCCGGCGGACTCGATCGCCACGTCCGTGCCGGCCCCGATGGCGATGCCCACGTCGGCGCGGGCCAGCGCCGGGGCGTCGTTGACCCCGTCGCCGACCATCGCCACGGTCAGCCCCCGTCGTTGCAGCTCGGTGACCTTCCCGTCCTTGTCGGCCGGCAGCACCTCCGCGAAGACCTCGTCCACCCCGGAACGGAAGCCGAGGTCGGCGGCGACCGCGTCGGCCACGGCCCGGGCGTCCCCGGTGATCATCGCGATGGTGCGGATGCCCTGGGCGCGCAGCTCGGCGATCGCCTCGCGGGCCTCGGAGCGCACCTCGTCGGCGAGGGCGAGCGCGCCGAGCACCGTGCCGGGAAGGCGGACCAGGTGCAGCACGGCCGCCCCCCGCCCAGCCCAGTCAGCGGTGGCCTGCTCCAGCTCGGCGGGGAGGCCCGCGCCCAGCTCGCGCAGCAGCGCCGGGCCGCCCACCGCGTACTCGGTGCCGTCGATCGTGGCCCGCACCCCACGGCCCGGCAGGGCGCGGAAGCCGGTGGCCGGCGCGGGACCGCCGCGTTGCTCGGCGGCGGCGACGATCGCGCGGGCCAGCGGGTGCTCGCTGTCCGCCTCGACGCCGGCGGCCAGCCGCAGCAGTTCGTCCTCGCTGGTGCCGGCGACGGCCGCGACGCCGGTCACGGCGTGCTCGCCCCGGGTCAGGGTGCCGGTCTTGTCGAACAGCACCGCGTCGACGGTGCGCATCCGCTCCAGCGCGAGCCGGTTCTTCACCAGGATGCCGGAGCGCGCCGCGACCGCCGTGGACAGCGCGATGACCAGCGGGATCGCGAGCCCCAGCGCGTGCGGGCAGGCGATGACCAGAACCGTGACGGTCCGCACGACGGCCTCGTCGGTGTCGCCGAGGGCGGACCAGACCACGACCGTGACCACGGCGGTGGCGGTGGCGACGTAGAACAGCCAGGCCGCGAAGCGGTCGGCGAGCACCTGGGCCCGGCCGCTGGAGCGCTGCGCCTCGGCGACCATGCGCTGGATGCCGGCGAGGGTGGTCTCCTCGCCGGTGGCCTCCACCTCGACCCGGATCGCCGAGTCCGTGGCCACCGTGCCCGCCACCACCCGGTCGCCGACCGACCGGGCTACCGGACGGGACTCGCCCGTGATCATGGATTCGTCCAGCTCGGCGGCCCCGTCGACGACCCGGCCGTCGGCCGGCACCCGACCGCCCGGCCGGACCAGCAGCACGTCACCGACGCGCAACTCGGCCACCGGGACGCGCTCGGCGCCGCCGTCGGGGCGGACCCGCTCCGCGTCGTCGGGCAGCAGCGCGGCCAGCGCCGCGAGGGCGCCCCGGGCCTGGCCGATCGCCCGCATCTCCTGCCAGTGCCCGAGCAGCATGATGGTGACCAGCGCCGCCAGCTCCCACCAGAAGTCCAGGTCGAACGCGCCGGCGCTGGTGGCCAGCGACGCGGCGTATGCCACGCTGATCGCCATCGCGATGAGCAGCATCATGCCGGGCGCCCGGTCGCGCAGCTCCCGGACCGCGCCGACCAGGAACGGCCAACCGCCCCACCAGAAGACCGCCGAGCCGAGCACCGGGCCGACCAGGGCCCGGCCGGGGAACTCCAGCGAGTAGCCGAACCAGTCCATCACCATGTGGCTGGTGACGACGATCGGCAGGGTCAGCGCGAGGCAGACCCAGAACCGGCGGCGGAACATCTCCGGGTCGTGCCCGGCGTGCTTGTCGTGCCCGGCGTGGTTGGCGTGCGCGTCGTGGGCCATGGTTCCAACATGCCCCGCCGCCCGTCGAAACGGCAGCGTGTCGGGCACATGGCGGTATCAGAGCGCCCGGAACACCGCCATGTCGCCGACATGGTGTCGGCCGACCTGCGTTCGCAGGTGAGGGTGGCTACGATTCCGGGCGATGGGACGCGGTCCGCTCCCGGCGGCTCGTGAGGAGGGGCGGGGCTTCGGGCGGTCCTCGGGGGCGGGCGGGTCCCCGAGGGGTCGACCGGGTGTGGTCGTCCGGGCAGTCGGCCCGGATCGATCGCCCGCGACGCTGAACCGTCCGGGCCGCCGAGCCGTATCCCGCGCTGACACCGTTTGGAGATCGTCGATGGGCGCCGACCACAACCGACCCGCTCCGCCCACCCCACCGGGGGTGCGGCGGGTCCTCGTCGCGACCGTGGTCCCCCTCTTCGTGATCACCGTGATCGCGGCGGCCGTCCTGTGGCCCCGCGACGGCGGCCCGGAGGTCGACGGCAGTTCGCCGGTGCCCCGCTATCACGGCACGGTGACCCGGGTGGTCACCGAGGAGTGCCCGCCGCAGCCGGAGACGCCGGAGGGCGGCGGGCCGGGCGTCGCGGACGGCCCGTGCGGCACGGTGACCGTCCGGGTGGAGCAGGGGCCCGACGCCGGGCAGCAGGTCGAGACGCCGATCCCGACCGGCCCCGGCGCGCCCACCGTCGCCGTCGACGACCGGATCGTGCTGGTGAAACTGACCGACCCGGCCGACCCGGCGGCGAGCGCCTACAACATCGCCGAGCACCAGCGCGGCACCCCGCTGATCTGGCTGGCGGTGGTGTTCGCGCTGGCGATCGTCGCGTTCGGCCGCTGGCGGGGGGTGGCCGCCCTGGCCGGGCTCGCCGCCACCTTCGCCATTCTGCTGACGTTCGTGCTGCCCGGCATCGGCGCGGGCGGGTCGCCGTTGCCGATCGCCGTCGTCGGCTCCGCACTGATCATGTTCGTGGTGCTGTACCTCACCCACGGGGTCACCGCGCAGACGTCGGTTGCCGTCCTCGGCACCCTGGGCAGCCTGGTGCTCACCGGACTGCTGGGCACCCTGGCCACGGCGGCCACCCACCTCACCGGGTACGGCAGCGAGGACGCCACCACCCTGTCGATGTTCCGGGGCGACGTGGACCTGCACGGCCTGCTGCTGGCCGGCATCATCATCGGTTCGCTCGGGGTGCTCGACGACGTCACCGTCACCCAGGCGGCCACGGTCACCGAGCTGGCGCACGCCAACCCGGGGTTGTCCCGGTTGCAGCTCTACCGGGCGGCCACCCGCGTCGGCCGGGCGCACATCGCCTCCACGGTCAACACGATCGTGCTGGCGTACGCGGGCGCGTCGCTGCCGCTGCTGCTCCTGCTCACCGCCGACTCCCGCCCCGTGACCGAGATCCTGACGAGCGAGTTCCTCGCCCAGGAGATCGTCCGCAGCGCGGTCGCCACGCTGGGCCTGATCGCCGCCGTGCCGCTCACCACCGGGCTGGCCGCCGTGGTCACGGCGGCAGGACGCACAGCGGCGGAGCGCACGGCGGCGGGACGCACGGCGGCGGGGCGCAACGCAGCGGGGCACTCCACGGCGGGGCACACCGGCACAGGGCACCCTACGGCGGGGCACGCCGCCGCGACCCGCCCCGGCCCGGCGGGCGGCGGGGACGTGCCGGCGGCGCGTACCCGCGGGGGCGGACGGCGGACCGCGGACCGCGATCTCGCGCTGGAGGCGCTCGGCGGCGGCCGGGCGGTCGGGGGGTTCCCCGACGACCAGGCCACCACCCACCCCCCGGCCGGACGGCCGCACCGAGAAGGAGGCACGGACACCGCATGGTGACACTTCGCAGCGTGACCGATGGCGGCATCCGCCCTGAGAAGCGCATCACTGATTACCGACGGCGATTACGAAATGACGCTTTTAGTCGGCATCCGGACGTAGCTCCCCGCATGGCCTCTCGGGTAACCTCGCTGCCGGTCACCGCCGAAGGCGCGAAGCGGCGCCTGCGGTGCCGCCGCCCAATCGCCGCGAGGCGAGCCGGGGAACCAGGTGCCCGGGGTGAATCCGCGCGAGCGGTAGGGGCCGCTTCCGCCCCGAACCCGTCAGCTAACCCGGTCGGCGGTCGATGGAAGGGAACATTGTGACGGCACCCCTGCACCGCTGGTTGACACCCGTGGTGGCCGTGCTCGCTGCCCTGGCGGTCGTCGCCGGGCCGGCCGCCCCGGCGCTCGCCCTGCCCGCCGCCGCCCCCCAACCCTCGGGGCACGAGGAGGACGACGAGCCCCAGCTCATCACCGACGTGATCGAGGCGACGAACCGGGACTACGTCCAGGCCAAGTCGAAGCTCGAAAAGTCCAAGAAGCGCCAGGCGCAGCTCGCCGACGAGGTGCGCAAGGCTCAGGAGGAGCTGGACGCGCTCGCGCCGCAGGTCGGCGAGATGGCCGCGCAGTCGTACCGGACCGGGCGGGTCGGCGCGATGGCGATGCTGCTGGAGAGCAACAGCCCGGACTCGTTCGTCAAGCGCGCCTCCGCCCTCGACGAGCTGAACATGGTCAACGCCAACAAGCTGGCCGAGGTCAGCGCGGCGAAGAACCGCGCCGAGCAGGCCAAGCTCGCGCTCGACGCCGAGGTGCGCGAGCAGCAGAAGCAGGCGTCGGTCATGGCGAAGAAGAAGCACGACGCCGAGAAGGCGCTCGCGCTGGTCGGCGGCAAGGGCTTCACGGGCGGCCTGGTCAACGCCACGTCCCCGGTCGCGAGGATCGCGCCGGGCCGGTCGTCGGACGGCAGCTGGCGGCCGGAGTCGTGCAGCGAGAACGACCCCACCACCTCCGGCTGTGTCACGCCTCGCACGCTGCACGCCTACAAGGAGGTCAAGCGGGCCGGCTTCAACCGGTTCGTGGGCTGCTACCGGCCGGGCGGGCCGTGGGAGCACCCCAAGGGCCGGGCCTGCGACTGGTCGCTCCAGAACAGCGGTTTCTCCCCCTGGCACAACAACGACACCCGGATGTACGGCAACAATCTCGCCGCGTTCCTCATCCGCAACGCCGACCGGCTCGGCATCTACTACGTCATCTGGAACCGGCAGATCTGGTTCCCGGCGAACGGCTGGAGCTCCTACAGCGGGCCGTCCAACCACACCGACCACGTGCACATGTCGCTGCTCTGACGCCGCGTGCCGCGCATGCCGAGAGGGGCCGTCCCGCTGCGGGGGCGGCCCCTCTCGTCGGTTCTCGGGCAGTGGTGTGCGGCAGGCGACGGTCGTAACGCCAAGGGCTGGCGAGCGCCAGGCGGTGGGCGCCGGGTGGCGGTGAGCGCCGGGCGGTGTTGTGCGTCAGGCGGCGGTGAGCGTCAGGCGGCGGCGCGGGTCGGGGTGGCGTCCGCGGCCATGGCGGCCGGCACGGCGGCCACCGTCCGCACCCCGCCGGCACTGAGCCGGTACGACATTCCGACGACCGCGCACCGGCCCGCGTCGACCTCGGCGGCGAGCACGGTCGACCTGTCGAGCATCGCGTCGACCGTGCACGCGATGTGGATGTCGACGATCTCGTCGATGTCCTCGATGCCCCGCTCGGCGGCCCGGCGCAGGCTGGGCAGCACGGCGTCCACCACGGCCCGCAGGTTGCCGGCGGGCTGGCTGCCGGTGCCGGCCGCCGCCCGGGCCGCCTGCACCGCCCCGCAGGAGTCGTGGCCGAGCACCACCACCAGGGGGGTGCCCAGCACGGTCACGGCGTACTCCACGCTGCCCAGCACCTCCGGGCCGACGGTGTGCCCGGCGGTGCGGACCACGAAGAGGTCCCCCAGGCCACGGTCGAAGATGATCTCGGCGGCGAGGCGGGAGTCGGAGCAGCCGACGATCACCGCGAACGGGTGCTGGCCGTCGGCGACAGCCGCCCGGTGGTCGGCGTCCTGGTTGGGGTGGCGCGGCGTGCCGGTGACGAAGCGGTGGTTGCCGGCGTGCAGCTCGGCAAGGGCCCGGCCCGGGGTGCAGGGAGCGCCCGGCTCGCCCGGTCGCCCGATGGACGGGAGGGGGTCGAGCTGCCCGGAGCCCGACTGAGCCACCGACATGCTGGACTGCTCCATGCCCCACCACCTCGCCATTCACGCGCACGACCAGTTCCCCCACGGTCACACGCAGCGAAAGGCAGGTCAAGCGTTACGTGATACACATTTCCTGCGTTGGGAAGGGCTTGCGCGGGCCCGCGCTCCGGCCCGCGCCGGCCCAGGGGCGTGGGCGTCGTCGCCGAGCCCTAACATGTCCGACATGGCGACGACAGCAGGCAGGAACGGGAGCACCCGGAACTGGACGTTCCTCACCAACCACGGCCACGTCCTGCTCGCCATCGCCCGCAACCCGACCGCCCGGCTGCGCGACGTCGCGGACGAGGTGGGCGTCACCGAGCGGGCGGCCCAGGCGATCGTGGCCGACCTGGAGGCCGGCGGTTACCTGCGGCGGACCCGGGTGGGCCGGCGCAACGAATACACGGTCAACCCCAGCGGCCACTTCCGCCACCCCGCCGAGGCGGACCGCCAGGTCGGCGACCTCCTCGCCCTCTTCACCACCGACCAGCCCGAACGGCACAGCCCTGAACAGCCCGAACGGCACAGCCCCGAACAGGTCGAACGGCGCATCCCGGACCGGTCCGCCCCCGACCAGCCCGAACGGCGCGCCCCGGACCAGCCCGAGCGGGACGCCGGGTGACCGGGCGGGTCGGGCTGCGGCGGGCCGGGCTGCCCGCGCTGGCGGCGGCTCTGCTCGCCACCGGCGTCGTGCCGCCCGCACCGGCGTCGGCCGCCCCGAGCTGTGGGCCGGGCGGGAACCCCGCCCCCACCGAGGCGCCCTGGGCGCTGACCCGGCTCGACCCGGCCTCGGCCTGGCGGATCACCCGGGGCGAGGGCGTCACCGTGGCGGTCGTCGACTCAGGCGTGTCGGCTACGCACCCGCTGCTGCGGGGCCAGGTGCGCCCCGGCCGGGACTTCAACGCGTTGCCCCCCAACGAGGGTCAGTGCGACGCGGCCGGGCACGGCACGATCGTCGCCGGCATCATCGCCGGCCGGGAGGGCACCGGCTCGCCGTTCACCGGCATCGCGCCGGCCGCCCGGATCCTGCCCGTACGCGTGCTGCCGGACACCCGGCGCACCAACGACGAGGGCCTGCCGGCGCAGATCGGCCTGGCCATCCGCTGGGCCGTCGACCAGGGCGCCGACGTGATCAACCTGTCCCTGGTCACCCTGCCCCGCCCGGAGCTGGCCGCCGCCGTCGAGTACGCCCTCGGCAAGGGCGTCGTCGTGGTGGCCGCCGCCGGCAACCGGCAGGAGCAGCAGCGGGACCTGCCGGCTTACCCGGCGGCGTACCCCGGGGTCATCGCCGTAGCCGGCGTCGACGCGCAGGGCGGTCACGTCGGCAGCTCGGTCAGCGGCGACTACGTGGACATCGCCGCCCCGGGGCTGGACATCGTCGGTCCCGCGCCCCGGGGGCAGGGCTACCTCGCCGAGCCGCAGGGCGGCACGAGCTTCGCCGCCGCGTACGTCTCGGGGGTGGCCGCGCTGGTCCGCGCCGCGCATCCGGATCTCACTCCGGACGGGGTGGCCTACCGGCTCACCCGCACGGCGGACAGCCCTCCGGACGGGCACAACGCCGAGGTCGGGTACGGGGTGGTGAACCCGTACCGGGCGGTGACCAGCGTGCTCGGCACGCGCAGCGATCCGCCGCCCGGGGCGTTGGCCGCGCCCGTCCCGCCGCGGGACCCGCTGGGCTGGCAGCGGGCCGTGGCGGTCTGGGTGGCGGCGGTCGGCGCGGTCCTGGCCGGCGTGCTGCTGGCCGTCAGGCCGATCCTGGCCCGGGGACGGCGTCGGGGCTGGCGACCGGGCCGCCGCCCCACCCCCGCGCAGGGATGACCGCGGCCCGGCCGCTCCAGGGCCAGGTGACGACGGCCGGCCGGCCGCACCGTCAGCGCAGGATGCCGGGGGTGGCGTCGCCGCCCGCGCCCCAGACGTCCTCGTCCTCCTCCAACCAGGTGTTGCGCACCTGTTCCTCCTCGGCGTAGCCGGCCCCGCCCGTGCCGGCCAGGCCGCCCCGGCCCGCCGTCGCGCCGCCCGGCCGGCCGGCGCCCGCAGCAGCCCGGCCGCCCGCGCCCCGGGCACCGGCGGCACCGCCGCCGGGGGCCATCATGCCGCCCATGCCCGGCTTGCCCGCGCCGAGCCGACCGCCCGCGCCCCGGCCGGCAGCCCGGCCCGCCCCGGCCGCGCCGCCGCCGAGCATCGGCGGCAGCCCCGGGCTGACCGTCTTGCCGAGCGCGCCGCCGCCGGGGATGCCGCCGCCCGCGCCGCCGGCCGACAGGCCCGCGCCGCTGCCGCCGCCAAGACCGCCCCCGCCCGCGCCGAGGCCGGTGGTGGTCGGCGTGCCGGCGCCGGCCAGGCCGGTCCCGTAGCCGTCGTCCAGCCCGCCCGGGTCCACGGACCCGGTGTCGGGGAGGTCGGCGACCGGGGTGAGGTCCGGGTGGGTCGTCGACCCGAGGTCGGGCCTGCCGTCGCCGACCTCCGGCAGCTTGCCGATGCCGGCCGGGGACGCGCCGCCGACGCCGCCGGTGGACGGCATGCCACCCACCGACGGGACTCCACCGCCACCCCCGCCGCCCGGGCCGCCGCCGAGGTTCGGCACTTCCGTGGGGCCCGTCCCGAGGCTGCTGGGGGTCACCGAGCCCGGCGCCTCCATCGTGCGGTCCCTGAAGTTGCCGTTGACCTCGTCGTAGACCTTGCGGGCGTCGCCCTCCTGATCGGAGAACCAGCCCGTCACCCAGTCGCCCACCTTGCCGAGCTGCTCGACGGGCCAGCTGCCCATGACCTCTGCCGTGACCCGGGTCTCGAACAGCCCCACCCCGAGAGTGATCTCGCCGTTGCGGGCCGCCAGGACGTCACCGACGCAGGCCGCCGGGATGGGCATCTTGTTCTGGGCGTCCTCCAGCTGGCTGGCGGCCGTCTCCAGGGTGGTCACGATGCTGACCTTGCCCCGCCCCGGGTTGTCGATGTCGTCGACGATCGCCTTGGCGTTCTTGGCGAGCCCCTCGATGTGCGTCTTGAACGCCTCGTACGCCGGGCCCTTCCAGGCCGCGCCGAGGTCCTTGACGTTCTTCTCCAGGCTCTCCCGGACCTGATCGAGGTTCTTGATCAGCTCCTTCCAGCCCAGCGCGGCGCTCTGCACGTCGGCCGGGCGGCCGTCGACGAGCACCTCCCGGGCCATGTCCTCCCAGCTCTTGTCGCCCACGTTCCGCTCCCGTCGATCTAGCTGCCGCCGCGGGCGGCGTCGGTGAAGGCCTGCTGCATCTCCTGCGCGGTCATCTTGTTGGCCCCCTCGGCGGTCTCGTAGTTGCGCTTGACCGTGCGCAGCGCCTCGGCCGCCGAGTAGAGGTTCTCCGAGAGGGTGCGCAGCCCGCTCTCGGTGCCGCTGTAGACCTGCTGGTGCCGCTGGGCGAGTTGCAGGGCGTACGGGAAGCCACCGAGCGGCCCCTTGCCGGCGACGGCCTGGCCGCCGCCGAGCTTGTCCGAGATGTCGGCCATGTCGTACGAGAGGCGGTTGAGGTAGCTGGCGTGCGTCTCCAGCCAGGTGATGGCGGAGTCGAGGTTGCCGGCGTCCCACTCCGTCTCGACGCCCTTCTCACCCTTGCCCGCGACCAGCCCGCTCGGCGTCTCGGCCTGGTCCACGCCGGTGCGGTCGAAGCTGATCCCCCGGATGTCGACCATCCCCGGGTAGGCCGGGTTGACCGGCAGCGGCACGGGCAGGTCGATCTCCACCCGGTCCGGATCGTTTTGTTCGTCGCTCATGATGCCCTTCCCTGGCCCCGTTTCTCAGGTGTCGGTGTCAGCGCGGCTGCGGTCCCGGCGGGCCGGACGGCGGCGCGCCTGGTGGCGGCCCCGGCGGGTACGGGCCGGGCGGCCCCGGCGGGTAGGCGCCCGGCGGGTACGCCCCCGACGGGGCAGGCGGGTACGCCCCCGACGGGCCGGGCGGGTACGGGCCCGGCGGCCCCGGCGGGACGCGGCGGCGCGCCGCCCTGCGGTTGACCACGACCAGCGCCACGACCACCGCGCCGGCGAGGAGCACCGCGAGCAGGCACAGCGCGAGCCGGATCGGGGCGTTGTCGGCGAGGCCGACGGAGACCGCCGGCCGCCCGTCGCCGGAGTCGTCACCGCCGGAGTCCGCCGCAGGGCCGCCCGGCTCCGCGGACGCGCCGGCCAGCAGCGGGTTGCCGTCCACCTCGGGCACGGCGGCGGTCAGCGCGGCCAGCACGTCGACGCCGCCGAAGCCGTACTCCGGGTCGCGGCCCGGGGCGCCCCGGTCCCGCGCGGTGCGGATCAGCCGGTTGACCACGTTGGCGGCGTCGAGCCGTGGATAGCGGGACCGCACCAGCGCGGCGACCCCGGAGACGATCGCCGCCGCGTTGCTGGTGCCGTCGCCCACGCCGTAGCCGTTCGGCGACACCGGCGGCGGCACCGTGCTGATGATCCGTTCGCCGGGCGCGGCGAGCCCCACCTCCGGGCCGGTGACCGACCCGCTCCACCGCGAGCCGTTCTTCCCGGTGCTCCCGACCGCGAGCACGCCGGGGACGTTGGCCGGCGTCGGCACGCTCTGGCTGCTGGCGCGGTTGCCGGCGGCGGCCACCAGCACCGCGCCCTTGCCGAGCGCGTACTGGACGGCCTCGGTGACCTGCGGATCGTCGCCGGGGGTGCCGACGGACAGGTTGATCACGTCCGCTCCGGCGTCGGCCGCCCACCGGATGCCGCCCGCGATGTCCCACTCGCGCGGCTCGCCGAGCGCGACAGGCAGGATCTTCGCCTCCGGGGCGATGCCGAGCAGGCGCATGGAGCCGCCGCCGCGGCCGGCGATGATGCCGGCCATCGCGGTGCCGTGCCCCTTCTCGCGGTCCGGGTCGGCCTGGCCGTCGGCCCGCACCCCGCTGGACCGCGAGGTGCCCCTCAGGACCTGCCCGCGCAGGTCGGGGTGGGCGGCGTACACCCCGCCGTCGATCACCGCGACCGTGACGCCCGCGCCCCTGGTCAGCTTGTGCGCCTCGGGAATGCGCAGCGTGTCGAGGTGCCACTGGAGGCCGCGCACCGTGTCGGCGGCGCGCGCCGGGGCGGGCGCGGTCAGCAGGCCACCGGCGACCGTGGCCAGCGCCAGCATGGCGGCGGCGGACCGCCGCAGCGGTCGCCCGTGTCCCCCCGTGTGCATCGTTCCCCCCGGCCCTCGTCGACCCGTCACGCAGAACGGCTCCGGCCCGGTCGAGCCGGACCGGAGCCGCGTCGGCGTCAGCTCAGCTGTTCCACACCCGGGAGTTGCTCATCTCCGTGGTGACGTAGTTCTCGCGGGCGATGCCGACCGCGCCGCCGATGTCGTTCAGGATCTTGTTGATGTCCCGGACGGCGGCGTCCCACTGCGCCTGGTGCTGCTCGTAGGCGGTGCGGTCCTCGCCCTCCCAGTGCAGCTTGCTCAGCATGGAGCGCAGCGTGTCGAGCTTTTCGTCGATGGTCCGCGAGATCGCGGTCATCTGCTGGTGGCTGCTTTCGAGGACCGCGTAGTCAACCTTGATGCTCATGTTTTCCTCCCCTACGCCTGGCTGCCGGTCACGGGTTCAGCGCAGCGTGGAACTTGTCCAGCATCTGCTGCTGTTCCTCGTCGTTGACCTGGTGGGTCGTGCCGGACTTGTCGAGCAGGTCGGCGATGTTGTCCATCGCGGTCAGCAGCTTGGCGGTGTCCTCGTTCCAGCGCAGCATGAGCTGCTGGAAGCCCGAGGACGCCTGCCCCTTCCAGGCCATCGCCAGGTCGTCGACCACGTTCCACAGCTTCTTCAGCTCACCGTCGACATCGCCGCGCGTGGACCGCACGTCATTCGCCGCGGTATGCAGAGTCGATGCGTCGACCTCGAACGCCATGCTTCACACCCTTCCGTCATCGTTGTGGCGGCGGAAATCTGCCGCGCCCTCCCCCGTGGCAAGGCGACCAACCCCACCGACGGACATTCAGGATGCACCGTAACCGACCTCGTCCAACCCGCGCAGCCCTGCTGCGGCGTCACGGGCGCCCGGACGGGTCGCCCCGGCGTGGACCGTCCCTGTCGGACCGGGCCGTGACCTCGTTAGGAGGGCCGGCGGTAGGACCGCACGTGCAGCACCACGCCGAACACCAGCAGCGCGGCCAGCAGCACCACGGCCGCCCAGAGCACCGGCTTGTCGAAGGCCCGGTCCAGCACCACCGGCAACAGCGCGGCGATGCCGACGAGGACCGTCGCCTCGCTGGCCCGCTTGGCCCAGGCCGCCCGCGTGAGCTGTGCGACCAACCCCAGCACGAGGAAGACCGGGATGGTGACCAGGGCCAACACGAAGAGCTCCACCATGTCGCCCGCCTCTCACTGGTAGAACTTGGAATCCTTGACCCAGTCGATCTTGATGTCCTTGATGTCGGGGTCGGCGCCGGTGGCCGCCCAGCCCGGGCGGGAGTCCGACACGAACGCGAACCGGTTGTTGTGCTGGAACCCCGCCATCACGGTGGTGAACAGCGCGCTGATGTCGCCGAAGACCAGGGCGAGGATCGCCACGCTCACGGTAAGCCCGGCCACCCCGATGGCCTCGGCGATGGGGGCGGTCGGCGGGAACGCCTGGAGGGCGACCGACGCGATCACCGCGATCAGGATCGGGATGAGCGCCTCGACCAGCGCGTCGACGGCGTCGTTGAAGGCGTCCCGGGCGGCGGTCAGGCTCTCCTTGTTGGCGTTGAACGCCTCGGCCAGCGAGTTGATCTCCGCGCCCAGCTTGCGGAGGAACAGCTCGAACGCGTCCCGATCGTCGAAGTCCCACTCCTCCGCGGACGGCGGCACCTCGCCCAGGGCCGCGCCGAACTGGTCCGCGCCGAGCAGGCGGGCGGCGTCGCCCCACTCCTTGATGGACTTGTTGACCTCGTCGTTGTCGAACGTCTCCAGATAGGCGATCATCACACCCAGGAAGCCCGCCCCGACCAGCCACATCCAGTTGGCCCGCGCCGCCGGGAGCAGGCCCCGCACCGGTGCCGTCGTCGCGGCGACCGTGTGCGTGCCGGTCACCGCGCCGGACGCGTTGGCGATCAGGATCTCCGTCATCGGTGCTGCCCCCCGTCGTGTGCCCGGCCGGTCACTTGACCACCCAGGGCTGATCCGACTTCTCCCAGTTCTTGGCGGTCTGTTCGAGCTGCTGGGCCGCTCGGTGCAGGTGCTCGATGCCGGTCTTCACGTTGTCCAGGTGGCCGTCGACCGAGGCGTTGTGCGCCTCGACGGTCGCGCCACCGAAGAGGGTCAGCGACCCGGACGGCAGCTTCACGCTCTCCAGCAGCGACTGCACGTTGCGCAGGTATTGGATCGGGCCGTCCGGGGCGTCGAGCTTCTGGCTCGCCTTGCGGATCGCGTCGACGTCGACCTTGTTCGCCATCGTGTCTCCCTGCCGGGCTCAGCGGCGCAGGCCGCGGAACGGGTCGCCCAGGTCCACCCCGAACCGGCGGAACCAGTCCTCCGGGGTCAGGGTGCCGGCCTGGGCCTGCCGGACCAGCTCGGAGCCGCCGAGCATCTCGGTGAGCAGCTCCTGCTGGTGCTCGCCGAAGGCCGCGTACGCCGCGTCGATCGCGGCCTGGAGCGACTCCGCGAGGGAGAAGCTGTCCAGCCGCATCGCCCGGGCGTTGATCTCGATGTCGCCGACCTTCATCTCGCCGTCGACCGTGACCCGGACCAGGCCGTCCGGGCTCTCCCCCGTCACCCGCAGCTCGGCGCGCTGCCGCTGGAACTCGGCCAGCCGACGCTGCTGCTCCTGCGCCTGGCGCAGCATGCTCTCGACGGCGCCGCCGACGCCGCCGTATCCCCCCGAGGTGCTCACCACGGTCCTCTCTGCACAACCGACGATCGGCCCGACGCTACCCGACCGGGTCATCCGGCGTCCGTCCCCAGCCCTGACGGAACGCGGCCTAGGCCGGTTCGGACCAGGCCGTCTGGATGAGCTGCTGGCCGTCGCGCCGGCGCACCAGCGTGCCCCGGCCCGGCGGCTGCGGGCTCGGGCGCAGCGTGCCGAAGACCGGCCCCTCCTCCCGGGCGCCGGACATCAGCAGGCCGGGCGAGTCCAGCTCGCGCAGGCGTTGCAGCACCGGCTCGTACAGCGCCCGCGCCACGCCGCCGACGCGGCGGGTGACGATCAGGTGCAGGCCGATGTCGCGGGCCTGCGGCAGCAGCTCGTGCAGCGCGCTGAGCGGGTTGTTGCCGCCGGAGGCGACCAGGTCGTAGTCGTCCACCAGGATGTAGAGGTCCGGCCCCTTCCACCAGCTCCGGTCGCGAAGCTGGGCGGTGGTGACGTCCGGGCCGGGCAGCCGGTTGGACAGGGCGCTGCGGATCGACGCGAGGCCCTGGGCGAAGACCTGGTTGGACGGGGCGTAGTCGAGCAGGTGCTCGCCCTCGACCGCGCCGAGCAGGCCGCGCCGGTAGTCGGCGATGACCAGGCGCGCCTGCGCCGGGGTGTAGCGCTCGACGATCCCCTTCGCGATCACCCGTAGCAGGTTGGTCTTGCCGCACTCGGCGTCGCCGAACACCGTCAGGTGCGGCTCGCTGGCCAGGTCCAGGTAGACCGGGGCGAGCGCCGACTCGTTGACCCCGATCGGCAGGCCCGGCGCGGAACGGTCGGCCACCCGGGCCAGCTCGGCCAGCGGCAGCCGGCGCGGCAGCAGCCGTACCTTCGGGGCGGGCGCGCCCGGCCACGCCCGCGCCACGTGCCCGGCCAGGGCGACCGACGCCTCCGTCAGGTCGTCGACGTCGCGGCGGCCGTCGATCCGCGACACCGCCGCCAGGAAGTGCAGCTTGTCGCGGGTCAGGCCGCGCCCGGGGTTCTTCTCCGGCACGTTCTGCGCGGCCCGCCGGTCGATCTCCGACTCGGCGGCGTCGCCGAGCCGCAGCTCCAGCTTCGTGCCGAGCAGGTCGCGCAGGTTGATCCGGATCTCCGCCCAGCGCACCGCCGTGATCACCACGTGGATGCCGAAGCCCAGCCCCCGGTTGGCCAGGTTGGTGATGGTCTGCTCCAGCTCCTCGTACTCCTGGCGCAGCGTGTTCCAGCCGTCGACCACGAGGAACACGTCGCCGAACGGGTCGTCAGCGAACTCGCCGGCCGCCCGGCGACGCCGGTACGCGGCCACCGAGTCGATGCCGTGCTGGGCGAACCGCTGCTCCCGCTCGTCGATGATCCCGACCACCTCGGCGACCGTGCGGCGGACCGCCTCGGTGTCCCGCCGGCCGGCCACCCCCGCCGTGTGCGGCAGCCCCTCCAGGCTGCGCAGCGCCCCGCCGCCGAAGTCGAGGCAGAAGAACTGCGCCTCGCGCGGGGTGTGGGTGAGCGCCAGCGAGGCGAGCAGCGACCGCAGCAGGGTGCTCTTGCCGGACAGCGACGCGCCGACGATCACCACGTTGCCGCCCGCGCCGGCCAGCTCCACCATCATCGGGTCGCGCCGCTGCTCGTACGGGCGGTCGACCACGCCGACCGGCACGGTGAGCCGGCCCCGGCCCGCCCAGCCGGCGGTGGTCAGGCCGTACGTCGGGTCGACGGCGAGCTGGCCGAGCAGGTCCAGCATGCTCGGCGGCTCCGACAGCGGCGGCAGCCACACCTGGTGGGCGGGGCGGCCCTGGCCGGCGAGCCGCCCGATCAGCACGTCGAGCATCGCCACGGCCTTGCCCTCGGCCGGCTGCTCCGGCTCGGCCACCGGCTCCGCCGCCAGGTCCGGGGCGGGCGCCGGCACGAACTCCGTGCCGTACGGGACGATGCGGCGGCGCACCAGCGCCTGCGCCGAGCGCGCCTGCTCGCCCGGGGCCCGGTACGGGCCGGACACGTACGCGGCGCGGAACCGCAGCATGGTGGCGGTGTCGGTCTTGAGGTAGCCGTGGCCGGGGGCGCTGGGCAGCTCGTACGCGTCGGGCACGCCGAGCACGATGCGGCTTTCCACCGCCGAGAAGGTGCGCAGGCCGATCCGGTACGACAGGTGCGTGTCGAGGCCGCGCAGCTTCCCCTCCTCCAGCCGCTGGCTGGCCAGCAGCAGGTGCACGCCCAGCGACCGGCCCAGCCGGCCGATCATCACGAACAGGTCGATGAAGTCGGGCTTCGCGGCGAGCAGCTCGCTGAACTCGTCGCAGACGATGAGCAGGCTCGGCATCGGATCCAGCGGCTCGCCGGCGGCCCGCGCCTTCTCGTACTCGTAGCGGGAGACGTAGTTGCCGGCGGCCCGCAGCACCTCCTGGCGGCGGTTCATTTCGCCGGCCAGGGCGTCGCGCATCCGGTCGACCAGCGGCAGCTCGTCGGAGAGGTTGGTGATCACCGCGCTGGTGTGCGGCAGCGCGTCCAGGGAGGCGAACGTCGCGCCGCCCTTGAAGTCGACCAGGACGAAGTTCAGCTCCTCCGAGGAGTGGGTGACCGCGAGGGCGGCGACCACCGTACGCAGCAGCTCGCTCTTGCCGGAGCCGGTCGCGCCGATGACCAGGCCGTGCGGGCCCATGCCCTCGTGCGCGGACTCCTTGAAGTCCAGCTCGACGACGCTGCCGTCGGGGCCGACGCCGAGGGGGATGCGCAGCCGGTCGCGGTGGCTGCGCGGTCGCCACGTGTGCCGCACGTCGACGGTGGCGGCGTCGCCGACGCCGAGCAGGTCGGGCAGCTCGGTGCTGCGGGCCAGCGGCTCCTCCGCGCCGGCCTGCTGCTGGGAGAGCCGGTAGGGGGCGAGCTGCCGGGCCAGCCCCTCGG
This sequence comes from Micromonospora sp. NPDC002575, assembly GCF_042889525.1. NCBI lineage: Bacteria > Bacillati > Actinomycetota > Actinomycetes > Micromonosporales > Micromonosporaceae > Micromonospora > Micromonospora sp. NPDC002575. The sequence continues at coordinate 124,051 of NZ_JBIARA010000006.1, read as the reverse complement.
CCGCGGCGACGGTGAGCCGGTCGGGGCGGCCGAGCCGGGTGGTGGTCGCGCCCCGGACCAGGTCCACGGCGGTGCCGTCGCCGACGTCGAGGCAGAGCAGCCAGCGGCCGGCGTCGCGGGGGACGGCCCCGGAGAGGTCCACGACTGTGGTGCCGAGCAGGCTCGGCCCGGTGAGCTGGCAGGTGGCGGCGACCTCGCCGCCGTCGACGACCACGACCAGGTGCGGCGCGGTGGTCAGCGGCTTGGCGTCCGGGCTGAACCGGGCCCGACCGGCCAGCTCGTCGGCGAGGGACTCCTCGGCCTCGGCGAGGGTGGCGAAGACCAGGCGGCGGGCCCCCGCCGCGTCGGTGCGGCCGGGGTGCTGGGCGTGCGGCAGCCACTTCACCCAGTCCCACGCCGGCTGCCGGTCCTCGGCGGCGACCACGACGACGACCAGGTCGTCCGGGGCGTGGAAGGTGGCGAGCTGACCGATCGTCGCCCGGGCCAGGTCGAGCACCGGCTCCCGCTCGCCGCGCAGCACCACCCGGGAGAACGCCCGCACCGACAGCGCGGTGGGCAGGTCCGGCACCGTGGAGTGGGCGCGGACGAACCGGCGCAGCGCGATCGCGCTCATCGGCTCCAGGTCCTCCACCGGCTTCGTCTCCGGCGGCACGATCTCCACCGCCAGCCGCTGCGGGCCGATCGCGATCCGCGCCTCGCCGAAGTCGTCCTCGGTGACGCGGCGTTCCCACAGCCGGCGGGACGCGGCGATCGACCAGAGCGCGTCGGGCTCCGGGTGCCGCCAGGTCATGGCCGCCCGCTGCTGCTCGGCCGCGCGCCGGGTGCGCTTGCGCATCTGGGCCAGGTAGCGCATGTAGTCGCGGCGCTCGGCGTTCAGCTCGGCCTTGTCGTTGCCGCCGTTGCTCAGCGAGCCGATCGCCATGCCGAGCATGGAAACCCCGAAGAGCCCACCCGCGACGTACGTCATCATGCCGCCGCCCCGGCCGGCGTAGAGGAACGCCATCGCGCCGACGCCGCAGACCATCGGCAGGATCATCAGCAGCTGGCCCATGCCCCGGGGGGTCGGCTCCGGCAGCTCCGGCGGGGATTCGAGCAGCACCTCGCCGCGCGGCAGGGCGGGCCCCGGTTGACGCGGAAGCCGACGGAACACGACGGTGCTCACGGCGTTCTCCTCCCCCAGAAGCGGCCCGGACGCCGGCCGGCGCGGCGTGACGTGCGGCCGGGGCGGCGCGACGACCGGGCGCGGGCCGTCGGGTGGGCATCGTACGTGGGGGCCATCGTAGGTAATCTCCGGTGGGCGTCGAGGACCCGCTTCGGCGGCGGCCCGGGCGGGTGGAACGCAGGCGAACGCGAGGAGGCCACAGTGGCGACGAGGACGGCGGCCGGCGGCCTGAGCCGGGTCACCATCGTGGCGCCCCGGACCAGGATGGACCTCGCCCTCCCCGCCGACGTGCCGCTGGCGGACCTGCTGCCGACCCTGCTGCGGTACGCCGGTGAGGACCTCGCCGACGAGGGGGTGCGGCACGGCGGCTGGAGCCTGGCCCGGCTCGGCGGGCAGCCCCTCGACGGTGGCCGTACGGCCGCGCAGCTCGGCGTCCGCGACGGCGAGGTGCTCTACTTCAACCCCCGCGCGGCGGCGGCCCCGGAGATCGTCTTCGACGACGTGGTGGACGCGGTGGCGACCGCCACGAACCAGCGCCCCGGCAGCTGGCAGGTGAGCACGAGCCGGTCGTTCGCGGTGCTGTTCGCGGCGGCGGCGCTGTCGGCCGGCGCGCTGGCGGCGCTGTTCGCGGGACCGCCGCAGTTGCCCGGCGCGATCGCCGCCCTGCTGGTGGCGGTCGCCCTGCTGGTCGGCGCGGCCGTGCTGTCCCGGGCGGCCGGCGACAGCCACACCGGCGCGGTGCTGGCCCTGGTCGGCCTCGGGCACGCCGCTGTCGGCGGCCTGCTGGTGCTGGCCGGCGACCGGGGCCTGGGCGAGCTGTCCAGCCCGCACGTGCTGCTCGCCGCGACCGCCGTGGTGGTGTTCGGCGCGGTCGCCGCGCTGGCGGTCGGCGACCGCCTGCCGCTGTTCTTCGGCGCGGTCGCCGTCGGCGGCGCGGTGGGCCTCGGGGCGGTGGTGAGCCTGGTGTTCTCGGTGGGCGCGCCGGCCGCCGCCGCGGTGGTCGCGACGGTCGCGTTCGCCACCCTGCCGGCCCTGCCGATGGCGGCGTACCGGCTGGCCCGGCTGCCCGTGCCGTCCATCCCGACCGGCCCGGACGACCTGAAGACCGACACGGAGACCGTCGACGGCCGCAGCGTGCTGCGGCGCAGCGAGCGGGCCGACGAGTTCCTCACCGGCCTGCTGTGGACGGTCGCCCTGCTGGTGCTGGGCGGGGAGGTCGTGCTCGCCCTCGACGGCCGGCTGCCGGCGGTGCTGCTCGGCCTGGTGCTGGCCCTGCTGTCGCTGCTGCGCGCCCGGCCGTTCCTCGGTCGCGCCCAGCGCGTGCCGGTGCTGCTGGCCGGCGGCCTCGGGCTGGGCCTCACCGCGGCGGCCACCTTCGCCGCGGGCGGCGCGGCCGTCCGGCTCGGCGTGGTCCTCGGCGGGCTGGTGGCGACGGCCGTGGTCAGCCTGATCTACGGGCTGACCGTGGCGGGCAAACGCATCTCGCCGGTCTGGGGACGCCTGCTGGACATCGTCGAGGTCCTGCTGATCATCTCCCTGGTCCCCCTGGCGGTCTGGGTCTGCGGCCTCTACGGCTGGATAGTCAACCTCCGCCCCTGACCCACCCCTGCCCCCGCCTCCCCCCTCCGCCCTCCCCCTCCCCCTCCCCCTGCCGGAGTTGATCAAGAAGTTTGCGTCAGCGGCGGCGAGGAATCTGACGCAAACCTCTTGATCACCGGGTTGGGCGGGGGGTGGGCGGGTGGGTGGGGTCAGGTGGGGCGGTGGTCGATTACGCGGCGGGCCGTCGGGGCGGCGGCCCAGGCGGCGGGGCCGTGCTCGCCGTCCAGCGGCCGGGCCGGGGTGCCGGCGCGGCGTGCCACGTCCCGGACCACCGTGACCAGCGCCTCGACGTGGTCGGCCGGGGCGGCGACGCGCAGCAGTGGCGGGCCGGGCCGATCGCCGGGGCGGACCACCGCCGCGAACGTGTGCGACGGCGCGGCGGTGGCGGTGACGGCGTCCACCAGCGGCCCCCAGGTGGCACCGGCGCGGGCGCGCAGGGCCAGGCAGCGCTGGGTCCAGCCGCCGCCGCGCAGCCCGGTCCAGGTCTCGGCCTGCGGCTCGGGCGTCAGGTCCAGCCCGGCCCCGGAGACCAGCGCGGCGCGCAGCTCGTCCCGGCCCAGGACCCGGTGGCCCAGGCCGGCGGCGTGCAGCGCCTTGCCGAGCCGGCCGACCGCCGCGGCGACGGTGCGGTGCACGCCGAGCGTCCCGCCGCCCCGGGTCACCGCCTCGGCGCGGGCGTCGCGTACGGACAGCCGCACGGCGACCCAGACGGTGCGGTGGGCGGCCGGTGACGCGCCGGGCGTCGGATACCAGACGAGGGTGTGCGAGACGACCTGGGCCAGCGACACCGGCGCGGTGAATTCGGTGAGCACGGCCAGCGCCCGGTCCACCGCCGCCGCGTCGATCGAGCCGGCGGGCGCGCCGGGCGGCGGATCCAGCGCCACGGCGGCGAACCAGCCCCGGACGTCCTGGCCGACGCCGAGGCGGGTGCCGCGCTCGGTCAGCTCGATCATGGTCAGCTCGGGGGCGAGGACGGCCAACCGGGCCTCGCCCGTGCCGCCGCCCGCCGCCGCCCGGGCCTCCTCCCGGCGCAACCGCAGCCGGCGGCGCAGCAGCAGGTCCTCGTACCACCAACGGCCGCCCCGACGGGCGAAGGCGGCGGCGACGGCGGCCACCGCGACGACCCCGACGACGGCGGCCAGCCACGTGGGGCCGCCGAGCGCGGCGTAGCAGGCCAGCGCGGCCAGCTCCGCCACGACGAGCTGGCCGACGACGACCGGGCCGAGCCGGCCCCGGCTGCGCCGGTCGGCGGGGACCACCGCGCGGTCGGGCGGCGCGGGCCGGGCGGGCGGATCGGTCGGGCCGGCGGCCGTACGACCGGGTGGCGCGGCCGTACGACCGGGCGGCGCCTGGACCTGCGGCATCGGTGGCGTCCCTTCTCGACAGCGGCTCTCCTGGCAGCCGGTGCGGCCGGCTGCCCCCGTCCCGGCGGTCGCCCGTCCCCGGACAGGGGTCGCCCCCTCCCCGGACAGGGGTCACCCGTCCCGGGTAGGGGTCACCCCGTCCCGGGCGGTGGCCCCCGGTGACCGGCCGGCGGCCCCTTATCGTAGGGAAGCCCGTGGCGAAGCTCCGACCTGATCGCCACGGCCCCACCCGCCGTCGGAACCGGTCGTGGCGGCCCGAGCCGCCGTCGAACCCGACCGTCGCGGCCCGACCCCGCCGCCGGAGGTAGCCCATGCGGACCCGCCGCGACCAGGTGCAGGCGTACCGCTTCGTCACCCGCCGGATCGTCTCCGCGCTGCTCTCCGGCGACCCCGAGACGACGAACCTGCCGATGCGGCGGCTCGGGCTGGCGGTGGTCGGCAGCGTGGTGGCCGCGGCGGTGGTGCTCGGCGGCGTCGGCGCGTACGGCCAGCTCACCGGCAACGCCGCGCCGCTGGAGGCGAACACGCTGGTGATCGAGCGGGAGACCGGGGCGACGTACGTCTACGTGGACGGCCTGCTGCACCCGACCCTGAACTACGCCTCGGCCCGGCTCGTCCTCGACGAGGCGGACCCGACGGTGCGGACGATGTCGCGGGCGTCCATCGCGGACCGGCCGCGCGGGCGTACCGTCGGGATCGTCGGCGCGCCGGACGCGCTGCCCGACCGGAAGGCGCTGGTCGGGCTGCCCTGGTCGGTCTGCGACGTGCCGGACCCGGCCGCTCCCGGCCGGTCGACCACGCACGTGGTGATCGACCGGCCGCTCTCCGGCGGCACGCCGCTGGGCGACCGGGCGGTGCTGGCCACCGTGGACGACCGGCGTTACCTGCTCACCGGCGACGCCCGGCTGCGGATCGCCGGCGGGGACCCGGCGACCGCCGCGCTGCGGATGGCCGGGGCCACCACGCTCACGGTCGGCGAGCAACTGCTCAACGCCGTGCCGGCGGGGCCGGTGCTCCGCGAGCCGCAGCTGCCCGGCGACGGCGAGACCAGCCGGCAGACCGTGGGCGACGGGCCGGCCCGGGTCGGCGACGTGTTCCGGGCCGCCGGCCAGCACTACGTGCTGACCCGGGACGGGCTGGCGTCGATCGGCGAGGTCAGCGCCCTCCTGCTGCTGCGCGACGGCGGCCGGATCACCGACATCACCCCGGACCAGGCCGGCCGGCTGCTGACCCGGCAGCGGGTGGAGCCGGAGGGCACGCCGCGCGAGCTGCCGGCGCTGCACCCGGTGCAGGCCGGCCGGACGGTGCTCTGCGCCACCTACCGCAGGCCGACGGCCGACGCGCCGCCCACCACCACGCTGGAGGTCTTCGACCGGGTGCCGACCGAGCTGACCGGCCCGGCCGCGGCCCCGGTCCGGCAGGGGGCGCGCGACGCGGTCCGCACCGCCGAACAGGTGCTGCTGCCGGGCGGCAGGGGCGTGCTGGTCCAGGCCGCCCCGGGCTCCGGGGACAGCGGCGCGGGCGCGCCGGGCTCGACGGTCTACCTGGTCACCGCCCAGGGGGTACGCCACCCGCTGGGCACCCGGTCGGGCGACGCGCTGACCGCCCTCGGCTACGGCGGGGTGCAGCCGCTGGCGGTGCCCGCGTCGCTGCTGGCCCTGATCCCGACGGGCCCCGCCCTGGAGCGCGAGGACGCGCTCGCCTACTTCGCCCCGGGCACGTAGGCGCCGCCGCGGGCCGTCGTCACGGGTCGCCCCGTCTGGTCGCCGTCCACTAACCTGATCCTCGCCAACGGTTATCGACGACGTACGGGGAATGCCATGACCGGGCGCACGACAGTCGACGTACTGTCCCTGGAGGACTTCCAGCGACGGTTGGCCGCGCGGCTCAGCGAGGCCGAGGCCGTGCTCAGGAAGCTGACCACCGAGTTGCAGTGCCGGCCGCCGGATCTGGGCACGTTCGCCGACGCGACCAGCAACGCCCGCCGCTACTCGGCGCTCCAGACGAGCTACGCGCAGCGGGTCGAGCGGCTTCGCGACGCGGTGAAGGCGGCGCAGAGCGCGACCGGCACGATCCTGACCAACTACCGGACCACGGAGGCGCGCAACGCGGCCAACGCCGCCGACATCGCCGCCGCGCTCACCGGGGTCGACGACGCGCTGAACGGGAGGGACGACCCTCGTGTCTGAGTACACCGCGCGCTACGAGAACGTCAGCCACCAGCGGCTGTACGACGCCGTGCGGGCCGGCGACCCCGAGCAGATCGACGGCCTCGCCACCAGCTGGAGCTCCATGAAGGGCACCCTCGACGACCTCGCCCGCGACCTGCGCGCCGACCTGGAGAAGCTGGCCAACGGCTGGACGGGCGACGCCGGCCGGGAGTTCCAGCGGCGGGTGTCGTTGATCGTCGACTACTCCACGACCCTCTCCGAGGGGATGGCCGACGTGCGCCAGGGGCTGACGCTGATGGCCACCGACCTGCGCGCCGCGCAGAAGCAGGCGGAGAGCCCGGCCGAGACCGACGACCACGACAAGACGGTCTCCGGGGCGATCACGGGCGGCCTCACCGGGGGCCTGCCGGGCGCGATCGTCGGCGGCTTCCTCGGGCACAAGCAGGACAAGGCCGAGCAGGAGAAGGCGCACCGGCGGATGGTCCAGGTGGTCGCCGAGCTGGCCGCCGGCTACGACCTGTCGGCGTACGGCCGGCTGGTCGACCCGCCGCCGCCGGACGGCGACCTGCCGGACGACCCGAGCACCAGGACGTCGACGCCGTCGGCCGGTCCCGGGGCCCACGCGCCGAGGAGCGCGCCGCGCGGCGGCTTCGGCACCCCGACCACGGGTCACGCGACGGTGGACGCCCCGGGTGGCCTGTCGGACGGGCCGGACACGCAGCCGGCGGGCGGGGGCCACGACGGCTCGGCGTCGCCGGGCGGCACGGACGGGGCCGGCGGCACGGGCCTCGACACGGGCACGTCCCTTGCCGGCGCTGCGGCGCCCGGCGGCGGCGTGCCGGCGGGCTCGGTGGGCACGGTGGGCACGGCGGGTGGCGTGACGGCCGCCGCGTCGGCCGGCGCCGGGGCGGGGCTGCTCTTCGGCGCGCCCGCCGGGGCGCCGGTCGGCGTGCTCGGCGGCGGCACCGGCTCGCTGGCCGGGTCGGCCCGCACCGGCGCGACGGTGGCGGCCCGGCCGGCGGGTGGCCTGGCGGGGGCCGAGCACCGGGCCGCCACGGGCGTGGGCCGGGTGGGCGCCAACGGCACGGGCGGGGGCCGGGCGGGCGTGCTCGGCGGGCGCGGGCGGGCCGACGACGACGAGTCCGACGAGCGGCTGACCTGGCTGACGGAGGACGACATGGTCTGGCGGGACGGCGACCCGGGCGCGCCGCCGGTGCTCGACGCCGGCTGACGCTTCCACCGCGCAGGCTGCGGGGCCCTCCCCATCGGGGAGGGCCCCTTTTCCGACCTGCCTATCCACCATGTGTATACGCGGTGTGTATAGTCGCGGCCATGTCGATCGGTCAGACCTTCCTAGGGCTCCTGGAGTCCACCCCCCGCCACGGCTACGACCTGAAACGCGCCTACGACGAGCGCTTCGGGCAGGCCCGCCCGCTGCACTTCGGCCAGGTCTACGCCACCCTGTCCCGGCTGCTGCGCAACGGCCTCGTCGAGGTGGACTCGGTCGAGGCCGGCGAGGGCCCCGACCGCAAGCGGTACGCGATCACCGAGGCCGGGGTGACCGACGTGCGGCGCTGGCTGTCCCAGCCGGAGAAGCCCGAGCCGTACCTGCAGAGCGTCCTCTACACCAAGGTGGTGCTGGCGCTGCTCACCGGCCGCTCCGCCGCCGACCTGCTCGACACGCAGCGCGCCGAGCACCTGCGGCTGATGCGCGAGCTGACCCGGCGTCGCGACTCCGGCGACCTGGCCGAGCGGCTCATCTGCGACCACGCCCTGTTCCACCTGGAGGCCGACCTGCGCTGGCTGGAGCTGACGGCGGCCCGGCTGGACGAGCTGGCCGAGGCGGTGCGGCGATGACGGGCGCTTACGCCGACAACGGTGCGGCGATGACGGGCCCGCGCGTCGACGGCGGAACGACGGCGGACGGCCACGACCGGCGGACCCCGGCGGAGAACCTGCTCGTCGCCGAGGAGCTGCACCGGGCCTTCGGCCCCACCCCGGCGCTCGCCGGGGCGTCGCTGACCGTCCGGGCCGGCGAGGTGCTGGCGGTGCTGGGCCCCTCCGGCTCCGGCAAGTCGACCCTGCTGCACTGCCTCGCCGGCATCGTCCGCCCCGACTCGGGGCGGGTGACCTACCGGGGCGCGGACCTGACCGCCATGTCCGACCGGGAGCGCAGCGCCCTGCGCCGGGGGCAGTTCGGCTTCGTGTTCCAGTTCGGGCAGCTCGTGCCCGAGCTGACCTGCCTGGAGAACGTGGCCCTGCCGCTGCGGCTGGAGCGGGTCGGCCGGCGGGAGGCGGAGCGGCGCGCCGCCGAGTGGCTCGGCCGGCTGGAGGTCGCCGACGTGGCCGGCAAGCGCCCCGGCGAGGTCTCCGGCGGGCAGGGCCAGCGGGTCGCCGTGGCCCGGGCGCTGGTCAGCGGCCCCCGGGTCGTCTTCGCCGACGAGCCGACCGGCGCGCTGGACTCGCTGCACGGCGAGCGGGTGATGCGGCTGCTGACCGGGGCGGCCCGGGACACCGGCGCCGCCGTGGTGCTGGTGACCCACGAGGCGCGGGTGGCCGCGTACTCGGATCGGGAGGTCGTGGTGCGCGACGGCCGCACCCGCAGCCTGGAGCCGGCCGCGTGACCGGGCCGCGTAAGCCGGGCCGGCGCGGCCGGGTGCTGGCCGACCTGTGGCTGGGCGCGCGGATGGCCGTCACCGGCGGCCGGGACGGGTGGACGCGGGCCGCGCTGACCGCGCTCGGCGTCGGCATCGGGGTGGCCATGCTGCTGCTGGCCGCCGCCGTGCCGGGCGCGCTCGACGCCCGGGCGGCCCGCAACGAGGCCCGCAACGACACCGGGTCGCGACCCGAGCAGGTCGCCGCGGCCGACACCCTGCTCGTCGCCCCCGCCTACACCGACTTCCGGGACCGCCCGGTGCGCGGCCGGATCGTGCGCGCCGAGGGGCCGGCCGCGCCGGTGCCGCCGGGGCTGACCCGGCTGCCCGGGGCCGGCGAGGTGGTCGTCTCCCCGGCGCTGCGGGACCTGCTCGACTCGCCCGACGGCCCGCTGTTCGCGCCCCGGCTCGGCGGCGCGCGGATCGCCGGCACGATCGGCGCGCAGGGCCTCGCCGGCCCCGGTGAGCTGGCCTTCTATCTCGGCAGCGCGGACCTGACCGACCAGCGGGCCGCACGGATCGACCACTTCGGCGGCGGGGAGCCCGGCGAGGAGTTCTCGCCCGTGCTGATGGTCCTCGTCGTGGTCGTCGTCGTGGTGCTGCTGCTGCCGATCGTCGTCTTCGTCGGCGCGGCGGTCCGCTTCGGCGGGGACCGCCGGGACCGCCGGCTCGCCGCCCTGCGCCTGCTCGGCGCGGACACGGCGATGGTCCGTCGGATCGCCGCGGGCGAGGCGGCGGCCGGCGCGGTGTTCGGCCTCGCCGTCGGCGGCGTCCTCTTCGCCGCCGGCCGCCAGCTCGCACCGCTGGTCACCCTCCGCAACATCAGCGTGTACGCGGCGGACCTGCGCCCCACCCCGACCCTGGTGGCGGCGGTCGCGGTCGCGGTGCCGGTGCTCGCCGTGCTGGTGGCGCTCGTCGCGCTGCGCCGGGTCGTCGTCGAGCCCCTCGGGGTGAGCCGCCAGGGCCCGGCCGTGCGTCGCCGCCTGTGGTGGCGGCTGCTGCTGCCGGCCGCCGGGCTGGCCCTGCTCTACCCGCTGACCGGCGTCGGCGAGGACCGCGCCGACGCCGCCGACTACCAGGTGGCGGCCGGGGCGGTGCTGCTGCTGGTCGGCACGGTCACCCTGCTGCCCTGGCTGGTCGACCTCGCCGTACGCCGGCTGCGCGGCGGCCCGGTCCCCTGGCAGCTCGCGGTGCGCCGGTTGCAACTGGACAGCGCCACCTCCGCGCGTCTGGTCAGCGGCGTGGCGGTGGCGGTGGCGGGCAGCATCGGCCTGCAGATGCTCGTCGCCGGGGTGGAGGCGCGATTCACCACCCCCACCGGCCAGGACACCACCCGGGCCCAGGCGATCGTCACCTTCGACGAGTTGCCCGACCCCGGCGCGGCGCTGGCCCGGCTGGCCGCCGCCCCCGGCGTGGTCCGCAGCGCGGGCACGTCGACCACCTTCGCGCTCGGCAGGAGCGTGTCCGACACCACCGACGTCCGCATCGGCGACTGCGCCGCGCTGGCTGAGTACGCCCGGCTCGGCCCCTGCGCCGACGGGGACGTCTTTCTCGCCCAACCGCCGGCCGGCGAGCGGCAGCTCACCGGCTTCGGCCCCGGCGACCGGGTGACCGTGAGCCCGAACGAGACGGCCTGGACCCTGCCGCGGCGGCTGCGCACCGTGCCGGCGACACCGGACCCCGCCGGCTGGATCGGCGCGGGCCTGCTGGTCACCCCCGGCGCGGCCGACGCCGCCTGGACGGGACTGCGAGCGCAGGCGCTGCTCAGCCTCGACCCGGCCGACCCCGACGCGCTGGAACGGGTCCGCAACGCCGCCGCCGAGGTGGACCTGCGCGCCCAGGTCACCACGCTGGAGGAGGAACGCCAGGCCACGCAGTTCGTCAACGTCAAGCGGGGCCTCGTCGTCGGCGTCGCGGTGACCCTGCTGCTGCTCGGCGCGAGCATGCTCGTCGGCGTGCTCGAACAGTTGCGGGAGCGCCGCCGCCTGCTGGCCATGCTCGCCGCCGTCGGCACCCCGCGCCGCACGCTGGGGCTGTCGGTGCTGTGGCAGGCGGCCGTGCCGGTGCTCGTCGGGCTCGGCCTCGCCGTCGCCTTCGGCCTTGGCCTCGGGGCGGTGCTGCTGCGCATGGTCGGCGCGCCGGTCTCGGTGAGCTGGCCGGTGGTGGGCCTCGGTGCCGCCCTGGGCGGCGGCGTGGTGCTGCTGGTCACCGGCGCGAGCCTGCCCGCCCTGTGGCGGCTGACCCGGCCGGAGGGCCTGCGGGCCGAGTGACACCGGGCCGGGCGGTGGGGGCGCGGCCGTCGTATCCCGGCGGGGGCTCCTCTGTCCACAGCGACGGGTCGTGGCCCGGGTCACCAGTCGGGCCGCCCGCCGAGGCTGCGGACGGCCCGCATCGGCGATAGGTTGGTGTCGTGCAGTCCGCAGCGTTCGCCCGGCCGTCCCTGCCGGCGACGCTGCGCGGGTCCCGCCTCTCGTGGCGGTCGACGCTGCGCGGGTCCCGTCTTTCGTGGCGGTCGACGCTGCGCCGCATCGGGGAGTTGGGTCGCCTCGCGCTGACCGCCCTGGTCCTCGCCGTCGGCCTCGGCGGGGTCGCCGCCCTGCCGGCCGGCGCCCCCGCCGTGGCGTCCGCGGCCACCGGCCCGGCCCACCCCGTCGTGGTGGCCAGTCGGGTCGACTCGCTGGGCCCCGGCGCGACGGCCGAGCCGCGCACCGATTCGCCCGCCCCGCAGTCCCGCCCGGTCGTCGGCGACGCGCGGCGGCCGGTCCCCGCCCCGGTGGGCGGGCCCGTGGCGGCCGTCCCGGCCGACCGGCCCGCAGTCGACCCGGCCGCCGGCGCCGTCGTCCGGCGCGGGCCGCCCCGGCACTGAACCGGGCCGCCGCCGGCCGCCGATCCGGTTTGCCCCGGCGTCGCACCGCCGCGCCGGCACCGCACCGGCCCGCCGCGAGCCCACCGCCGGCCGCGCCCCGCGCCGCCGACGACCCCGCCCGCCGCCACCCGCACCGGTGACGGCCCCGGCGGGTTCCGTCCGGCACCGGTCGACGCGCGGCCCCGCCCGCGCCCGCGGGCCCCGACCGACAGTCCACTTCGCCCCATCCGAGGTGCCCCTCATGCAGACCGCGCTCTCCTCCGTCCTGCTCGACGTGCCCCGGGCCGCCGCGATCTGGCTGGCCCTGCTCGTCCTCGCCGTCGTCGCCGTGGCCGGCCTGGTCGCCCGGCCCGACCTGTTCCGCTCCGTGATCGGCGGGCGGATCCGCGAGGCCGCCATGCCCAGCCTCCTGGAGGAGGCCGCCGAGGAGCGGGCCCAGCGCCGGTACGCCGACGAGGTGGCGACTGCGGCGGAACGGGCGGCGGCGACCGCCCGGCGGATGCGGGCCGAGTGGCTGTCCGCACAGGATGAGGTGGAGGCCGCCTGGCAGGCGTACGAGGCCGCGGAGGCAGACGTCCGCCGGCTGGCCGCCGCCACGGCCCTGCCCCGTCCGCACACCGGGCGCACCCCCGCCGAGTACGCCGACCGCGAGCGCTACCTGCACCGGGCCGCGCTGGACGCGTACTGGCGGCGGGAGCTGTCGGAGGAGCAGCTGAGCGACGTGTTCGCGCACCGCAACGGGTGGGACCCCCGGCTGCACCCGGTCGACCAGGAGCTGGTGCTGCGCCGGGCCGTACGCGACCACCTGCGCGCCCGGCAGGAGGCCGCCCGGGAGCGGGAGCAGGCCGCCTGGCGGGCCGCCGAGCAGGCCGCCGTCGCCGCGCGCAGCCTGCGCGACGAGGCGTTCGCCGCGACCGTGCCCGCCCCGCAGGAGCAGTCGTCGCTGCTGCCCGGGGTGGCCGACGAGCCGTCGCCGGCCGCCGAGCAGACCCGCGAGATGCCGGTGGTCGCCCGGCAGAAGCCGGCCGTGGCGAGGGGCCGGGCCGCCGTCCCGGTGTGACCCGCCTCGGCCGGCCCGCGCCGCTCGCGCACCCCGGCCGGCCCGCGCCGCTCGCGCACCGCGTGGGGTGAGAAGGGGACCCTTCTCTACCGCAGGCGTTAACAGGGGGCCCTTCCTTGCGCCCCGTCGGCTAGCGTGGGCGCATGACGGAGCGCACCTGGCTGCTGGTGGTCGCCGGCCTCGTCGCGGCGGCGACGCTCGTCGGCGCCGTCGTGCTGGCCGTGCGGGTGGTCCGCACCCGAAAGCTGCTCGGCACGCTGGGCGTCGGCGGCAAGGTCGCCTTCTGGGGCGCGCTGGCCTACACCATCTTCCCGATCGACGTGCTCCCCGACCCGATCTACCTGGACGACATCGGGGTGCTCGCCGCCGCCCTGCTCTACCTGGGCCGGCTGGTCCGGCAGCACCGCGCCGCCCAGCGGCAGCTTCCCGGCCAGCCCGGGCCCGACGCGAGCAGGAGCCGCCGCCCGGTCGGCTGAGCGTGCCATGATCGGAGTCGGCCCCCGCCCAGGGGGCGGCATGGTGCGGCGGGATCGGACAGGGGCGGGACAATGCCGGGCGACCATCGGTTGGGCATCCACGACGAACGGGTCCTCGCGTTCTGCCGGGAACGGCACCTGGCCACCCTGACGACGCTGCGCGCCGACGGGACCCCGCACGTCGTGCCGGTCGGGATGACCCTCGACCCGGCGGCCGGCCTGGCCCGGGTGATCACGTCGGGCACGTCGGCCAAGGCCCGGCACGTCGCGGCGGCCGGCGCGGCGGGCACGCCGGTGGCGGTCTGTCACGTCGACGGGAGGCGCTGGCTGACCGTGGAGGGTCGGGCGGTGCTGCGCGCCGACGCGGCGGCGGTCGCCGAGGCCGAGCGCCGGTACGCCGAGCGCTACCGCGTCCCGCGCCCCAACCCGCAGCGGGTCGTCATCGAGATCGCCGTGACCCGGGTGCTGGGCAGCCTCTGACCGTTCGGACGGTCGCTGCCTGCCGGGTCCTTCCCGGGCGACCCGGCAGGCGGCGGCGTGCCGATCGTTCCTAGCGGGACGGTGTGTCGACGGTCAGGGCTCGGGGGCGATCTGCCGGCGGCTGTCCGCCTCGGAGACGAGGATCGCCTCCATCGGGCAGGAGTCGGCCGCGTCGAGCACCGCCTGCGCCGGGGCCACCCGCTCGGCCAGCGGGCGGGACAGCCCGTCCACCAGGCCGAAGTGCCTGGGTGCCGTCCCGGCGCAGATGCCCGAGCCGATGCACCGCGTCGGGTCCACGTGCAGCCGCCACCCCGGGCCGGGCTGTCCTTCCTCCACGCTCACCTGATCCTCCCCCTCACCAGGCCACCGGCATCGCGGTGAGGCCGCGTACCAGTAGGCCGCTCTTCCAGGTCAGCTCCGGCTCGGGCACCGCCAGGCGCAGCCCCGGAGTGCGGTCGAGCAGGGTGTCCAGCACCACCTGGAGCTCCATCCGGGCGAGCTGGGCGCCGACGCAGTGGTGCACGCCGTGCCCGAAGCCCAGGTGCGGGTTGACCTCCCGGCCCAGGTCGAGCCGGTCGGCGTCGGCGAAGACCGTCTCGTCCCGGTTGGCCGACGGGATCGACACGATCACCGGCTCGCCCGCGCGCACGAGCACCCCACCGATCTCGACGTCCTCCTTCGCGTAGCGGGCGAAGGCGCTGGTCGCGCCGAGCGGCACGAACCGCATCAGCTCCTCGACCGCGCTGGGGACCAGCGTCCGGTCGGCCAGCAGCCGGGCCCACTCGTCGGGGTGGTGCAGCAGGACGTACACGAAGTTGGGGATCTGGGTGACGGTGGTCTCGTGGCCGGCGGCGAGCAGCCCCGCCGCGAGCTGGACCACCTCCTCCTCGCTGAGCCGGTCGTCGGCGTCGCGGGCCCGGACCATCGCGCCGATCAGGTCGTCGGTGGGCTCGTCGCGCCGCCGCGCGATCAGCTCGCCCATGTACGCGAACAGGTTGTCGATGTACTGCTGAATCCGCTCCTGGCTCAGCGAGGTGGTCGAGACGATCGCCTCCGACCAGGTGTGGAACCGGTCCTGGTCGGCGACCGGCACACCGAGCAGGTCGCAGATGACCCGGATCGGCAGCGGGGTGGCCACGTGCTCCACCAGGTCGGCCGGCGGGCCGGCGGCGAGCAGGTTGCCGACCAGTTCGTCGGCCACCTGCCGGGTGCGGGGGCGCAGCTCCTCGACCCGCCGCGCGGTGAACGCACGCGCCACGAGCCGGCGCAGGCGGGTGTGGTCGGGCGGGTCCATGGACAGGATGCCGCCCTGGATCTGCCGAGCGGTGTTGCGTGGCTCGTCGCGCCCCACGGCGGCGGCCCGGCTGAATCGGGCGTCACCGAGCACGGTACGCACGTCGGCGTGCCGGGTGGCCAGCCAGGCCGGCTCGCCGTACGGCAGGCGGACCCGGATCAGCGGCTCGTCGCGGCGCAGCCGGGCGTAGCGCGGATCGAGGTCGAGCCGGTCGGGGGCACTGAACGGGTAGTGCGGGATCGTCGCCTCGGATGTATCGGTCACCGGATGACTTCCTCTCGTCCGCGGCCCCGCCGTCGGGCCGCCCGGTCCGCCGGGGCAGCCCACCTGGAGTCATGCCCCGAATACGGATCGTAGCGAGAGTGTTCGATGGTCGGCCAGTGAGCGGGGCCGGATTTCCGGTGCCGGGTCGCGCTGCGGTCCCGGGCCGCCTCGGCGCGGCGGCCCGGGACCGCAGGCGGGCCCAGGTCAGCGTGGCGAGGTGTCGCCCTCGCCGGTGCGCCGCTGGGCCATGTCGACACCCTTGTCGATCTGCTTGTCGTACTTGCCGCCGCTGCGCTGGTCGGCCATGTCGCCGGCCTTCTCGATGCCCTGGTCGACCTGCTTGTCGTGCTTGTCGGCGACGTCCTTGGCCTTGTCCATGAAGTCACTCACGCGCTTCTCCCCCTCTGCTGGGTCCCTCCGCTGATTCCCTGGTGGCGGCGTTCCCTGCCGCAACCCGCACAAACCGCCGCCGGACCGGCCCCGCGCCAGCCGGACAGTTCGCGTTCCGCCCGAACGACAACTGTCCAAGATTGGTACGAGGTGGGGCGGGTGTCGGGGAGGCGGCGTTCGGGTACGGGGACCTCGCCGAGAGTGGGAGGCTGACGTGGTCGACGACGGTGCCGTGGGTACGACGGACGACGGGGAACACGCCGGGCGGGTCACGGTCGACGCAGGCGGGACGGTGCCGCGCCAGGCGTGGGCCGGGCTGCCGTGGCTGGTCCGCTCGGCCGTGCTGTGGAGCGCCTGCCTGGTGGTGGTCGTCGCCGGGCTCTACCTGGTCGGGAAGATCGCCGTGCTGCTGGCTCCGCTGGCGATCGCGCTGGCCGCGACGCTGTTCCTCACCGCCCTGCTCGACCCGGTGCTGCTCCTGCTGCGCCGGCTCCGGCTGCCGGCGGCGCTGGCCGCCCTGCTCACCGTGCTGTTCCTGCTCGGCGTCCTGGTCGGCGTCGGGGTGCTGGTGTGGAACCTGACCGCCAGCCAGTTCGGCGAGCTGAGCCAGGAGCTGGACCAGGGTCTCCAGCGGACGCGGGACTTCGTCACCTCCACCCTCCCGGTCACCGACGCCCAGCTCGACAAGCTGATCCGGCAGACCCGGGACGGGCTGGGCGGTGGCGCCCCCGACCCGGTCGGCGGGGCGCGGACGGCCGCCGAGGTCGCCGGCTCCGTCCTGCTCTCCCTGGTGCTGCTCTTCTTCCTGCTCAAGGACGGCCGCTCGATGTGGCACTGGGTGCTACGCCGCACGGCCGGCCCCAACCGGGACGTCGCCGCCGAGGCCGGCCGGGTGGGCTGGCGGACGCTCGGCGCGTACAGCCGGGGGACGATGATCATCGCGGCGATCGACGCGCTCGGGATCGGCCTGGCCCTGGTGGTGCTCCGGGTGCCGCTCGCCCTGCCGCTGGCCCTGATCACCTTCCTCGGCGGGTTCGTCCCCATCATCGGGGCTACCGTGGCCGGGGCGGTGGCGGTGCTGGTGGCGCTCGCCGCGAAGGGGCCGACCGTCGCGCTGCTCACGCTGGCCGCCGTGATCGCCGTACAGCAGATCGAGGGCAACCTGCTGGAGCCGCTGGTGATGAAGCGGCAGGTCCAACTGCACCCGGCGGTGGTCCTGGTGGCGGTGACGGCCGGCACGCTGATCGCCGGCATCGCCGGGGCGTTCGTCTCGGTGCCGGTCACGGCGGTCGCGTACCGGGTGATCGACACCGTGCAGCGGCACCGGCAGGCCGCCGCCGCACGGCCGCCCGCGCCCGCCTGAGACCGGTGGCCCGTCAGGCGGGCGGGCGCAGGTGGGTGGCGAACCAGTCGGCCGCCGCCTCGGCGACCTGCTCCAGGGTGCCCGGCTCCTCGAACAGGTGCGTCGCCCCGGGCACCACCCGCAGCTCGCCCGCCTCGCCCAGCTCCGCCATCGCCTGCTCGTTGAGCGTGATCACCTGCTCGTCCAGGCCACCCACCAGCAGCAACGTCGGGGCGGCCACCCGGGGCAGGGCCCGGCCGGCCAGGTCCGGCCGGCCGCCCCGGGAGACCACGGCCCGGACGCGCTCGGGACGGGCCGCCGCGGCGACCAGCGCGGCGGCGGCGCCGGTGCTCGCGCCGAACAGACCCACCGGCAACCGGGCCAGCGTCGGCTCGACGCCCATCCAGTCGACGATCGCGGCCAGCCGGTCGGCGAGCAGCCCGATGTCGAACCGGAGTTCGGCGGTGCGGGCGTCGACCCGGTCCTCCTCCGGCGTGAGCAGGTCCACCAGCACCGTGCCGAGCGCCCGCTCGTTCAGCACCCCCGCCACGGCCCTGTTCCGGGGACTGCGCCGGGAGCTGCCGCTGCCGTGCGCGAAGAGCACGACACCCGTGGCCCCGGCCGGGACCAGCACGTCGGCCGGCAGCCCGGCGTCGCCCACCGGGATCGTGACCTCGCCGCCCCGGGTCGTCGTGCCCACCTGTCCGCGCGTCGCCATCGCACACCCTCCCCACGGCTTCCGCCTCGTCCGGTGCCGCTTACCCGCCCCGGCGGCCGGGATTCGCCGTTGCCTTGACATCGGCGGCAAGGTCTAGCGTGGCGGTCAGCGACGGGTGGAGGAGGTCGGATGCTGATCGGTGAGCTGGCGGAGCGCGCCGGCACGAGCACCCGGACCCTGCGGTACTACGAGTCGCAGGGGCTGGTCCGGCCCCGGCGCTCCGCCAACGGCTACCGCGTCTACGACGAGGCGGAGCTGCGGGTCGTACACGAGATCCGGGCCCTGCTCGCGGTGGGCTTCGGCCTGGACGACATCCGGCCGTTCGTGGCCTGCCTCCGGGCCGGGCACGCCTCGGGGGACGTCTGCCCGGACTCGGTGGCCGTGCTGCGCCGCAAGCTGGCCGAGGTCGACGCCTACCTCGACCGGCTCGGCGCGGTGCGGCGGCAACTGCACGACCAACTCGCCCAGGCCATCGCGTACCGGGAGGAAACATGCCTCAGGAAACGGGAACGTCCCCGCTGACCGCCGTCACCGACGCCTCGTTCGCCGCGACGGTGCTCGCCGCCGACCGGCCGGTGGTCGTCGACTTCTGGGCCGAGTGGTGCCCGCCCTGCGTGGCGGTCTCGCGGAGCCTCGCCGAGTTGGCCGGGGAGTTCGGCGACCGGCTGCGCATCGTCACGCTGAACACCGACGAGAACCCGGCGACGACCCGGGCGTACCAGGTGATGTCGCTGCCGACCCTGCTGGTGTTCCGCGGTGGCGAGATGGTCGGCTCGACCGTCGGGGCCCGCCCCAAGAGCAACCTGCGGCTCAGCTTCGCCCGGCACCTGGAACCCTGGCGGCCCTGACCCGGCCGGCCCTGACCCGGCCGGCCGCCGCCCGCCGCAGATCGCCGCCGCCGTTTGCCGCCCAGCCGAGCGGGAAGGTGCGGGGTGACCGCAGCACCGGCGCAGCCGCGCCCCGACGGATCGCGAGGATCGTCATGGCCCGACAGCAGGACAGGTCCAAGCAGCAGACCGCCGAGCGGGACGAACGGCGGGAACGGGACGCCGAGCGCAGCCGGGACTGGGCGGACGAGGCGGCGCAGGCCCGCACCGCCGACGACCCGCGTACCGTCGCCCCGCACGACGCGGCCGGTCGCCCCTCCAACGGGCGACAGTTCTGACCCCTCCCCGGTCGGTCGGGGAAGCGCCCCGGCCGACCGGGAACGCCCGCCGCGGGGACGGGCTCAGCCGAGCTGCTCCGGGAGGCGGAGCCGCGGTGCCCGGCCGGGCGGCTGCTCCGGTTCGGTGGCCGGCGGCGTGAACGGCGGCACCGGCACGGTGACCGGCTCCGCGTAGGTCACCCGCACCTTCTCGCCGTGGTGCCGCAGTTCCACCACGTCGTCGGCGCGGCCGTGGCGCAGCGCGTACGTCGTCTGGTGCGCCCGAACGTCGACCCGCAGCCGCAGCCCCCGCCACTGCAACGAGAACTCCAGCCGGTCGAGCCGGCTCGGCAGCCGGGGCGCGAACGTCAGCGTCCCGTCGTGGTCGCGCAGCCCGCCGAACCCGGCGACCAGGGCGATCCACGCGCCGGCGAGGGACGCCATGTGCACCCCGTCGCGGGTGTTCTCGTTGAGGTCGTGCAGGTCCATCAGCGCGGCCTCGCGCAGGTACCGGTGGGCCAGCTCCAGGTAGCCCACCTCGGCGGCGATCACCGCCTGCGTGCAGGCCGACAGCGACGAGTCCCGTACGGTGCGCCGCTCGCAGTAGAGGAAGTTGCGCCGCTTCTGCTCCTCGGTGAACGCGTCCCCCCGCCAGTGCATGGCGAGCACCAGGTCGGCCTGCTTGATGACCTGCTTGCGATACAGGTCGAAGTACGGGTAGTGCAGCAGCAGCGGATACTTCTCGGTCGGCGTGTGCTCGAAGTCCCACTCCTGGAGCCGGGTGAACCCCTCCACCTGCTCGTGCACGGCGACGCCCTCGTCGTACGGGACGCACATCGCGTTCGCCGCGTCCCGCCAGGCCGCCGCCTCCTCCTCGGTGACCCCCAGGTCGATCGCCTGGTCCCGGAAGCGCATCGCGCACTCGGCGGCGGTGAGCAGGTTCCGCTGCGCCATCAGGTTGGTGTAGACGTTGTCGTTCTTCACGGCCGTGTACTCGTCGGGGCCGGTCACGCCGTCGATGTGGAACCGGCCGTGCCGGTCATGGTGCCCGAGGGAGCGCCACAGCCGGGCCGTCTCGATCAGCAGCTCCAGGCCGATCTCCCGCTCCAGCCCCTCGTCGCCGGTGACCAGCACGTACCGGCGCAGCGCGTCGGCCACGTCGGCGGCGATGTGGAACGCCGCCGTCCCCGCCGGCCAGTACGCCGACGACTCCGGCCCCTCGATCGTGCGCCACGGGAACGCCGCCCCGGCCAGGTTCAGCGTGCGGGCCCGCTCCTGCGCCTGGGCGATAGTGGAGTGCCGCCAGTACAGGGCGTCGCGCACCGCGCCGGGCTGGGTGTAGGTGAGCACCGGCAACACGAACATCTCGGTGTCCCAGAAGGCGTGCCCGTCGTACCCCGGGCCGGTGAGGCCCTTCGCGGAGATCGGCCGGCGCTCGGCCCGCGCCCCGGCCTGGAGCACGTGGAACAGCCCGAACCGCACCGCCTGCTGCACCTCCGGGTCGCCCTCGACCCGGACGTCGGCGGCGTCCCAGAATTCGTCGAGGTATTCCCGCTGCTCCCGGCGCAGCCCGTCCCAGCTGTCGAGGCGGGCCGCGGCGAGGGCCGCGCCGACCTGGTCGCGCAGCGCCGGCAGCGACCGGCGGCTCGACCAGCCGTACGCCAGGTACTTGACCACCCGCAGCGTCTCGCCGGGCTTCAGCACGCAACCCACGGTGGTACGGACCCAGTCCTCGTACCCCTCGGTGTCGACGGTGGCGTGCTCCGGCGCGTACACGTCGTGGTCCATGGCGGCGGCCACCCGCAGCCCGCTGACCTTGGTGCGGTGGATGAGCAGCCCTCCGTCGTTGGTGGTCAGTTCCTCCTCGGCCTGCAACGGCGACTCCAGCACCGCCGCCACCCGGGGGTCGCGGCTCTGCGCCGGCAGGGACTCGTTGGCCACCAACTCCGACTGGAGGATCAGCCGCAGCGGCCCGTCGACCGCCTCGACCTCGTAGTTGATGGCGGCCACGGAGCGCTGGGTGAACGACACCAGCCGGGTGCTGCGCACCTTGACCTCGCGCCCGGCGGGGGTGCGCCAGTGCAGCTCCCGGTGCAGGGTGCCGGCGCGCAGGTCGAGGACCCGCTCGTGGGCGAGGAGCTCGCCGTACCGCACGTCGAGGGGTTCGTCGTCGACGAGCAGCCGGATCAGCTTGCCGTTGGTGACGTTGACGATGGTCTGTCCGGACTCGGGGAAACCGAACCCGGCCTCCGCGTACGGCAGGGGGCGCAGCTCGTAGAAGCTGTTCAGGTACGTCCCGGGCAGGCCGTGCGGCTCGCCCTCGTCGAGGTTGCCGCGCAGGCCGATGTGCCCGTTGGAGAGCGCGAAGACCGACTCGGACTGGGCCAGGACGTCCATGTCGAGCCGGGTCTCCCGGATGTGCCAGGGCTCCACCGGATAGGCGCGTTCCCGGATCATGCGTCGGGCCTCCCGTCCACCAGGTCGGCGAGGTCGGTCACCACGACGTCCGCCCCGTGCGCGCGCAGCTCGTCGGCCTGGCCCACCCGGTCGACGCCGACGACGTACCCGAATCCGCCGGCCCGGCCGGCGGCCACCCCGGCTAGGGCGTCCTCGAAGACGGCGGCCTGCGCGGGGTCGACGCCGAGCAGCTTCGCGCCGGCCAGGAACGTGTCGGGCTGCGGCTTGCCGCGCAGCCCCTGCTCGCGGGCGACCACCCCGTCGACCCGGGCCTCCAGCAGCGGCTCCAGCCCGGCGGCGGCGACGACGTCGCGGCAGTTGGCGCTGGCCGAAACGACGGCGCGGCGCAGCCCGGCGGCGGTCGCCGCCCGCAGGTACGTCACGGAGCCCGGATAGACCTCGACCCCGTCGGTGTGGATGCGCTTGAGCAGGACCGCGTTCTTCCGGTTGCCGACACCGTGGACGGTGTCCGCGTCGGGCGGGTCGTCGGGCGAGCCCTCCGGCAGGACGATGCCCCGGGAGGCGAGGAACGACCGCACCCCGTCGGCGCGGGGCTTCCCGTCGACGTACCGGTTGTAGTCGGGCCCCGGGTCGAACGGCCGGTACGGCTCCCCGGTGGCCGCCGCGCGACGCCGGAGGAACGCGTCGAACGTCTCGGTCCACGCGGCGTTGTGCACCCGGGCGGTCTGCGTCAGCACACCGTCCAGGTCGAAGAGACACGCGGTCACGTGAGCAGGCAGGCCCAGCACGGTACGAATCTATCCACCCCCGGAACCCGCCAAACCCCTTTGAGAAGGAAGGGCCCCTTGTTAACGCCTACGGTATAGAAGGTCACCCCTCTCACCACGCGAGGCGGCGGCGCGCGGCGGCGGGGCGGCGCGCGGCGGCGGGGCGGCGCGCGGCGGCGGGGCGGCGGCGCGGCGGCGGCGGGGCGGCGCGGGATCGGGGCGCGGGGTCAGCGGTGGGGGCGCAGCGTCCAGACGACCGTCATCGCCGAGGTCGGGGTGCCGTCCTCGGTGCCGATCCCGACCTCGACCGGGAACTCGGGCCGCCGGCCGGCCTCCAGCTCCGCGAGCACC
Organism: Micromonospora sp. NPDC002575; assembly: GCF_042889525.1. Classification (NCBI taxonomy): domain Bacteria; kingdom Bacillati; phylum Actinomycetota; class Actinomycetes; order Micromonosporales; family Micromonosporaceae; genus Micromonospora; species Micromonospora sp. NPDC002575. The sequence continues at coordinate 101,531 of NZ_JBIARA010000006.1, read as the reverse complement.
TCGGACGCGGGCCGGCCGAGCCGCGCGGTGGCCAGCACCGGGCCCATCGCCACCTTCTGGTACGCGATCTCCGCCCGCACCGCCAGCGGCACCACCCGGTCGAGGAGCTGCCCGAACGCGGCGAGCACCACCGCGCCGGAGGCGGTCTCGCCGAGGGCGAACATCGCTCCGGCGTGCGGGCCGCCGACGTGGTTGTGGGTGGCCGGCGAGTCGGGCAGCCGGACCACGGCGCGCACGCCGCCCTCGGCCTCGGGGGCCACCTCGACGAATTCGACGCCGAGCGTGCGGGCGAACGGCACCGCCTCCAGCATGCCGGCGGCGACCTGGCGCGAGTCGATGGTCATGCCCGCAGGCTACTCCGCAGTAACTTGTAGCTCAAGCAGCGGCCCGCGCCTCAACGCCGAACCACCTCAGCGCTGAACGACCACAACGCCGAGCGACCACAACGCCGAGCGACCTCAGCGCTGAACGATCTCAGCGCTGGACGACCACAACGCCGAGCGACCTCAGCGCCGAGCGAACTCGGCGGCGGTGGCCTCAGCGGCGCTTCGCCTGCGCGACGAACGCCGCCCAGCTCGCCGGGGCGAACACCAGCGCGGGGCCCCGCCGGTCCTTGCTGTCGCGCACCGCGACCGCCCCCGGCAGGTTGTCGGCCACCTCCACGCAGTCGCCCTGGTTGCCGCTGCTGCGGGAGCTCTTGCGCCAGGTCGCGCCGGTCAGGTCCATGCCTCTGCCGCCTCCGTGATCGCCGTGAGCGTGGCGCCGTGCGGCAGCGCCTCCGCCCGCACGGACTCCCACCCCTGCCGCAGCGAGTGTACGTCCACTGTGCGCTCCACGATGGTGCCCTGCAACTGGTTGTCCAGGTAACCGACGTCGTTCGCCTCGGGCAGGGTGGCGAGCACGAACGCGCCGTTGAGCCCCGGGTACGCGCCGGTGCCGCGCGGCACCAGGTGCAGGTGCACCCGGGGGCGGCGGCCCATCTCGACCAGGTGCCGCAACTGCTCGCGCATCACGGCGGGCCCGCCGACGGGGCGCTCCAGCACGGTGTGGTCGAGCACGGCCACGAGCTGCGGCGGGGCGGGCCGGTCGAGCACCGCCTGCCGGGCCAGCCGCGCGGCGAGGGGCTGCTCGATCGCGTCGCCGACGAGCTGGGCCGCGCCCTCGTAGAGCGCGCGGGCGTACGCCTCGGTCTGTAGCAGGCCCGGCACGACCAGCGGCTGGAAGCTGCGCAGCGTGGTGGCCTCCTGCTCGATGGTCACCCACTCGCGGAACCACGGCATCAGGCTCTCCCGCACCAGCGTGTCCCGGATGCGCACCAGCAACCCCTCGCCGCCCAGCGTGTCGTCGCACCGCTGGGTGAACTCCTCCCGGGGCGGGCGGCGGCACTGCTCGACCGCCGCCACCAGCGACGCCGAGTAGTTCACCCGCTCGCCGAGGGCCTCCTGCGACAGGCCCGCGCCCGTCCGCAGGCGGCGCAGCTCGCCGGCGAACAGCTCCAACATGGGGATCCGATGGCTCATCTGCACACCTCTGCACGCACGCCCGGGCCGAATCGGACGGCCGGGCTGGTGGGAGCGGAAAGGCTTCTGAGAGTAGTACCGCGATCAGCAGACTGTCACGCAGCGGGGCCGCCGCCGCTTCCACCCCCGGGAACGCGGCGCGACCGCGCGGGCCCGCCCCGCCATTCCCCCGGCGGGGCGGGCCCCTTCCGGCAAGAAAGGAGACGTACGTGATCAGCCACCAGCTTCCGCAGCCCGGTGACGGGCCGGCGGCGGACCGCCCTCGGGCGTACCCGCCGCACGCCACGCCGCACACCCCGCTGCGCCCACTGTGGTGCTGCCGGGCGTGCGGGCAGCCGTGGCCGTGCGCCGAGGCGCGGTTGCTGCTCAGGGCGGACTACGCGGACAACGCGATCGGCCTGTCGATCTACCTGTGCGGGATGTTCTACGAGGCGGCCCGGGACCTCTACCGGCTCAACCCCGACGACGGCCCCGCCCCCGGCGACCTGTACGCCCGCTTCGTCGCCTGGGGCCCGTACCGCCGCCGCCCACCCACCCCCGACCCCCCGTAGCCGATCATGCCCGCCTGGCCGGCGGCACCCGGGCCGCACGAACGAACCCGCATGATCGCGCTCGATCAGGGATCGAGTGGCCACGTTGCGCCGGAATGGCAACTCTTTCCGCGATCGAGCGCGATCATGCGGGACCGGGGGTCTACCGGACGGGCGTCAGAAGAGGTTGCCGATGGTGCGGATGATCTCGGCGTAGAAGTTGCCCTCGATGCTGCGGAACAGCGCGAACCCCTCCCCGGGGCTGCCGAAGAACGGGCGCAGGGTCCACGCTAGCTGGGTGCCGACGAAGCCGAACAGCAGGATCCACACGTACAGCAGGGTCATGCTGGCCGGGCGCTGCCCGTCCGGTGCGGGGCGCTCCGCCGGGTACGGCCACTGCCGGTGCGGCTGCGCCGGGTACCCGGGCGGGAGCGGGCCCGGCCCGGCCGGCACCAGGTGCTGCCCGGCCACCACCTGCTGCGGCGAAGCGCCGGCCGCGACGGGCACGGGCGCGGCAGGCACGGGCACGGGCACGGGCGCGGCAGGCACGGGCACGGGCGCGGCAGGCACGGGCGCGGCCGGCACGGGCGCGGCGGCGGGCTCGCCAGCCGCAGCCGCCGCAGTGGCGGGGGCGGCCGGAGCCGCCGGAGCGGCCGGGACCGCCGGGGTCGCGGCGCCCGCGCCGTTCGCGCCGACCGCCACCGGCTCGGCGGCGGGCTGACCGACGGCCTGCGGCGTCGCCTGAGCAGCCGGCACCCCCAAAGCCGGCGCAGCCGGCACCCCCAAAGCCGGCGCAGCCGGCACCCCCAAAGCCGGCGCAGCCGGCACCCCCAAAGCCGGCGCAGCCGGCACCGCCAAAGCCGGCGCGGCCGGCACCGCCGGAGCCAAAGCCGCCGGAGCCGAAGCCGCCGGAGCCGAAGCCGCCGGGGCCGGGGCAGCCGGGACGACGGCCGGGGCAGCCGGGACGACGGCCGGGGCAGCGACGGCAGGAGCCGCCGCCGGGGCGAGCAGGCCGTGCGCGTTGAGCACCTGCATCCCGCCGGTCAGGAAGCGCAGCCCGACCACCGCGCTCAGCGTCAGGATCGCGACGTTGAGCAGCTTGAAGAAGCCGTAGTCCGGTGCGGTGATCAGGAAGAACAGGCTGATCGGCGCGAACGCCACGGCCAGCATCGAGGTGACGGTGATCGCCACCATCACCAGCGCCAGCGACTGCCGCACCGACAGCCGGGCCCCGAACACGAGGTTGAACAGGTAGAGCGTGGGCAGGCAGATGGCGAGGGTGACCAGGAACAGCAGCGGCAGCTTCACCGCCGACGTCAACGCCATCAGCACGCTGTGGAACGCGCCCAGCACCGCGCCGTAGCAGGCCAGGGCGATGCCCGAGCTGGCCAGCATGCGCAGCGTGAGGCCGGTGAGGTCGCGGTCGGCCACGATCTGCTGCCAGACGCCCTGCCGGTCGCGCAGGATGCGTTCGATGACGAGCGGGCTCGGACGGTCACCCGACACGGGCTGACCCCTTTCTCACACCGTGCTCAGTGGACGAGGTCCGCTGACCGTAGGGCACCGCCCACCCCGCCCGCCACCCCGCTCCGGACCAGACCGCTCCGGACCAGACCGCGCCGGACCAGACCGCGCCAGCCCGGAGCGAAACGGGCCGCTCAGCGCCAGCCCACGTCGATCCGGTCGCCGCGCTCGTCGAAGAAGTGCAGGGCGTCCATGCGTACGGAGATGGCCAGCGGGTGCCCGGAGCTGACCGCCGGGTACGGGGCGAGCCGCACGGCCAGCTCGGCGGGACGGCGGTGGTGCCGGCCCGGGTCGTTGAGCACGCTGGTGCGGTTGCCGCCGCCCCGGGCCTGCTCGGCGGGGGCCTCCTCGGCGTCACCGGCGCGCCCGGTGAGCCGCTGCATGACCTGCCCGAACCGGCGCAGCCCGCGCTGGCCGCCGCCTGCCTCCTCGGCCCGGTTGCCCATCTCGTCGACCACGATCGCGGTGGCCCCGATGTCGAGGAAGGCCAACGACTCGTGCCCGTGGTGCTCCAGGTAGCGGATCCGGCCCTGGAGGACGTGCCCGGGGGTGTCCGGCGCGACCGGGGTGAGCGCCTCGGCCCGCATCCCGACCACGATCCGCTCGCCGTGGTAGTGCGCGACGGACCGGCTGCGGATGTCGTCCCACGGCAGGTAGAGCGACTGCTCGCCCAGGTTCAGCGTCACGTACCGGTCGAGGTGGACGTAGACCGACGCCTCCAGCAGGTTCATCCTCGGGCTGCCGAGGAACGCGGCGACGTAGAGGGTGGCCGGCCGCCCGTACACCTGGGTGGGGGTGCCGACGTCCTGGAGGACGCCCTTGCGCATGATCGCCACCCGGTCGGCCATGGTCAGCGCCTCGGCCTGGTCGTGGGTGACGTAGATGGTGGTGACGCCCAGCTCGCGGGTGAGGGCGGAGATCTCCGCGCGCAGCTCCGCCCGCAGGCCGCTGTCGAGGTTCGACAGCGGCTCGTCCATCAGGAACAGGCCCGGCCGGCGGACGATGGCGCGGCCCATCGCGACCCGCTGGCGCTGCCCGCCGGAGAGCTGGCTGGGCTTGCGGCCCAGCACGTCGCCGATGCCCAGCGCGCTGGCCACGTCGGCGACCCGTTCCCCGCGCGGCGACGGGTCGACCCCGGCCAGCCGCAGGGGGAAGCCGATGTTGTCGCCCACCGTCATGTGCGGGTAGAGGGCGAAGTCCTGGAAGACCATGGCGATCTTCCGGTCCCGGGGCGGCAGGTCGTTGGCCAGCTCGCCGTCGAGCAGCACCGCACCGGCGGTCGGGTCCTCCAGGCCCGCGATCATCCGCAGCACCGTCGACTTTCCACACCCCGACGGGCCGAGCAGGACCATGAACTCCCCGTCGTTCACGTCCAGGTTTATCTTGTCGACGGCTATCGTGCCGTCCTGAAACACCTTGGTCACATCCTTGAGCGCGACGGTTGTCACCGTCTCCTCCCCAGCCCCTCGGTTGAACCCCGAATGAATGTGACCAGGATCATGGACGCCGCACATCGGGTAAACGTGCCATGTTCGGCTCGTGACAGACCTATTACATGATCCTGCGGTTCAGCCGGCTTCCCCCAGGAACACCCGCCGGACGACCCGCTCGGCGGCGTGCCCGTCCTCCAGGGCACAGAACCGCTCCCGGAACCGGCGGCGGGCCGCCGTGGCGGGTTCGGCGTCGACCGCGCCGGAGCGGAACAGGTCCAGCAGGCCGGGGAAGCTGGTGGTCACCGCGCCGGGCGGCTCGGCGAGCAGGTCCAGGTAGACGCCCCGGGCCAGCCGGTACGCCTCCCAGTCCGGGGCGTATACGACGATCGGCCGGTCCAGCACGGCATAGTCGAACATCGCCGACGAGTAGTCGGTGACCAGCACGTCGGCGGCGAGGTAGAGGTCCTCCACCCGGTCGTGCCCGCTGACGTCGAGCACCCGCGCGGGGCCGGGACCGGGCGCGGAGCCGAGCGACGAGCCGGCAGCCGCCGGCAGCCGGTCCCGGTCCCGATCCCGCTCGGCGAAGTAGTGGCTGCGCATCAGCAGCACGCCGGCCGGGCCGAGCGCGTCGCGCAGCAGCTCCGGGTCGAACGGCGGCCGGTAGCCGGGCAGGTGCTCGCGGTGCGTCGGCGCGTACAGCACGACCCGGGCGTCCGCGGCGAGGCCGAGCCGGGCGCGCACCTCGCGTACGTCGGCGTCGGTGGCCGTGACCAGCCGGTCGTTGCGCGGGTAGCCCACCTCCAGGGTGGTGTACGCGGCCGGGTACGCCCGCTCCCACATCTGGGTGGAGAAGCTGTTCGCCGAGACGCTGTAGTCCCACCGGTCCACCCGGCGCAGTAGCTTCGCGAAGTCCATCCCGACCGCGCCGACCGGGTACCGCTGCTGGTCCAGCCCCATCACCTTTACCGGGGTGCCGTGGTGGGTCTGCACGTGCACCGACCCGGGGCGCTTGCGCACGAAGTCGGGGAAGTTGACGTTGTTGACCAGCCACGTCGCCCGCGCCAGCACGCGCTGGCACTCGCGGGTGCCGGCGACGACGTACTCCACCCCGGGCGGCAGGGACTCGACCCGGTCCCGCCGGACGATCCACACCCCGCGCACCTGCGGGGCCAGCCGGCGGGCCGCCTCGTAGATCGCGGCCGGGTTGCAGGCGTACCCCCGGAACCAGTAGGCGGCGTAGACGGCGAGCTGCGGGTCGAGCGGCCGGCGCAGCTCCGCCAGGTAGTACTCGCGCAGCACCGCGTCGCGGCCCAGCCGGGCGGCCCGACGGGCAGCGGGCCTGCCCCAGCGGACGTGCCGCCCGGCGACCTCCCGGGCCTGGTTGGCGGCCCGCAACGCGCTGAACGTCCGCCACCGGCCCGCGGCGACCAGCCGGTGCTTGAGCCCCTCCACCCCGGGTGGGGCCGGGTAGCCGCCGGGCGGCAGCCAGCGGACGTAGTCGGCGGTGATCCGGTCGAAGAAGGCCGACCGCAGCTCGGGGGCGATCCGCTCGCCGTTGCCGAGCACGGTCAGGTAGTGCCAGATCATCCGCTCGAAGACCGCCGGACGCAGGCCGTCGACCGGCGGCGTCCGCTCGGCCATCCACCGGAACACCCGGTGCCACTGGACGAACACCTCGAAGTGCCGGTCGCCCCGGGTGCGGGTGATCGCCCCGGCCCGGCGCTGCCGGTAGTTGAGGCAGACCCGGTCGAGCACCCCGATCCGCTCCGCGCCCAGCAGCAGCGGGTAGCTGAACGCGACGTCCTCGTACCAGCCGGGTTCGAAGCGCAGCCCGAGGTCGACCAGGAACTCCCGCCGGACCAGCTTGTTCCAGGCGGTGTGCAGCAGCCGCAGCGCCTCCGGCCGCTCGGCCAGCCGGAACGTCTCGTCCCCGGGCGGGGTGGGGAAGGCGTCGGCCAGCGCGCTGCGGGTGGTCCGCCCGTCCCAGCGCACCCGGACGTGGTCGACGACCAGCACGTCCGGGCGGGTCCGGCGCAGCCGGGCGGCCACCTCGGCGAGGCAGTCCGGGGCGAGCCAGTCGTCGCCGTCGACGAACCAGACGTACTCGCCGCCGGCCCGGTCCAGCCCGACGTTGCGGGCCGGACCGAGGCCGACGTTGTCGTCGAGCCGGACGGCGTGCACCCGGTGGTCCCGGGCCGCGTAGTCGGCGAGGATGCCGCCGCTGCCGTCCGGCGAGTGGTCGTCGACGCCGATGACCTCGACGTCGTCGAACGGCTGGCCGAGGATCGAGTCGAGGCATTCGCTCAGGTACGCCTGCACCCGGTAGGCCGGTACGACGAAGCTGATCAGCGTCATCGGCCGGCCCCTCACGTCAGCCCGGCTGGCGGACCTCACCGCCCGCCGGGACCCCCACGCCCCGCCGGGCGCGGGCGGGCAGCACGACCCAGGCCAGGACCACGCTCCCGACGAAAACCACGAGCAGGTACGCACCGAGTGTAGTCATGGCAATCCCCGCGAAACCGGCGAAAGCCGCTACCGCGAGCGCCGCCGAGCGCCCCTCCCAGCCCAGCGTGGCGCCGTGCAGCGGCGGGGCCGACTGCCGCTTCTCCAGCCGGGCGGTCAGGTCGTAGTGGTGCAGGGTCAGCACGAAGACGTAGCCGAAGACCACCCAGGCGGGGGCCCCGCCGACCACGCCGGCGGCGATGGCGAACAGGTACTCGCCGGCCCGCAGCGCCGCCGGCACCAGCCAGTCCAGCGGGCCGTTGTGCGCCGCCCCCGCCCCGAGCGCGGCGACCAGCAGCACCAGCAGCGCCACCGGCGTCGCCCAGGCCAGCCCGCCCGCCTCGTCGCCGGCCCGCACCCGCAGCCCGGCCGCGACCAGCAGCGCCGCCGGGCCGAGCGCCCCGAGCACGGCCAGGGTCAGCGGGCCCATCGGCCGCAGCACCGGGAACCGGGCCGCGATCGGCCCGTCGTCGCGGTGCAGCGTCGCGTCGACCGTGTCCAGCACCGGCACCCACATCCAGCGGGCCCGCAGCGTGCGCAGCGCACCCGTGTACGCGAACGCCAGCACCCCCCAGGCCAGCACCGCGACGAGGCTGACCAGCGGGCCGAACAGCGCCACCGTCAGCGCGATCAGCGCCCACCGCTCCCCGATCGGGAACACCACCGTGCGCTTGAGCCAGTACGACAGCGAGCCCGTGTCGGCCTGCACCCGGGTCGACGCGGCGTTCAGCCGGTCGCCGATCCCGCCGCCGCCACCGCCCGCGCCGACGGCCTTCGGCCGGCGGGCCGCCTCGTCGTGCAGCACCCCGTACCAGGTGTCGGTCATGTGCCGGACGGTCTGCAACGTCATCGCGGCCACGGCCAACGCCCAGCCGTAGCGGAACCCGGCGGCCGTCGCCCCGTAGCCGAGGCCGGCGTAGACCAGGTATTCCTTGGCCCGGTCGGCCATCGTGTCCAGCCAGCCGCCCCACGCGCTGAAGTGCCGGGTGTAGCGGGCGAGCTGCCCGTCGACGCAGTCCAGCACGAAGCCGAGGTAGAGCAGCACCGCGCCGGTGACCAGCGCCGGCCGGCCGCCGACGCCGAACAGCACCGCCGCGACGGCCGCGAACAGCACCGAGATCGCGGTGACCCCGGTCGGCGTCAGGCCGAGCTTCGCCGACGCCTTCGTCACGTACGGCGACCAGGTGCTGACGAAGAACGTGGTGAAGAAGTCGTCCTTCTCCTTCACCGACAGCCGCAGCTCGGCCCGGTCCTCGTCGACGGCGGCGACGGCCGCCTCGGCGGCGGCCAGCCCGGCCGGGTCGGTGACCCGGTGGGCGACGAGCAGGCGTACCCGGTGGGCGAACGTCAGCGTGCCCAGCGCGGTGAGGCCGGTGAACAGCCGGTCCACGGCGGACCCGGCCGCCTCGGACCCGGCGGCCGGCGGCGTGCCCGCGACGGCGGCCGGGTCGGTGCCGGCGATCGGCGTGCCCGCGACGGCGGCGCGGGCGGCGGCGATCGGCGTTCCAGCGACGGCGGCGCGGGCGGCGGCGGCCAGCGCGGGCAGGTCGTCGCGGCCCACCCGCAGCGCGCCGCCGAACACCCCGGTCTGCCCGCCGTCGAGCCGCCCGTCCGGGCCGGCGTCGACGACCTGGCCGCGCTCCTCGCGCACCACGGCCTGGCCGGGGGCCGGCGGATCGGTCAGCACCAGGGCCACGGTCGGGCCCACCGGGCTGGTGGCCAGGTGCCGCAGTACGGCGGTGTGCGCGACCAGGTCCGTCCCGCTGACGATCACCGGGCCGGTGGCGGCGTCGACAAGCGTCGCCAGCTCGGTCAGGTTCGCGGCGCGCCGCACGTGGGTCACCCCGGCCCGGTGCCACTGCTCGGCGAGCCGGTCGGCGAGGGTGGCCCCGGCCGCGTCCCCGCCTCCTGCCTGGGCATCGGCGGCGGTCGGCTGGCCCGCGGCCGGCGTTTCGGCGGCGAGCACGATCGCGACGGTCACCGCGCGACCGCGGCGTGGTAGGCGTCGAGCGCCTCGGCGATCGTCCCGTCGACGGTCAACCGCCCGGCGTCGAGGTAGAGCCCCCGACGGCAGAACCGGGTCAGATCCTTTTCGTTGTGTGACACCAGCACGAGTGTGCGTCCCTCCCGAAGCAATCGCTCGATCGTCGCATAGCACTTCTCGCGGAACTCCGCGTCCCCGACCGCCGTCACCTCGTCCATCAGCAGGATCGGGTGCGGCAGGTGGGAGATGATCGCGAAGCCGAGGCGGACCTTCATCCCCGACGAGTAGTGCCGCACCGCCGTGTCGATGGCCCGTTCCACCTGCTCGCCGGCGAAGGAGACGATCTCATGAAAGTGTTTCCGCAGGTAGCGCGCCGACAGGCCGTGCAGCCCGCCGACGAGGTAGAGGTTCTCCCGGCCGGTCAGGTCGTTGGAGAAGCCGGCCGACAGCTCCAGCAGCGGGGCCACGTCGCCGCGGACCCGGATGCTCCCCTCGTCCGGGATGAGCACCCCGGCGATCAGCCGCAGCAGGGTGCTCTTGCCGGTGCCGTTGCGGCCGACCACCCCGACCGTCTCGCCGGGCGCGACGCGGAACGACACGTCCCGCAGCGGCCAGAACCGCCCGTCGTCGCCGGACCGGCTCTTGTCGGCGGCGAGCCCGGCGGCGAGCCCGGCGGCGAGTCCGGCGGCGGACCGGCCGGAATCGGCGGACCGGCTGCCGTTGGCGTTGCGCCCACCGGGGCGGATGAAGAACTCGCGCAGCCGAAGCTGCCGCCGCCGGTTGCGGACGAACCGGATGCCCAGCCCGTCCGCCTCGATGATCGGGTCGGCCGCCATCACAGCTCCTTGAGCACGGCGGGTTCGAGCCGCCGGAACGCCCACCAGCCGGCCGCCAGCACCAGCACGCTCACCGCGACCGTGGTGGCGAGCAGCCGGGCGTCGGGGAACTGGTCCGGATACCAGACGGCGTGGTGCAGCTGGAAGATGCCGACCAGCGGGTTCAGCTCGTACGCGGCCTTCACCCAGCCCGGCAGCGTCGACTCCCGGACCAGGCTCAGGGGATAGATGATCGGGGTGGCGTAGAACAGCACCCGGATCACCAGGCGCATGAACCGCTCGATGTCGCGCATCAGCACGTTCAACGCCGACAGCAGCAGCGCCAGCCCGACCAGCAGCACCGCCTGCACGGCGACGGCCAGCGGCAGGGCGAGCACGGACCAGCCCGGACGCACCTCGCCGCGCACCGCGTACGCGACGGCGATGGCGGCCAGGATCGGCAGGCCGGCGGCGTACTCGGCGAACCGGCCGGTGATCCGGCCGATGGGGAACACCTGGCGCGGCACGTTCATCGTGGTGATCAGTCGGGCCTGGCCGGTGAGCGCGTTGGTCGCCTCGCTCAACGCCGAGCTGGTCCACATCCAGGCGAAGATGCCGGTGATCAGGAACAGCGGGTACGACCCGGCCGCCTGCCCCAGGTGCCGGCTCGTGTCCCCCGAGTAGAGCACCCCGAAGACGAACCAGTAGATCGCGCCCATGCCCAGCGGCTCGATCAGCGACCAGAAGTAGCCCAGCACCGACTGCTGGTACTTCACCGCGAGGTCGCGGCGGACGAGGATGCGCAGCGAGCCGCGGTGCGCCCACAGGCGGGCCGCCGGCCCCTGCGGGCCGGCCGCCCGGACGCCAGACGTCACTCCGCCTCCTCGCCGGCTCAGCACTCGATCACGGCTCAGCACTCGGTCGCGGCTCAGCACTCGATCACGTTGACGGCCAGGCCGCCCCGCGACGTCTCCTTGTACTTGACCTTCATGTCGGCGCCCGTCTCGCGCATCGTCTTGATCACCTTGTCCAGCGAGACGTGGTGCACCCCGTCGCCGCGCAGCGCCAGCCGGGCCGCAGTGATCGCCTTGATGCTAGCCACCGCGTTCCGCTCGATGCAGGGGATCTGCACCAGGCCCCCGACCGGGTCGCAGGTCAGCCCCAGGTTGTGCTCCATGCCGATCTCGGCCGCGTTCTCCACCTGCTCCGGGGTGCCGCCGAGCGCCTCGGCCAGCCCGGCGGCGGCCATCGAGCAGGCCGAGCCGACCTCGCCCTGACAGCCCACCTCGGCCCCGGAGATCGATGCGTTCTCCTTGAACAGCACGCCGATCGCCCCGGCCGCCAGCAGGAACCGGACCACGCCCGCCTCGTCCGCCCCCGGCACGAACCGGGTGTAGTAGTGCAGCACCGCCGGGATGATCCCGGCCGCGCCGTTCGTCGGCGCGGTCACCACCCGCCCGCCGGCCGCATTCTCCTCGTTGACCGCGAGCGCGAACAGGGTCACCCAGTCCATCACCCGCAGCGGGTCCGCGCTGTCGGCGTCCGCCTCCAGGCCGCGCCGCAGCTCCGCCGCCCGCCGCCGCACCTTCAACCCCCCGGGGAGTACGCCGTCGCGGGCGCAGCCGGACGCCACGCACTCCCGCATCACCCGCCAGATGTCCAGCAGACCGGCCCGCACCTCGCCCTCGGTGCGCCGGGCCAGCTCGTTGGCCAGCATCACCTCGCTGATCGACAGCCCGTTTCCGGCGCTGACCGCCAGCAGCTCCGCCCCCGTGCCGAACGGATACGGCACGCGGGTGGCGTCGGGGACGATCCGGTCCGCGCCGGCCGCCGCCTCGTCCACCACGAACCCGCCGCCGACCGAGTAGTACGTCCGCTCCCGCAGGAGCGCCCCCGCCCGGTCGTACGCGGCGAAGGTCATCCCGTTCGGGTGGTACGGCAGCGACCGGCGGCGGTGCAGCACCAGGTCCCGGTCCGGGTCGAAGTCGACCTCCTGCGCGCCGAGCAGGGTCAGCCGCCGCCCGGCGTGGATCGCGGCCACCCGGGGGGCGACGGTGTCGGTGTCGACGGTCTCCGGGGCGTCGCCCTCCAGGCCGAGCAGCACGGCGGGGCCGCTGCCGTGGCCGTGGCCGGTGGCGCCCAGCGAGCCGAACAGCTCGGCGCGCACCCGGGCGACGCCGGCGAGCAGGCCGTCGGCCTTGAGCCCGGTCACGAACGTCCGCGCCGCCCGCATCGGGCCCACCGTGTGCGAGCTGGACGGCCCGATGCCCACGCTGAAGAGATCGAAAACGCTGATCATATGCACTTCCTCGCCGTCGTACGCCCCTGTACGGACCCGACCGGCGAGCCTACCCGCCGCCCGCCTCCTCACTCGGTGCGTCGGGGCGGGCCCGCCCGGGTATGCACCTACGGGTCAGGGGTACCGGGATCCCCCTCGCGACGGAGGGCGGGTGCAACGGCGGTTCCTACCGTTGAGTCAGAGGCGGCGGGCACGCCGCAGAGTGGGAGTACGACGATGAGTCGCAAACTGGTCCGGCCCCGCGAGGGGCGCATGCTCGCCGGCGTCTGCGTCGGCCTGGCCCGCCGGTTCAACACGTCCGCCAACCTGGTCCGGCTGCTGTTCCTGCTGTCGCTGCTGCTGCCTGGCACCCAGGTAATCGTCTACCTGGTGCTGTGGGTGCTCATGCCGAACGAGGACCGCTACGCCACCACCCGCTACTGACCCGCCGCACGAGGACGCCCGCCCCGGCTCCCCCCGGGGCGGGCGTCTCGCCGTTCGCGGCGACGGGTCAGGGCGCGACGTAGGTGACGGTCACCTTCTCGTACCCGAGGGAGCGCAGCAGGCCCTCCAACATCTTGTTGGTGTTCTCCTGCGCGCGGTCGGTCAGGCCGCTGTCGCGGGCGGCTGCCGTGATCCGGTCCTCGGCCAGCTTGTAGACCTGCTGCTGGCGGTTCGGGTCGCCCTTGACCAGGTCGTTGATCCGGTTGAGCAGGCCGCGCTGCTCCGCCACGACATAGCTCTTCTCCATGTCGAGGTTGGTCTGGCCGAGCTGCGGCGCGGGCAGCTTCACCTCGACGGACTTCCCGTCGGGCGAGACGACCACCGCCCCCTCACCGATCTTGGTGAAGTCGACGTACGCCTCCACGCTGCCCGCCCCGACGAAGAGGGTGCGCTGGTTGAGCAGGAACTCCGGCACGTTGTCGCGGTCGTTCTGGAGGTCGACCACGACCTGGAAGTTGCCCTCGGCCGCGACGTAGCGGCTGAGATCCTGGATCGACTTGAGCAGCGGCGGCTGGCTGCGGTCGGTCTGCTCCTTGGCGAAGGGGTTACGGAAGTCGGGGAACACGCCGGTGGCCTGCGCGCCGAGCAGCACGACCACGGCCACCGCCGCCGCGCCGAGCACCACGAGCAGCCCCCGAGCGGGCCCGGAGGGGCCCCGGGGGGCGGGCCGGTCGACCTCACCGTCGTGGGACATCGCTCACCATCCTCGATCGAACATCGTCTGGGCATGACGTTACGGCCCCCATGCGACACCCGCCCGCCAACCACCCACCCCACCCACCCCGCCCACCCCGCCCCCCGCGCCCTCCCGGCGCCCCGCCCCGGCCTGGTGATCAAGAGGTTTGCGTCAGGCTGGTGCCCCTGCCGTGACGCAAACTTCTTGATCACCGCAGCGTATGGTTCGTGGCGTGCCCAGCGGTCGTCTCATGCGGATCCACAGCGCCGAGTTCCAGGCCATGGCCGCCCGGGTCCTGCGGGTCACCGAGCTGACCTCCCGCCTGAACGTGCTGCCCTTCGAGGACGAGGCGGGCAAGGCGGAGTTGTTCGCCCAGATCCTCGGCAGGCCGCTGCCGGCGCGGGTCACCATCTATCCGCCGTTCTACACCGACCACGGCCTCAACCTGGACCTCGCCGAACGTGTGTTCATCAACCAGAACTGCACGTTCCTCGACTACGCCGGCATCCGGCTCGCCGAGCGGGTGATGGTCGGCCCGAAGGTCACCTTCATCACCAGCGGCCACCCGGTCGACCCGGAGGAACGGCGGCTGTACCTCACCGGCGGGCCCATCGACGTGGCGGAGAACGTGTGGATCGGCGCGGGCGCCACGATCCTGCCCGGCGTCAGCATCGGCCGGGACGCCGTGGTCGCCGCCGGAGCGGTCGTGGCCGACGACGTCCCGCCGGCGACCCTGGTGACCGGAGCCAAGGCGACCACGCGCCGCCAGTGGTGACCGGGCCCTCCTGGTAGCGGCGGACCGGAGCACAAGATTGCGTTCCATCGGCGCCCAAGATCGTGCTCGATCAGGGAAAGCGTGGCCTCGCTCGGCCCAGAACCCAACTCCTTCCCCGATCGAGCACGATCTGCAGGCCACAACGCGACCGCCGAAACCCCGGCGGACCAACCGGCCCGAAACGCGCCAGAACCAGGAGATCTTGGAAGCCGATGGCCCCTCCGGGGGCCGGAATCTTCCAAGATCCGAGTCCCACCAACGGCATCGAGCCAGTCGGGGCAGGCGCTCTGTCAGTCGACGATCGCCGTCGCCTCGACCTCGACCTCGACGTCGGGCTCGAAGAGGTGGTCGACACCGATGAGCGACGCCGGAGGCAGGGGCCGCGGCAGGCCGAGTTCCGCCGCGACATCGTCGACGCCGGCCATGAAGTCGCCGATCCGCTCCGGCGCCCAGTTCGTGACGTAGAACGTCAGGCGGACGACGTCCGAGAAGCCCGCGCCAGCGCTACCCAGACCGCGGGCCGTGTTGCGGAGCGCTTGGGCGACCTGCCCCCGGAGGTCACCGGACGCCACCGGCCGCCCCGCCTCGTCGCGGCTGATCTGGCCCGCCACGTGGACGTGGCGCGACCCCGACGCGACCGCGACGTGGTGGTAGGGAACGGGCTGCATCATGCCTTGGGGGGAGAAGAGTTGGACACCCATCGCAATTCCTTCCTCGAACCAACCTTGGTATCCCCTTGATACCTGGTGCTTAGAGGAAACTTCAACGAGACTAGGTGTCATGGCAGATACCGACCCCGGCACGGCGGAACGCCTCGACGTCACCCCGGCGCACCGTGAACTCCTGGACCAGGTCCTCGACAAGTGGTCGCTGGAGGTGCTCAACACCCTCTGCGAACGACCCTCGCGGTTCAACGAGCTGCGCCAGGCGATCCCGGCCGTCAGCCAGAAGTCGCTGAGCGCGACCCTGCGCCGCCTCGAACGCAACGGCATCGTCGAGCGTCGCGTCCTCTCGTCGCGGCCGGTCGCCGTCGAATACCGGATCACGCCGCTGGGCAAGACCCTCCGGTCGCCGGTCGACGTCCTCCTCGACTGGGCCGACCATCACCTGGGTGCCATCGAGGCGGCACGCCGGGCGTACGACGAGGCAGACCCCACCGCATCGTGACGACGGACGAGATCGCGCAGCTCGACGGCAAGCGCCCGCCCCGAGTACGGGACGGGCGCGTCGCGCCTGCGCCGGGTCAGGCCCGCTCGGGGACGTGCGCGACGAACGCCCGCCACGCGACCGGCCCGAAGGCGAGCGCCGGCCCGCTCGGGTCCTTCGAGTCGCGTACGCCCACCACGCCCGAAAGATTGTCGGCGACCTCGACGCAGTTGCCGCCGTTGGAGCTGCTGCGGGTGCTGGTGCGCCACTGGGCGCCGGTCAGGTCAGCCACGGTCGCTCTCCCAGGAATTCGATGGACTGGTCTCGCGGCAGCGCGACCGACCTCACGGTATCCCAGACCGCCCACAGAGGAGCAACGTCGTTTGTGATGCGCCCGGCGGCCTGATCGTCGAGGTAGCCGACCTCGTCTCCATCGGGCGTCGTCGCGATGACGAAGGGTCCGGCCTGTCCGGGATGCAGGCCGGCGCTCAGCGGCAGCACGTGCACCATCACCATGGGCCGCTGGGCCATGGCGAGGAGGTGATCGAGCTGCGGGCGCATCACCTCGGGCTCGCCCCGACGCAGGGCAGCTTCGTCGATGACAAAGACGGACAGCGGCGGCCGGGGCCGATCGAACACCGCCGCGCAACGCCGAAGCCGCATCTCCACGTGATCGTCTGCGTCCGCCATCAGCGGACCGCAGGCAAGAACCGCGCGGGCGTATGCCTCGGTCTGAAGCAGACCCGGAATGACGACTGACTCGAAGCACCTCAGGCCAATGGCCTCGCGTTCGATTTCGGTCCAGGGGCGGAACCACGCCGGTTCCCTCCGCCGCAGTACGTCCGGCCACAGCTCCAGTACGTCCCTGCCCAGCAGTTGCGCGACCTTGGCGCGGTGTCTGGTCTGCGGAATCCGCCCGTGGCTCGCCCATCGGGCCGCTGTCTTCGGGTCCACGCCTATCTCGGCCGCAAGGCTCTCCGCCGTGTGCCCGGTCTCCACCATCGCCACCTGCACGACCTTGTTCATCACGCGCCCTCCCGCATCATCCCGCCACATCCCGCTACATTCAGGAGACATAGTGCAACGCAGTGTGTTCGCTCGGCAACCATCGGCATGGTGACGGGTGGAACGGCACGGCCGGTGGAGGGGTGACCCCGGCGGGCGTGTCCGTCGAGGGGGCCGCCCGGCTCCTACGTGCGCGAGGAGCGGCACGACGGGTGGGCGGCCCCCTCTCCAGAGTCGACGGAGAGGGACGATCCATGGCCCGCATACCCCGCCCGCACCTGCCCGTGCGCCCCGTCTGGCTGTGCCGCGCCTGCGGCCACCCGTGGCCCTGCGGCACGGCGCGGCTGTCGCTGCTGACGGAGTACCGGGGCAACCGCACCGCCCTGCTGATCTACCTGGCCACCCTCAAGGTCGAGGCCGAGGAGCAGCTCGCGCGGCTGACGCCCGGCGCGACGCCGGCCGAGCTGACCGAGCGCTTCCTGTCCTGGGCCCGCGCCCGGGGCTGAGCCGGGCGTGCGCGCTCGGACGGGCCGGGACCAGGTCAGGGGTTCGCCGGGGCCCGCCCGCGCAGGGATCAAGCCTGACCGCCCGGAGCGGGCGGGCCCCGGCGAACCCCCACCCCGCAGGGCAATCCGGCGAACCCCCACCCCGCAGGGCAGTCAGGCAAACCCCCACCCCGCAGGGCAGTCAGGCAAACCCCCACCCCGCAGGGCAGTCAGGCGAACGCGCTGAGCCCCGTCAGCCGCTGCCCGACGACGAGCTGGTGGATCTCGGAGGTGCCCTCGTAGGTGAGTACGCTCTCCAGGTTGTTGGCGTGCCGCATGATCGGGTACTCCCCCGAGACGCCGTTCGCGCCGAGGATGGTGCGGCACTGCCGGGCGATGGCCAGCGCCTCCCGCACGTTGTTCAGCTTGCCGACGCTGACCTGCTCGGGCCGCAGCCTCCCGGCGTCGGCGAGCCGACCCAGGTGCAGCGCCAGCAGGAAGCCCTTCTGCCACTCGACGGCCATGTCGGCGAGCTTGGCCTGGGTGAGCTGGAAGCCGGCGATCGGCCGGCCGAACTGGGTGCGCGTGGTCGCGTACGCCAGGGTGGTCTCCAGGCAGTCGCGGGCCGCGCCGAGCGCGCCCCAGACGATGCCGTGGCGGGCCTCGGTGAGGCAGCTCAGCGGGGCCTTGAGCCCGGCCGCGCCGGGCAGCAGCGCGTCCGCCGGGAGCCGGACGTCGTCGAGCGCGATCTCGCCGGTGACGGAGGCGCGCAGCGACATCTTGCGGCGGATCTCGCGCACCGACACCCCGGGCGTGTCCAGGGGTACGGCGAATCCGCGCACCCCCTCCTCGGCGCGGGCCCAGATCACGGCGACGTCGGCGACCGGCGCGTTGGTGATCCACATCTTGCCGCCGTGCAGCAGCCAGTCGTCGCCGTCGCGGCGGGCGCGGGTGGCCATCGACGCCGGGTCGGAGCCGTGGTCGGGCTCGGTCAGCCCGAAGCAGCCGATCGCCTCGCCGGCCGCCATCGGGGGCAGCCAGCGCCGCTTCTGCTCCTCGCTGCCGTAGCGCCAGATCGCGTACATGGCCAGCGAGCCCTGCACCGAGACCAGGGACCGCACGCCGGAGTCGCCGGCCTCCAGCTCCAGGCAGGCCAGCCCGTATGCCACGGCGGTGGAGCCGGCGCAGCCGTACCCGGTCAGGTGCATGCCGAGCAGGCCGAGCCGGCCGAACTCCCGGGCCAGCTCGCGGGCCGGCACCTCGCCCCGCTCGTACCAGTCGGCTACGTGCGGCCGAACCCGGTCGTCGACGAGCCGGCGCACGACGGACCGGATCTGGCGTTCCTCGTCGTCGAGGAGGGAGTCCAGGTCCAGCAGGTCGACAGGAGTCATCCCGTCACCCTAACGAAGCCTCAGGAGCGGGTCACTCGTGCTGACCGGCCAGCACCAGCACCCGGGCGTGGATCTGGTTGCGCTGCTGGAGGGCGGCGCGCAGCGCCCGGTGCAGCCCGTCCTCCAGGTAGAGCCCGCTGTTCCACTGCACCACGTGGGGGAACAGGTCCCCGTAGAAGGTGGAGTCCTCGGCGAGCAGCTTGTCCAACGCCAGCTCGCGCTTGGTGGTGATCAACTGGTCCAGCCGCAGCGGACGCGGCGGGATCTCCGCCCACTGCTTGAGCGTCAGATTGTGCTCCGGATAGGGACGCCCGTCCCGGACCGCTCTGAAGATCACGACGGCACGCTCCCCTCCCCCTCACCGTTCCGACCCACCGCGCCGGGTCGGATCGCGGCGTGGCGCCGCGCGGCACGGCACCGATGACCGTGCCAGCGTAGCCGCCCCCGCCACACCGCGTTTTACTCCCTCATGTCGCTTTCGCGACCACCGTTGGTCAACCCGCCAGGCGCCGCCGGGCCGGGCCGCCGACGCCCCCGGCGTCAGCTCCAGCGCCCCCGCCGGACCACCTCGTCGACCGGGCGACGCCCCCGCCGCAGCGACGGCGACGGGTGGTCCGGCGCCCGGTAGCCGACGGTGAGCGCGCCGACCGGGTCGAACTCCGCCGGCACCCCGAACGCCTCCCGGTACGCCTGCGTGCGCTGCGGCGGGATGCCGAAGAAACATGCGCCCAGCCCCTCGTCCACGGCGGTGAGCAGCATCAGCAGGGCGGCGAAACCGGCGTCGACATACCAGTACGGCACCGGCCAGCGCTCCTGCGCGCGGTCCGTCCAGCCCTTGTCCGGCTCGGCGTACCGGTCGAGGTACGCCGAGCGGTTGGCGTGCGGCACGACGATCAGCGGGGCCCGCCGCATCCCGGCCAGCCACCGCTCGCGCCCGCCGCCGTCCGGGGTGGTCGCCGCCCAGAACCGTTCCCGGTCCGCCGGCTCCTCCAGCACCAGGAACCCCCAGCCCTGGGCGAACCCGGCCGACGGGGCCCGCACGGCGTGGTCGAGCAGCCGCTGCACCACCTCCGGCGGGACGGGGCGGTCCGGGTCGTAGTTGCGCACCATCCGGCGTCGCCGGAGCACCTCGGCGAACTCCACGCCGCCCGCCCCGCTGCTACCGGGCCCCGGGCCGGATGCCCATGGTGCCCCGCCAGGTGTCCCCCGGCTCCAGGGTGATCACGTCCTTGCCCGAGCGGTACGCGTCCGGCGGGCAGGTCATCGGCTCGATCGCCACCGAGCGGCGGTGCCGCTCGCCGGTGAGGGTGTCCCCGGAGAAGACCTGCCACCAGCCGAACTCGCGGTCCGCCCAGACGGTGACGGCCGCCGCGTCGTCCGGGGCGGCCAGGGTCACCGAGGAGCCGCCGTCGGCGTCGCGGACCACGTCGCCGAACGCCGTGTCGAGCACCGCGTGGCCGATCCGCCGGGGGCTGGTGTAGTCGTATTCGGTGCCGGCGACCGGGGTCGCCCCGACCGGCAGCAGCCGCCCGTCCACCTGCACCCGCAGCTTCGCCGGCACCCGCAGGGCGAGGTCGTCCACCGCCACCCCGGGCAGTTGCAGGTAGGGGTGCATCGAGAAGCCGAACGGGCAGGGCTCCCCGCCGACGTTGGTGGCCTCGTGGTCGATGCGCAGGCCGCCGGGGCCGACCGAGTATCGGTTGCGCAGCCGCAGCGCCCACGGGTAGCCCGGCTGCGGGGGCAGGTCGTAGCCGAGGGTCACCGCGTCGTCGGACCGCTCGACGAGGTGCCACGGCACCCAGTTGACCAGGCCGTGCAGGGCCGCGCCCCGGCTCGGCTCGGTCAGCGTGAGCTGGAACTCCCGGCCGCCGAAGGCGTACTGGCCGTCGCGGATCCGGTTCGGCCAGGGGGCCAGCACCTGCCCGGCCCCGCCGGGGCAGAGCTCGTCGGCGGCGAACCCGTCGACGTAGTCGACGCCGTCGTGCCGGTACGTCCGCAGGCCGCCGCCGACCTCGACGAGCACAGCCTCGTGGCCGGCGGCGGAAATGGTCCACTGGGTGCCTGACGGCGGGCGGGGTGCGGCGTTCTGCATGCCGGTGACCTTAGTCGGTCACCTCGGCACACGGGGTGCGGCTGTCGGTCATGGCCGCGCCCCGGAGGCGACGCCCGCCCGGTAGCGCACCAGGGCCGGGAAGACGGCCGCCAGCAGCACCGCGAGCACCGCCGCGGCGAGGCCGCCGCCGACCCAGGCGACGCCGGTGCCGAAGCCGGCGGCCGTCGCGCCCGCCCGCAGGTCGCCGAGGCGGGGCCCGCCCGCCACCACCACCGTGTTGACGCCCTGGAGCCGGCCCCGCATCCGGTCCGGCGCGTGCACCAGCAGCATCGTCTGCCGCAGCACGGCGCTGACCAGGTCGGCCGCGCCGGCCACGGCGAGCAGCCCGACCACCAGCCAGAGCTGGCGGGCCAGCCCGGCGGC
Source organism: Micromonospora sp. NPDC002575 (assembly GCF_042889525.1). NCBI lineage: Bacteria > Bacillati > Actinomycetota > Actinomycetes > Micromonosporales > Micromonosporaceae > Micromonospora > Micromonospora sp. NPDC002575. Next base: position 80,487 of record NZ_JBIARA010000006.1, on the reverse strand, counting down.
GGCGATGGCCAGCCCCCAGCCGACGACGGCGCACACCAGCGCCACTCCCTGCCGGTGGAGCCGGCCGATCCAGCCGGAGGTGAGCCCACCGAGCATCGACCCGATGGCGATGGCGCTGAACAGCCAGCCGACGGCCGCGCCGCCGCCGAAGCGTTCCTCGGCGATCTCGGGGAACAGGGCCCGGGGCATCGCCAGCACCATCGCGACGAGGTCGATGGCGAAGGAGAGCAGCAGCACCGGCGTGGTGGCCAGGTAGCGCAGCCCGTCGACGACGCTGGCCAGCCCTGCCTTGCGGGGCGAGCCGTCGCCGTCGGGGTCCGGCTCCGGCGGCAGCGCCGGCATCCGCAGCGTCGCCCAGACCGCCGCCGTGAAGAAGACCGTGTCCACGGCGTACGCGATGGGCAGCGCGACCCCGACCTCCCAGGCCGCGAAGATCAGCCCGGCCAGCAGCGGCCCCAGCACGGACGCGGCGGTGTGGGTGGTGAAGTTCAGGGTGCTCGCGGCCGGGACCAGCTCGGCCGGGACGAGCCGGGGGATGCTCGCGGTGCGGGCCGCCCCGCTGACCGCGAAGCCGACCGACTGCAACGCCACCAGGACCAGCAGCAGCACCGGGCTGCCCACCCGGAACACGGCCTGGGCCAGCAGCCCCACCATCGACGCCCAGAGCACCGCCTGGCTGACCAGCAGCACCGCGCGCCGGTCGCGGGCGTCCGCGACCGCGCCGCCCCACAGCCCGAAGACCAGCAGCGGCAGGAACGCGGCCACGCCGAGCAGCCCGACCCAGAACGAGTCCCGGGTCAACGCGAACATCTCCACCGGCACGGCCACGGCCGTGAACTGGAAGCCGAGCATCGCGACGCTGTTGCCGACCCAGATCCGCCGGTAGACGGGCACCCGCAGCGGGCGCAGGTCGATCGCCCAGCGGCGCGCCCCGCGCGGCCGGGTCTCCTTGACGGCGGTCACGGGGCGAGCCGCTCCACGACCCACCGGCCGTCGTCGGCCGGGCCGGGGTCGGGCGCGGTGCGGCGGAACCGCAGCCGGTCGTGCAGCCGGCTGGCCCGGCCCTGCCAGAACTCCACCGTCTCGGGGCGCACCCGCAGGCCGCCCCAGTGCGGGGGCGCGGGCACCCGGTCCACGTCGGCGAACCGCTCGGCCGCCGCCCGGTAGCCGGCGTCCAGCGCGGCCCGGTCGCCGATCACCCGCGACTGCTCGCTGGCCCACGCGCCGAGCTGCGAGCCGCGCGGCCGGCTGGCGAAGTACGCCTCGGTCTCGGCCCGGTCGACGGGCTCGATCCGCCCGGCGACCACCACCTGCCGCTGGCGGGGAAACCACGGAAAGACCAGGCTGGCGTACGGGTTGGCCAGCGCCTCCGTGCCCTTGCGCGAGCCGAGGTTGGTGAACAGGACGAAGCCCTGCGCGTCGTAGCCCTTGAGCAGGACGGTGCGCCCGCTGGGGCGGCCGGCGGCGTCGGCGGTGCCGAGCACCATCGCGTTCGGCTCGGGCAGGCCGGACGCGACCGCGTCGGCGAACCAGCGGGCGAACTGGGCGTGCCAGTCGGCGGCCAGATCCGCCTCGGAAAGGCCCAGGTCGGCGGCGTACTCGTTACGCATGCCGGCCGGGCTGGGTGTGTCACCCGTCACAGCTATCCTCCCCTTCGGTGGCCCCGTCACCCTCGGCGACGCTGGCCAGCCCCTACCGCCCAGTCTCATCGACCCGGCCCGCTTGTCTACCGGCGGGGATGTCGCGTGCAGCACAGTCGCAGCGGGTCGCGCAGCCGGTTACCCACCAGGCAAGATGTCACGAACACGTCCCTGAGGGTCGCCTAAGGCGCTCGGCCGGCCGGGCCGGATGAGCCCAGGCGGGCGCATCGAGCAGATCCAGGAGTAAGAATGGCCGACTTCAAACCGGGCCTGGAGGGCGTCGTAGCCTTCGAGACCGAGATCGCCGAGCCCGACCGCGAGGGTGGCGCGCTGCGCTACCGCGGCGTGGACATCGAGGATCTGATCGGTCAGGTCTCCTTCGGCAACGTCTGGGCGCTGCTGGTCGACGGCCGGTTCGGCCCGGGCCTGCCGCCGGCCGAGCCGTTCCCGGTGCCGGTGCACTCCGGCGACATCCGGGTCGACGTGCAGTCCGCCGTCGCGATGCTCGCCCCGTACTGGGGGCTCAGCCAGCTCCTCGACATCTCCGACTCCCAGGCCCGCGAGGACCTCGCCCGGGTGTCGGTCACCGCGCTCTCCTTCGTCGCCCAGTCCGCGCGGGGCCTGGGCCTGCCGGCGGTGCCGCAGAAGGAGATCGACAAGGCGGAGACGATCGTCGAGCGCTTCATGAAGCGCTGGCGCGGCGAGCCCGACCCCCGCCACGTCAAGGCCGTCGACGCCTACTTCATCTCGGCCGCCGAGCACGGCCTGAACGCCTCCACCTTCACCGCCCGGATCGTCGCCTCCACCGGCGCGGACGCCGCCGCCTGCATCTCCTCCGGCATCGGCGCGCTCTCCGGCCCGCTGCACGGCGGCGCGCCGTCGCGGGTGCTCAGCATGCTGGAGGCCGTCGAGCGCAGCGGCGACGCCGAGGGGTACGTCAAGGGCGTCCTCGACCGGGGCGAGCGGCTGATGGGCTTCGGCCACCGGGTCTACCGGGCCGAGGACCCGCGCGCCCGCGTGCTGCGCCGCACCGCCAAGGAGCTGGGCGCGCCGCGCTTCGAGATCGCCGAGGCGCTGGAGAAGGCGGCTCTGGCCGAGCTGCAGGCCCGCCGCCCGGACCGGGTGCTCGCCACGAACGTCGAGTTCTGGTCGGCCGTGGTGCTCGACTTCGCCGAGGTGCCCGCGCACATGTTCACCTCGATGTTCACCTGCGCCCGGATGGGCGGCTGGAGCGCGCACATCCTGGAGCAGAAGAAGCTCCAGCGGCTGGTCCGCCCGTCCGCCCGGTACGTCGGGCCGGGCAGCCGCAAGCCGCAGCAGGTCGAGGGCTGGGACGCCATCCCGCACGGCGTGTAGCAGTGCAAGGAAGGGCACCCTGTTAACGCTTTCTGCATAGCACGGGCCCCCTGTTAACACCCCGCCACCTGGGTGCGCGACGCCCGCCCGATCCACCCGTCGACGCGACGACGGAAGGGGCCCCGCCGGTTCGGCGGGGCCCCTCCGCGTACCACGGGGTCCGGCCGGCCCCGCGCGGCGCGTGACCGAGGGTGGGGTGGCGACGCAGCCGGGCGGATGTGTCAGACGCCTCAGCTCCGGCGGCGGGACCGCCGGGTGTCGGGGCCGGCCCGGGTGCGAGGATGGGGGCTCGGCAGTGCCGCCGGACCGGGCTCGGATCCGGCCGCCCGTGCGCCCCGCGCACGCGCCCGTCCTCCGCGCCCGACCACCACCTGTGACCGGGCCCCGCCCACGCGGAAGGATCTCGACAACCGTGGCTGACGCACCGACCATCCGGATTCCCGACGACATCAAGCCCGCCGACGGGCGGTTCGGCTGCGGGCCGTCCAAGGTCCGTCCGGCGGCCGTCTCCGCCCTCGCCGACGCGGCGACGGGCTTCCTGGGCACCTCGCACCGGCAGAAGACCGTCCGCGACCAGGTCGCCCGGCTGCGGCGCGGCATCGCCGAGTTCTACTCCCTCCCCGAGGGCTACGAGGTGGTCCTCGGCAACGGCGGCACCACGGCCTTCTGGGAGGTCGCGACGTTCGGCCTGATCCGGGACCGGGCGCAGTTCGCCAGCTTCGGCGAGTTCGGCGCGAAGTTCGTCAAGTCGGTCAAGGACGCGCCCTTCCTCGGCGAGCCCACCGTGCGCAAGGCCGAGCCGGGCAGCGCCCCGGCGCTCGTCGCCGAGGCCGGCGTCGACGCGTACGGGCTGCCGCAGAACGAGACCTCCACCGGCGTCGCGGTGCCGATCAACCGGGTCGCCGGTGCCGACGAGGGCGCGCTGCTGCTGGTCGACGCGACCTCGGCGGCCGGCGGCCTGGCGGTGGACGTCGCCGAGACCGACGTCTACTACTTCGCCCCGCAGAAGTGCTTCGCCTCCGACGGCGGCCTCTGGCTGGCCCTGATGTCGCCGGCCGCCCTCGACCGGGCCGCCGAGATCAAGGCGTCGGGCCGCTACATCCCGGCCTTCCTCGACCTGGTCACCGCAATCGACAACTCGCGGCTGGAGCAGACCTACAACACCCCGGCGCTGGCCACCATCTTCCTGGCCGCCGAGCAGACCGACTGGATGAACGAGCAGGGCGGCCTGGCCTGGGCGGCCAAGCGCACGGCCGAGAGCGCCGGCATCGTGTACGGCTGGGCCGAGCGCTCCGCCGTGGCGACCCCGTTCGTCACCGACCCGGCGCTGCGCTCCAACGTGGTCGCCACGATCGACTTCGCCGACGGGGTGGACGCGGCGGCGATCGCCAAGGCGCTGCGGGCCAACGGCATCGTCGACACCGAGCCCTACCGGAAGCTGGGCCGCAACCAGCTCCGGATCGCGCTCTACCCGGCCGTCGAGCCGGCCGACGTGGAGGCGCTGACCGCCTCGATCGACTACGTGGTCGAGCGGCTCTGAGGCATCGTCACACTGGGTGGCCACGGCAGCGCCGCCGGCCACCCAGTGTGATCATCTTCGCAGCTCATCCGCGACATGCGGGTGTCGCATCCCCCACGTGGTTGCGGATGGGCGTACCGTGGTGCGGGACGCCCGGGTGGCCGACCCGTGGCGTGCGGCCAGCGAAGCGGGACGGAGGCAACGCTCATGCGCCCAGTACGCTTCGTCGCCCTCTCCGAGGACGGCCAGGCTCTGGTGCTCGCCGACGAGGTCGGGCGGCTGCTCGCCCTGCCCATCGACGAGCGGATCGCCGGCGCCCTGCACGCCGAGCCGGGCGCACCCCCGCTCGCCGTGGTGCCGAACACCACCGACCACCCCCTGCCGTCGCTGTCCCCGCGCGACATCCAGGCCAAGATCCGCTCCGGCGAGTCCGCCGAGGACGTGGCGCGCGTCGCGGGCGTCCCGGTCGACCGCGTGCTGCGCTACGCGGGCCCGGTGCTCCAGGAGCGGGCGATGCTCGCCCAGCACGCCCGGCGCACCCGGCTCAAGGGCGCGGAGAAGCCGACCCCGCTGGCCGAGGTGGTCAACGGCCGGCTCGCCCAGCACGGGATCGACACCGAGAAGATCTCCTGGGACGCCTACCGGCGCGACGACGGCACCTGGCGGATCATCGCCACCTGGCCGTCGGGCAAGGCCACCGCGCAGGCGGTATGGGACCTGGACAAGACCCGCCAGCACGTCGTCCCGCACGACGACATGGCGCAATACCTGTGCGCCGAGCGCCCCACGCCGATCCTCGGCCAGGAGCCGGCCCCGGAGCGCGGCGGCCACGCGCTGCCCGGCCCGTCGCGCGGCGAGCCGAGCCGGGGCGGGCACGGGCTGCCCGCGGCGGCCGGCGAGCACAGCCGCCCGGGGCGGGACCCGATCCGCGCCGGGCGGGACGCCCTGCTCGCCTCCCTGGACCGGCCGCTCGGCTCGACGTCCGGCCGGGGCCTGGAGCCGCGTACGCCGGCGGCGCTGGCCGGGTCGGACGCGCCCCGGCAGCGGCCGGTCGCCGGCGGGGCGGCGGCCCTGCTCGGCGGCGGCCAGGGCTCCGCGTTCGACGACGACTCGGACGCGCCGAAGGAGGTCCCGGCCGTGCCGTCGCTGGCGGTGCTCCGGCCCCGCCGCACGGGCGCTGCCGCGGCGGCCTCCGGCGGCGAGGCCACCGACGCCTCCGGCAAGCCGCGCAAGCGCCTGCCGAGCTGGGACGACGTGCTGTTCGGCAGCGGCCCGGCCGCCCGCGAGTCCTCCTGATCCACCCGCCCGCCGGGCGGCGCGCCGACCCTGCCACGGCGAGGCGCGCTCGGCGTCCCGGCGTGGCAGGGTGGTGCGTATGGAGTACACGAATCTGGGACGCACCGGTCTGTCGGTGAGCCGGCTCTGCCTCGGCACGATGAACTTCGGGCCGCAGACCAGCGAGCCGGACAGCTTCGCCGTCATGGACCGGGCGATCGAGCACGGCATCAACTTCTTCGACACCGCCAACGTGTACGGCTGGCAGACCGGCGAGGGCATCACCGAGCAGATCATCGGCCGCTGGTTCGCCCAGGGTGGCGGGCGGCGCGAGAAGGTGGTGCTGGCCACCAAGGTCTACGGCAAGATGGGCGACTGGCCCAACGAGCAGGGCCTGTCCGCCCGGCACATCATCCGGGCCTGCGAGGACTCGCTGCGCCGGCTCCAGACCGACGTCATCGACCTCTACCAGATGCACCACGTCTCCCGGGCCACCCCGTGGGAGGAGATCTGGCAGGCGATGGAGACCCTGGTCGCCCAGGGCAAGGTCGTCTACGTCGGATCGTCCAACTTCGCCGGTTGGCACATCGGGCAGGCGCAGGCGGCGGCGGAGCGGCGCAACTTCCTCGGCCTCGTCTCCGAGCAGTCCATCTACAACCTGCTGACCCGGGCCGTCGAGCTGGAGGTGGTGCCGGCCGCCCAGCACTACGGCCTCGGCATCATCCCGTGGTCCCCGCTGCACGGCGGGCTGCTGTCGGGAGCCCTGCGCAAGATGGCCGAGGGCGGGGCCGCCCGCAGCGCCTCGGGCCGCGCCGCCGAGAGCCTGGCCGAGCACCGGCCGACCATCGAGGCGTACGAGAAGTTCTGCTCCGACCTCGGCCACGACCCGGCGGACGTGGCGCTCGGCTGGCTGCTCTCCCGGCCCGGGGTGACTGCCCCGATCATCGGCCCGCGCACCATCGACCAGCTCGACCGGTCGCTGGGCGCGCTGGACGTCCGGCTCGACGAGGCGGCGCTGACCCGGCTCGACGAGCTGTTCCCGCCGGTGGGCAAGGGCGGCCCAGGCCCGGAGGCGTGGGCCTGGTAGGGCCTTCGCCGGCCGGGCGCCGTCGCTGGGCGCGCGGCGTCGCCCCGGCGCGCGTCGCGATGTCGGCGACATGGCGGCTTCCCGCCCCAGGGATACCGCCATGTCGCCGACATGGCGGGCCGTCACCCGGCCCGCCCGGGCCGGTCAGATCGGCCAGGCGGCCACCCGGTCGTACGTCGGCTTCGGGCCCTGGTGGCTGCGGACCAGCACCAGCTCGGTGGCCGGCCACGGCGGCCCCAGGTAGTCGTGCAGGGCCGCCCGGTCGGCGGCCACGTCGGCGCGGTCGATCCGGTCGCCGGGGCGGGCGATGGTGAGGTGCGGGGTGAACGGCTTCTCGTCGTACGGCAGCCGCCACCTGCGCAGCCCCGCCCGGACGAGCCGGGCCAGGACGCGCAACGCCTCGACGTCGCCGTGCACGTCCGCCCAGAGGACCGTGAACCGGCCCTGGCCGAAGCTGCCCCCGCCGCCGAGCCGCAGCACGGCCGGCCCGGTCCGGCCGCCCGCCGGTCGTTCGGCCGCCGGCAGGTCGCGGGTGCGGAACGTCTCGGCGGCGATGCCGAGGGCGCTCTCGACGTCGACGAGGCGGCTGGCGTCGACCTGGCCGAGGAAGGCGACGGTGAGGTGCGCCCGCGCCGGGTCGGCGAGCCTGACGTTGGTGCCGGCCGCCGCCGCGCGCCCGACCCGGAGCCGGGCCACCTCGGCGCTCAGGTCGGCGACGGCCTCGGGCGGCGGGAACACCCCGGCGAAGAGCCGCATGCCGGCGCTGGGCACGACCGCGCCGGTCACCGGTGCGCCGCGTGCTGTCAGCGGCTGGGCCGGACCGTCGGCGATGGTGCCACGGCTGCCGTCGGCGGCGATGCCACGGCTGCCGTCGGCGGCGATGGTGCCGCGGCTGCCGTCGGCGGCGATGGTGCCGCGGCTGCCGTCGGCGGTGCCGGTCACCGGGGGCTCGGCGGCCGTCAGCGGTGCCGCTGGCGGTGCCGGGGGCGGGCGGCGGGCAGGGTGAGGCCGGCGGCGTGCAGCATCCCCTCGACCCGGACCCGCTCGATCTGCCGGTCGACGCCCTCCAGCTCGCCCAGGTGCTCGGGGAGCCCGAGGCAGCGGCAGGCGGCCCGCAGGTGCTCGTCGTACGCGTCGACGACGGCGGCGTGCCAGATCACCGCCCGGCCGCCCGGGTTGACCCGGTGCCCGGCGAACCGGTGCAGGTCGGCGGCGATCTGTTGGAGGGACCGGCGGTCCTCCCGGTCGAACTCGGTGAGGTCGATGCCCCGGGTCAGCCCCTCGGCGTCGACGGCCCGGTTCAGCCGGGCGATGGTGCGGCGTTCCCGGCGGCGTTCGCGCCACTCGGCGTAGCCGCAGGCGACCCGGTCGATGATCTCGTCGGCGCAGAACACCAGCGCAAAGGCGACCGGAAGACTCGCGACAGCGACGAACGCCAGGGCAAGGAGCATCGCTCGGCCTACCTCCACGTATCGACGCTATGCCCCCGCGAGCCTCACCGCCACCGGTTTGTTGACATTCATCAAGCTCAATTTCCCGGCATCCGCCGGGAGCCGCCCAGCGGGGTTAAGAAGGGGCCCCTGCTATACAGAAAGCGTTAACAGGGGGCCCCTCCTTGCTCCACGACGTAGAAGCGGGGGGACGGGAGCACCCGCAGGCGCAGCCGGGCGCCCGAGCGGCGCAGCTGCCAGGTGAGCGCCAGCAGGGCGGTGGCCAGCGAGATCAGCCCGCCGATCCAGATGCTCGCCCCCGCGCCGAACCGCTCGGCCACCCAGCCGATGATCGGTGCGCCGACCGGGTTGGTGCCGAGGAACACCAGCACCCACAGCGCCATGACCCGGCCCCGGAACGCGGCGTCGGTGCCGAGCTGCACCCGCTGGTTCGCGGACTGGGCGAAGAAGACCATGAAGAACCCGGCGGGCAGCAGCAGCGCCACCACCATCCAGTACGCCGGGGCGAGCCCGACCAGGGTGCCGAAGACGGCGCACCCGACCGCCGCGCCGAGCACCAGCCACACCGAGGGGCGGCTGCGCCGCCCGGTGCCGGCCAGCGCCCCGGCGAGCGCGCCGACGGCCAGCGCCGTGCTGAACAGGCCGAACGAGGCTGCGCCGGTGTTGAACACGGTCTTGGCCAGGGCGGCGAGGGTGAGCTGGAAGTTGAACAGGCTCATCCCGATCACCGACATCACGGCCATCGGCAGCAGCAGGTCGGGGCGGCGGGCGACGTAGCGCAGGCCGTCGACGACGCGGGCGGAGTCCCGCTCGGCGACCGGGAGGAGGTCCTTGCGGTGCAGCTCGGCGGGGCGCATCCGGATCACGGTGGCCAGCGGCCCCAGCGAGCTGAGCGCGGTGAACAGGAAGACCGGGCCGACGTCGACGGCGGCGATGGCCAGGCCGGCGACGGCGGGGCCGACGATGCGGGCCGAGTTGAACACGGCAGCGTTGAGCGACAGCGCGTTGGGCAGCAGCGACGTGCCGACGAGCTCGGAGACGAACGCCTGCCGCACGGGGGTCTCCACCGCGTTGGCGACGCCGAGCAGGGCGGCGAAGACGAAGACGTGCCAGAGCCGGACGAGGCCGGTGAGCACCAGCAGGCTCATCCCGAACGACAGCACCGTCCAGAACGCGTTCGCGACGAAGAGGAGCAGGCGCTTGTCGTACCGGTCGGCGAGCCGCCCGGAGAGCAGGGTGAGCAGCAGCACCGGGGTGAACTGGAGGGCGGTGACCACGCCGAGGGCGGTGGCGGAGTCGTCGGAGAGTTCGAGGACGAGCCAGTCCTGGGCGATGAACATCATCCAGACGCCGATCAGTTTGATCAGCTGCCCGGACGCGAAGAGCCGGTAGTTGCGGACCTGCAGTGACTGGAACATCGTGCTCAGCTTCGCCTGCACCCTGGATGCGCCTCCTCGCGTTCGTACGCCTCATCGACGGCGGACGGCGCGGACCCGGCGGCGACGCCCGGCGCCCGGTGGGGCGCGGGCGCGACTCAGGCGCGGGCGAGCTGCTGAAGGATCTCGGCGGCCCGTTGCAGGGTCTCCCGGTCGGTCTCGGGCAGCTCGGCCAGCCGGCGGGCCAGCCACTCGTTGCGGGCCCGCTCGAACTGGTCGAGCACGGCCCGGCCGCCCTCGGTCGCCGAGAGGATGACCTGCCGGCCGTCGGTCGGGTGGGGGGTGCGGCCCACGAGGCCGCGCTCCTCCAGCTTCGCGACGATCTTGGTCATCGTCGGCGGCTGCACCCGTTCGACGTCGGCCAGCTCCCGGGGCGTCAGCGCGCCCGCCAGCACGAGGCTGGTGAGCGCGGAGAGCTGGGTGACCGTCAGGTCGCCGACCGGTCGGGCCTGTCGGACCCGCCGGTTGAGCCGGGTGATCGCATCACGCAACTGGGGAGCCAGCTGCGCCGGTGGCACGCGTCTCGCCGTCACCGTCCGCTCCGTCACGATAGTTAGCCTAACTAATGAGCCTGGCTAACGACAGCCGATATGACCATGCTCACCAGGTGGTGTGCGCCCCGGGAGTCGGGGTACCGGACCGGCACCCCGACCCCCGGGCACGTGGTGCGTCAGAGTACGACCGACTCGATCGGCCCGCGCAGGAAGTACAGGACGAACAGCGCCGCCACCGCGTACAGCAGGGGGTGGACCTCGCGGGCCTTGCCCTTCGCCAGCTTCACCACGACGTACGTGATGACGCCCGCGCCGATGCCGTTCGAGATCGAGTACGTGAACGGCATCAGGGTGATCGTGAGGAACGCCGGGATCGCGATCTCGTAGTCGGTCCAGTCGATCGTCCGCACCGCCGTCATCATCAGGAAGCCGACCACCACCAGCGCCGTCGACGCCGCCTCGAACGGCACCACCACCGCCAGCGGCGCGAGGAACATCGCCAGCAGGAACAGCGCGCCCGTGACCAGGTTGGCCGCGCCCGTGCGGGCGCCCTCCGCGACACCGGCGGCGCTCTCGATGTACGACGTGTTGCTGGAGACGCTCGCCGCGCCCCCCGCCGCCGCGGCGATCGAGTCGACCAGCAGGATCTCCTTGGCCCGCGGCGGGGTGCCCCGCTCGTCGAGCATGCTCCCCTCCTGGCCGATCGCGACCATCGTGCCCATCGTGTCGAAGAAGTCCGTGATCAGCAGCGTGAAGACGAACATCAGCGGCACCAGCCAGCCGACCCGGGTCCACGAGTCCAGCACGTTGAAGTTGCCCAGCAGCGACAGGTCGGGCACGTCCACGACCGTCTTCGGCAGCTCCGGCACGTTCAGCGACCAGCCCTTGGGGTTGGGCTTGCCGTTGACGAAGGACGGGCCGACGTTCGCCACCGCCTCCACGACGATCGCCAGCACTGTCGAGGCGAGGATGCCGATCAGGATCGCGCCGCGTACCCGGCGCACCACCAGCACGATCGTGACCAGCAGGCCCACCACGAAGACCAGCATCGGCCAGCTCACGATCTTGCCGCCGATGCCCAACCCCACCGGGACGGTCGTGTTCGCCACGTCCGGGATGCGCCGGACGAAGCCGGCGTCGACCAGTCCGATGATCGTCAGGAAGAGGCCGATGCCGACGCCGATCGCGGTCTTGAGCTGCGTGGGCACCGAGCGGAACACCGCCGTACGCAGGCCGGTGAGCACCAGGATCGCGATGAGCACACCCTCGATCACCACCAGGCCCATCGCGTCGGCCCAGGTCATCTGCGGGGCGATCTCGTACGCCACCAGCGCGTTGACGCCCAGGCCGGCGGCCAGCGCCATCGGGAAGCGGCCGACGACCCCCATCAGGATGGTCATCAGGCCCGCGACGAGCGCCGTCGCGGCGGCCAGCGCCGGGATCGCCAGCTTCTTGCCGTCGCCGTCGACGGCGCTGCCGATGATCAGCGGGTTGAGCACCACGATGTACGCCATCGTGAAGAACGTCGCCAGGCCGCCCCGCACCTCCCGGCTCGGTGTCGAGCCGCGCGCGGTGATCTCGAAGAAGCGGTCGAAGGCGTTGCGGGGGTGAGCGGGATCGGGTGGAGTGCCGTTGTCCGGCGGCGCAATGGCCATCTGGTCCTCGCAGGTGATCATCCGTCTGGTGCGCGCATCGTCGCAGATCACGCGGCCAGCTGGGAAGGTTGATCGCGTACGCTTGCCCCCGTGCGACAGGAGCAACCGCCGCGGCCCGAGCCGCTCGACCCGCCGATGGTGCCGTTCGCGGTCGCCGGGCTGGTCGCCTGGGCGGTCGCCGGCCTGGTGCTGCTGGTCTTCTTCCGTGGCTGGCTGACCGAGCACGGCCACCAAGACTGGCTCTGGATCTGCCTGTCCGGTTTTCTCTGGGGCTTCCCCGGTCTCGCCGTGATGATGCGTCACGACGCCAACCGCCGTCGCCGCCGCGCCGCCGCGCGGGCCGGTCAGCCCGCCGACACCCGCCGCTGAGCCCTCCGGTCAAGGGTGGCCGTGCGGCTCGCCCGGCTCCGTCGCCTCCACCGAGCCCGGGGCCCGGCTCACCGCCACCGCCTCGACGGCGCTGTCGTCGTAGACCGTGGGCAGCTCGTCGACCGGGCTCTCGGGCGTCTCGACCAGCGTCTCCGAGTGCGCGCCGCAGCCGTGGTCGGCGCTGACCACCCGGCCGTCGTCGGGGGCGTAGAAGTTGCCGCACGCCCCGAACGCCTGCCGCAGCGCGCCGGCCAGCGGCAGGTAGAAGCCGCACGTGCCGCAGCGGGCGGCGGCCGGGGCGGCGGTGGAGATCGGCGCCGAGGGGCCGTGGTCGCCGTCGTACCAGCGCTGCGCGGCCTCGCCGCGCCCCTCCCGGGACAGCACCCGCGGCCGGCCGAGGCCCAGCTCCCAGGCGGTCTCCTCCACCGCCGGGTCGTCGGACAGGACGTAGCCCGGGGCGAGCCGCTCGTCGTCGGGCGGGGTCGGCAGGAGGTCGCCGGGGCCCAGGTCGCCCGGCTTGAGCCGCTCCTGCCAGGGCAGCCAGCCCGGCGCGAGCAGCGCGTCCGGCCCCGGCAGCAGGACCGTCTCGCAGACGGTGACCTTGCGGCTGCGCGGCACCCGGGTCACCGTGACCGCCCACCGCCAGCCCCGGTAGCCGGACAGCCGGCACTCGAAGTAGTGGGTGACGACCCGGTCCGCCTCGGCGACCGCCTGGAGGTGGTCGCCGACGTCGGACGGCTCCACCTCGGTGATGGCGTCGCGGGCCACCTCGACGGCGGCGGCGCAGACCTGGTCGAGGCGGGCGGCACGAGCGGAGGCGGGCCTGGTCACCCGTCCATTGTTCCCCATGGGTGACGAAGACCAACAGGCACTCCCCGCAAGGTCGTTCTCCGGCGGTGCTGGCGCGGGGGTGGGGTACATGGGCGAGGATGGTGCACATGCCGTTGTTCTCCCGCTCCGATAGGTCCATGCTGGGGCGGACCGTCGGCACCGGCATCCGTGCCGTCCGCCTCCTGCTGCGCGGCTCCGCGCGCGGCGGGCGCTGGATGACCCGCCAGGCCGGCTCGGCCCGGGCCCGGGGCGCGGGCGGTGAGGTCGGCATGGTGCGCCTGTTCGACCTGCACGCCCTCTCCTGTGCGGGGGACACGCTGATCGCGATCGGCCTCGCCGGGACGATCTTCTTCAACGTCCCCCTCGGCGAGGCGCGCAGCAAGGTCGCGCTCTACCTGCTGGTCACGATGGTGCCGTTCGCCATGCTCGCGCCGGTGGTCGGCCCGCTGCTGGACCACTTCCGGCACGGCCGGCGGTACGCGCTCGCCGCCACCATGCTCGGCCGGGCCTTCCTGGCCTGGCTGATCTCCGACTACATGCACGGCTTCGGCCTCTACCCGGCGGCCTTCGGGGTGCTCGCGCTCTCCCGGGCGTACGGCGTGGCCCGCTCGGCGGCCGTGCCCCGGCTGCTGCCCGAGGGCCTCGGCCTGTCCCAGGTCGGCGCGCGGGCCAGCGTCTACGGCACGGTGGCCGGCGCGCTCGTCGCCCCGATCGGGCTGGCCGCGTTCTGGTTCGGGCCGCAGTGGCCGCTGCGGGTCGCCTCGGTGATCTTCCTGGTCGGCATGGTGATCGCGTTGCGGCTTCCGCCCCGGGCCGACTCCGAGCCGCCCGAGCGGGTGCCCCGCCCGCTGCGCTCCCTGGGCCGGCGGGCCGCCGGGGACCGCCCGCTGGGGCGTGGCCGGCCGTCCGGCCGCCTCGTCATCGCCAGCCTGCTCGGCGCGGCGCTGCTCCGCGTCGTATACGGCTTCCTGCTGCTCTTCCTCGCGTTCGCGCTGAAGAAGGGCGACCTGACCACCGACTTCTTCGGGCGCGAGCTGAGCGCGGAGATGGCGCTCGGCCTCGTCGGCGGGGCGCTGGCGGTGGGCAGCTTCCTGGCCACCGCGATCGGCACCCGGCTGCGCATCCACCGCCCCACCGCGATCCAGTCCAGCAGCACGATCATCGTGGCCGGCACCGCCGTCCTCGCCACGATCCAGTTCTCGCTGCCGATGGTGGCCCTGCTCTGCCTGGTCGCCACGCTGGCCAGCGGCGTGGCGAAGCTCGCGGTCGACGCCTCCATCCAGGAACGCATTCCGGAGCGGCTGCGCGCCAGCTCGTTCGCCCACTCGGAGACGGCGCTGATGCTCGCCTTCGTGGCCGGCGGCGCGCTCGGCCTGGTCCCGTTCGACGGCCGGCTGGGCATCGCCGTGGCCGCCGGCGTGGGCGTGCTCGCCGCCGCCCGGGGCGCGTACGTCGCCGGCAAGCTCCGCGACCAGCGGCTGCTCGGCCGCCCGCTCGGCGACGACGAGCTGGCCGACGAGCCGGTCGAGGACCCGGCCGGGAAGCCGGCCACCGGAGACCGCGCGGCACCCGACGACCCGATCAAGCACGACCGGGTAGCGCACGACCCGGTGACGGACGTCGCCCCCACCTCGCCCGCGCCCGCCTCCTCCGCCCCGCCCGGCTACCACGTCTACCGGCCCTCCTCCGCGGTCGCCGGTGCCGGCGGCGCGGGCGCGGCCGACGAGGAGACCCGCCGGGAGCCCCGAGGGCCCCTGGCGTGACCGGCCTGCTCGTGGTGACGGCGGTACCGGCCGAGGCCGAGGCGATCCGCGCCGGCCTGCCCGCGTCGCCGCCCACGGCCGCGCCGCCCGCGGCTTCGCCGGCCGTCGCCGAGGTGACCGTGGTGCCCGTGACCGTGGTGCCCGTGGGCGTGGGCCCGGCCGTCGCCGGGGCGGCCACCGCCCGGCTGCTGGCGCTCGCCGAGGCCGCTGGCCGCCCGTACGCGGCCGTGGTCAGCGCGGGCATCGCCGGTGGCTTCGTCGGCCGGGCGGCCGTCGGCGCGACGGTGCTGGCCAGCCGCAGCGTCGCGGCCGACCTCGGTGCCGAGTCGCCGGCCGGCTTCATCCCGGTGGACCAGCTCGGCATGCCCCCCGAACTGCTCGGCGGCGGCACCGCCGTGGCCGCCGACCCGGGCCTGCTGGCCGCCCTGCGTGCGGCCCTGCCGGCGGCCACGGTCGGCGCGGTGCTCACCGTCAGCACGGTCACCGGCACCGCCGCCAGCACCGCCGCGCTCGCCGACCGGCACCCCGACGCGGTGGCCGAGGCCATGGAGGGGTACGGCGTGGCCGTCGCCGCCGCCCAGGCCGGCCTGCCCTTCGCGGAGCTGCGCACCGTCTCCAACCCGATCGGCCCCCGGGACCGCGGCGCGTGGCGGATGCGTGAGGCGTTCGCCGCCCTCACGGCCGCCGCGGCGGCGCTGGGCTAGGGCTGGAGCGGCACCGGGCCAGAGAGCGCAGGACCGAGCCACGAACGGTCGAGGCGCATCGCGTAGTGCCCACGCCCCTCGATCCGGTATCCGCAGGCGTTCAGCAGCTCGACGCCTTCGAAGTCGGCCACGGCGTGCGCCACCCGGATCCCGGCCCGGCCCATCTCCGCGGTCAACTCCTCCACCAGCCGCCGCCCGATCCCCAGCCGGCGACACGCCCCGGCCACCAGCACGCCGTCCAGCACGACCTCCCGTTCCCCGGCATCGATCAGGTCGCCGTAGAGCAACCGCGGGTCGCGTTCGTGGGCGCGTAGCTCACCGAGCAGGCGGCCGTCGGGCAACTCCGCCACGAACCGCCAGCACGTCCCAGGCAGCCCGCCCTCGGTCGCGCGGCGCACCGCGACCTCGCGGCGGATCCGGTCCGCCCACCGGCGCTGGTCCCGGTGCCGGCGGCTCAGCTCGTACGTGGCCGCCGGCACCGGCCGCGGGAACCGTTCCGGCGGCAGCTTCCACCACTGCGCCCACCAGGCGCCCGGCCAGTCCTTCGGATCGTGCACCTCCCAGGCGTCCAGGTGCGCCGGGTACCGCCGCCCCGCCTCGTCCCGCAGCCCGTCGTGCGGCACCCCCGGCACCGCGACCGGGCCGTCGGGCAACCCGTCGGGCCCATGCGCGTCCGGTGCACCGATCACCAGCCGGCCCCCGGCCGCGCGCACCAATCGCTCCACTGTCCGGAAGTGCGGGTCGGCCGCCCGCCCCGACTCGATCCGCGCGAGCGTGGCCTGGGGCACGCCGGCTCTCTCGGCTAGCTGGCGTTGGCTCAGGTCCGCCCGACGGCGCAACGCGCGGAGCAGTCCGCCCAGGGGTAAGGGTTCCGCCGTCTCGTCCACACCTCGATGCTGCCGTCGGCCCACCCGCCCATCAACAGCCCTCGTCGAGCTGTGGACAACCTGTGGATAACGCGGCCCGTTGGGGGATCGCTACCTTGTTCTGGGCGCTTTGGAGCTGAGTCGTTTGCGACATCGCGCCCGGCGTCCGAACCAGTTGTCGTGGGCAGGCCGCACGGTCGCGGCACGGGCGGCACGGCATTGACCTTGGCCCTGGTCAGAGTGCGGCCGTGCGGGACGGCGCGGTCTCGCCGCTGGTGAGTCCCGCCGCCGAAGCGTCCCCGGCCTTCTGCCGATTCAGGGGGCGGACGGCTCCGCCCACGGCGGTGGCCAGGCAGATCGCGGCGGCTGCGGTGAGCGTCACACGGTCCCCGAGGTGGACGGCGGCGGAGCCCAGGGGAATCGCCAGCACGATCGGACCGAACATCGCGGTGTTGGCCGTCCCGGACACCCGGCCGAGCATCGCCGCAGGCGTGTGGGTCTGCACCGCGGTCACCGCGGCGACCAGGGCCCAGGGCAGGCCGATGCCGGCGACCACCGAGGCCGCCACCATGGCGGGCCACCAGGGCAGGCAACGCGCCAGGCAGCTGAAGGCGAACAGCGTCGTGCCGGCGACGGCCACGGCGACCGGGCTCCACCGGGCGACGAGCCGCCCCACGCCCAGGCCGCCGACGACGGAACCGGCACCCTGCGCACTGAGCAGCACGCCGAGGAACGTCGCCGGTAGGTCCAGCTCCTCGGTGACGACCGCGTAGTTGGCGGCGGTGGTGAAGCCGGACATGGCGATCGACACGGCGGCGAGGACGACGGTGACGCGCGTCGCCCGCTGCGCGAGCAGGACGGTGAGGCCCGCACCCGAGCCGCGGCGCCGCTCGGTCTGCGGGTCGGGTGGCGGCTGCCGCAGGCGCACGGCCGCGTACAGGACGGCA
Source organism: Micromonospora sp. NPDC002575 (assembly GCF_042889525.1). Taxonomy (NCBI): domain Bacteria; kingdom Bacillati; phylum Actinomycetota; class Actinomycetes; order Micromonosporales; family Micromonosporaceae; genus Micromonospora; species Micromonospora sp. NPDC002575. The sequence goes on along the minus strand of NZ_JBIARA010000006.1, from coordinate 63,094 downwards.
ACCAGAACCGGCAGCGCCACGCTGAGCAGAACGACCGCGTGACCCCCGCGCCACGCGTAGAGCCCCGCGCCGGCCAGGGGCGCCACCAGCTTCATTCCCTCCTTGGCACTGGACCGCCAGCCGTTGACGTTCCCGAGTTGCGCAGGTGACAGTGCGGCGGGCAGCAACGCCGTCTCGCCCGCGTCGATCAGCACATAGCTGATGCCGTAGGCGCAGGACGTCAGGTAGATGAGCCAGGCCCGATCCGCCCCCCGGACCGTGAGGAGACTGAGCAGGACGGCGGCCAGAGCGAGGTTGACCGCCATGACCAGCGGTCGCCTCGGTGCGCGGTCGAGCAGGCCCCCCAGCCAGGGACCGGCGAGGACGGGGGCATAGACGCAGAGCCCGGCGAGAGCCGCCCGGCTGGTCGATCCCGTGAGGTCCAGGAGCCAGATTCCGGCGACCAGCGACATGGCGCTGCTGCCGAAGCCGGACAGCAGCGAGATCGCCACGAACAGCCCGGCATTACGGCGCATCGGCCCTCCAGGGTTGAGTCGAGACGACTCAAATCCTCACCCTTGAGTGATGCCGAGGCAACGCCTTCAGGATCTGTCAAGCTTTCGTTGACAAGAGATCGTCGAGGCGGCTTGCGACCGCCCGTACCGACACGGGGAGTTCGGCTCCGGCGTCTGTCAGATCCACCGCCAGCAGCACCGCCAACGAGTGCAACGGGCCCGGTTCGGCGTCGACCGCCGCCTCCACCGTCTTGCGCACGAGCGCCGCACGCCGGAACCGCACGTCCCACCGTCGGTCCGCCTCGATCCACCGATGAAGCGCCAGAACCACGCTCCGGATCGCCGCGATCCGCGTCGCGTACCCGAGGTCCCGCTCCTGTCGCCGCGACCGCCGCACGGCCACCAGACGCTGCCGGCGCTGCTCCGCAGCCTGCCGGCTGCCGAGGCCGAGGGCCGCCGCGATCCGCGCCCAGGTGGCACCGGCATGGCGCGCTCGGTCGATCAGTTCCAGTTCCCGCTCGTCCAGCCGGGCCCGGGCCGCGGCGACCTCGGTCAACTGCGTCAGCTCGATCGTCACGTGTCAACGTTAGATTGACAAGCTGAGGGCGTGCGTCTCTCCTCCCCTGTGCCGGGCCGCCGGCCGAGGCACCCCGGCGCGGTGCGACCCGGCGGCTGGCCGAGTCGTCCACGACATCAGCTCCACAGGGCGCAGAGAACCCGGTGGCGGGGGCGGGGATACGGTGGGGGCGTGACGCTCACCCTGGCGATCTCGCCCTGCCCCAACGACACGTTCGTCTTCGACGCCCTGGTGCACGGCCGGGTGCCCGGCGCGCCGCCCGTCGAGGTGACCTACGCGGACGTGGATGTCACGAACACCGCCGCCGAGCGGGGCGCGTTCGACCTGGTGAAGGTGAGCTACGCGGCGCTGCCGTGGCTGCTGGAGGACTACCACCTGTTGCCCTGCGGGGGTGCGCTCGGCCGGGGCTGCGGGCCGCTGGTGCTGACCCGGCCCGACCAGGCCGGCAGCGGGCGGGCCGGTGCCGCCGACCTGGGCGGGGCGACGGTGGCGGTGCCCGGGGACCGGACCACGGCGTATCTGCTGTTCCGGCTCTGGTCGGCCGAGCGCCCGCCGGCGCGGATCGAGGTGGTCCCGTTCCACGAGATCATGCCGGCGGTGGCCGCCGGCCGGTACGACGCCGGTCTGGTGATCCACGAGGCCCGGTTCACCTACCAGCGACACGGGCTGACCGCCCTGGTCGACCTCGGCGAGTGGTGGGAGGGCGACACGGGGCTGCCCATCCCGCTCGGCGCGATCCTCGCCCGCAAGGGCGCGGTCGACCCGGTCGAGGCGGCCGGCTGGATCCGCGAGTCGGTGCGCCAGGCGTGGGCCGACCCGGAGGCCAGCCGGCCATACGTGCTCTCCCACGCGCAGGAGATGGAGCCCGACGTGGTGGACCGGCACATCGGCCTCTACGTCAACGAGTTCACCGCGGACCTGGGAGACGCGGGGTTCGCCGCCGTAGAGGCGCTGCTGGGCCGGGCCGCCGACGCCGGGCTCGTGCCCCGGACCGCCGGCCCTCAGACCTCCAGCTCGCGCGCCACCGCGTGGACCAGCTGAGCGATCTTCTGCGCCGTCTTCTTGTCGGGGAACCGCCCCCGCCGCAGGTCCGGCTGGACCTTCGCCTCCAGCACCTTGATCATGTCTTCCACGAGGCCGTGCAGCTCCTCCGCCGGCCGGCGGCGCAGCTCCGCCACCGACGGCGGGGCCTCCAGCAGCTTGACCCCCATCGCCTGGGCGCCCCGGCGGCTGTCCACCACGCTGAAGTCGACCCGCTGCCCACCCTTGAGGTCGGTGACACCCGCCGGCAGCGCGCCCTTCGGCAGGAACACGTCGCCACCCTCGTCGCTGGTGACGAACCCGTATCCCTTGGCCGCGTCATACCACTTCACTCGACCCGTCGGCACCTGAGAACCCCTGCTTCACTTGAGACGTCTACTGCTCCAAGGCTAGCCGGATCATGGTGGCGAGCGCCGCCGGGAATCCGGTGAGGTCGGCCAGGACCAGGCTGGCCCCGGCCGAGCGCAGTTCCTCGGCCGAGCAGGGGCCGGTGGCGACCGCCACGCCCGGCACGCCCGCCGCCGCGGCGGCGACCATGTCGGCGGTGTGGTCACCGACGTACAGGGTCGCGCCGTGCGCGCGCAGCGCCGTCGCCTTCCCCTCGGCGAACAGGTCGCCGGCCAGCTCGTCGACGGCCAGCCCGAGGTGGTCCAGGTGCAGCCGGGCGAGCCGGCCCAGCTTCGAGGTGACGACCACGACCCGGCCGCCGTGGGCGTGCACGGCCGCGATGGCCTCCACCGCGCCGGGCATCGGCACGGTCGGGGTGATCGCGTACGCCGGATACAGCTCGCGGAACGCCTCGACGGCCGAATCGACCCGCTCGGGCGGGAACCAGCGGGCGATCTCCACCCGCAGCGGCGGGCCCAGCCGGGACACCGCCGCGTCGGCGTCCACGGGTACGCCGGTGCGCGCCGTCAGCGCCCGGTACGCCGCGGCGATGCCGGGGCGGGAGTCGACGAGGGTCATGTCGAGGTCGAAACCGACGGTGAGCGGGGGCATGCCGAGAACCTACCCGGCCGCGCCGGTCCAGCCGGACGTCCGAGGGGCGCGCAGACCCCGACCCGGGCTAGCGTGGAACGACGATGACGACCTCACTCGCCGACCACCTGCGGACGCTGCCCGACGAGTCCCTGGCCGCCCTGCTCCAGCTCCGGCCGGACCTCGTCGTGCCCGTGCCGGCCGACGTGTCCGCGCTCGCGGTCCGGGCCCAGTCCCGGGTGTCGGTGGCCCGGGCGTTGGACGGGCTGGACCAGTTCACCCTCCAGGTCCTCGACGCCGCCCGGCTCAGCCGGGACCCGGGCGACGGCACCACCTCCACCGAGGCCGTCCTCGCCATGGCCACCGCCGGCCCGCGCCCGCCCGCCCCGGCCACCATCCGGGGCGCGGTGAACAAGCTGCGGGCGTTGTTCCTGCTGTACGGGCCCGAGCACGCCCTGCGCGTGGTGGACGGCGTCGACGAGGTCGCCCCGTACCCGGCGGGGCTGGGCCGGCCCGCGACGGAGCTGGACGCGCGCGCGGCGGCCCTCTGCGCGGACCCGGCGAAGCTGCGCCGCACGCTGCTGGCCGCGCCCCCGTCGGCCCGGGCGATCCTGGACCGGCTCGCCGCCGGCCCGCCGGTGGGCAGCGTGCCCCCGGGCGCGCTCCAGGCCCCGCCGCTCGGCGCGGAGCACAGCGTGCCGCCGGACCCGACCAACGGCGGCGCGCCCACCGGGTCGCCGGTGCGCTGGCTGGTCGACAACCGGCTGCTGGTGGCGGTGTCCGCCGGCACGGTGGAGCTGCCCCGCGAGGTCGGCCTGCTGCTGCGCCGCGACAGCGGCCCCCTCGGGCCGCTGCGCGCCAGCCCCCCGCCGGTGGCCGCCGTCGCGCGGGAGGCGAAGGCCGTCGACTCGGCCGGGGCCGGGCAGACCATGGAGGTGGTACGGCACACCGAGGCGCTGCTGGAGCTGCTCTCCGCCGAGCCGGCCCCGGTGCTGCGCTCCGGCGGGATCGGGGTGCGCGACCTGCGCCGGCTGGCAAAGGCCCTCGCCCTGGACGAGGCGACGACCGCCCTGCTGTTGGAGGTGGCGTACGCGGCGGGGCTGGCCGGCGAGCTGGAGCTGCCCGGGGCGACGACCGCCCGGTACGGCGCGGACCAGCAGGTCCTGCCCAGCGGCGGGTACGAGGTGTGGCGGGCCATGTCGCTGGCCCGGCGCTGGGAGCAACTGGCCCGGGCGTGGCTGCTGATGACCCGGCAGGTGGGCCTCGTCGGGCAGCGCGACGACCGGGACCGCCCGATCGGCGCCCTCTCGCCGGAGGCGGAACGGGCCGGCGCGCCGGCCGCCCGCCGGGCCGTGCTGGCGGTGCTGGCCGACCTGGACCCGGCCGTCGCGCCCACCCCGGAGGAGGTGCTGGGGCTGCTCGACTGGCGGGCCCCCCGGCGCAGCCGGGGCCGGGAGGCCGCGCACCGGGAGGCGCTGGTCGAGGCGGCCCGGCTGGGCGTGACGGGGCTCGGGGCGCTCACCTCGTACGGGCGGCTGCTGCTGGCCGACGTGGCCGAGGTCGACGAGCGGGGCGGGGACGACCCGCTGGGGCTGCGCGCCGACGCAGAGGACCCGTCCACGGCGGTGCGGGCGCTCGACGGGCTGCTGCCCGCGCCGGTCGACCACTTCCTGGTGCAGGCCGACCTGACGGTGGTGGTGCCCGGCCCGCCCGACCCGGCGCTCGCCGGGGAGCTGGAGGTGGTGGCCGAGCACGAGTCGGCGGGCGGGGCGAGCGTGCACCGGGTCACCACGGCCAGCGTGCGCCGGGCCCTGGACGCCGGCTACTCGGCCGACGACCTGCACGACCTGTTCCGCCGCCGGTCCCGCACGCCGGTGCCGCAGGGGCTGACGTACCTGGTGGACGACGTCGCGCGCAGGCACGGCGGGCTGCGGGTCGGCTCCGCCGGTGGGTACGTGCGCAGCGACGACGAGGCGCTGCTGGCGGAGGTGCTCGCCGACCGGCGGCTGGAGGCGCTGGCGTTCCGGAGGTTGGCCCCGACGGTGCTGGTCACGCCTTACCAGGTGAACCGGATGCTGCTGGCGTTGCGCGACGCCGGGTACGCCCCGGTGCCGGAGGACGCCGCCGGGGCGGCGGTGCTGTCGCGGCCGAAGACCCGGCGGGCTCCCGGGCGGGCCCCGGTGGGCCGTACGGTGGATCCGTTGGCGTCGCCGAAGCTGGCCCTGCCCCGGCTGCTGGGGGTGGTGGAGCAGATCCGGCGGGGCGAGGCGGCGGCGCGGGCCGCCCGGCGGGCCCCGGCGGTGGTGCGCGGCACGGCGACGCGCACCGGCCCGGCCCCGGTGCACGGCCACGCCGACGCCCTGGCCGTGCTGCAGCAGGCGGTGCGGGACAAGGCGCTGGTCTGGGTGGGCTACGTCGACGCGCACGGGGCGACCGCGTCGCGCCTCGTCCGGCCGGTGTCGATCGGGGCGGGCTATCTGCGCGCCGAGGACGAGCGCACGGAGATGCTGCACACCTTCGCGCTGCACCGGATCACCGCGGCGGTGCTGGAGGGCTCCTGAGCCGCCCGGCCGCCGGGAAGGGCGTTGCTGCCGACGGGTGGCCGTCAGCGGCGGCTGCGGCGCACGGTGCCGACCACGGAGACGGCCAGCAGCAGGGCGAACCCGGCCCCGGCGGACTCGCCGACGGAGGCGACGAAACCCTGCCGCTGGACCAGCCAGCCGTAGAGGAACCAGCCGACGAGGAGCACGGCGGCCGTCGCGTATCCGAGCAGGGCCGCCGCCGAGACCGCGCCGGCCGGCGCAGGATCGTCGTCGGTGGTCACGTGCCGGGCCGGCGGCCGAAGAGGACCACCCGGCTGCCGACCTTGCCCAGCTCCCAGGCGCGGCGGGCGTCGGCGGGGAGCAGGTTGACGCAGCCGTGCGAGCCGATCGACTTGTCGTGCAGGTAGGTGGTGGTCTGGTGGTAGCCCATGCCCTGGGTGAAGTGCTGCCAGTAGGGCAGCCACACCTCGTACGGGTCGGACCACTCCTTGATGTTGCGGTAGTTGATGGTGAAGGTGCCGGCGGGCGTGGCGTAGCCCTTCATGCCGGTGCGGGTCACCGTCGGGCCCCACACCACCTTGCCGCCGCGCAGCGCCCAGGTGGTCTGCCGGGTCAGGTCGATGCAGAACGTGGTGCCGGAGGAGGCGGCCTTGCAGCGCTTCGTGTCGGTGGTGGCGAGGCGCTTCGCCACGTCGTACGTGGTGGGGCCGGCGCGGCCGGCGGCGGGGCGGATGTCGTAGCGCTGCTGGAACTTCTTGATGGCGGCGCAGTCGGCGGCGGACTGGCGGCCGTCGACGGTCACCCGCCCGAAACCGCCCAGCCGGGCGAGGTAGGTCTCCACCTCGCGCTGGTGCTCGCCCAGCGGGCACCCGGCCGCCGTCGGCTTCGGCGCGGGCTTCGGCTTCGCCTTCGTCGGGCTGGGCTTCGGCTTCGGCTTGGCCTTCGTGCGGGTGGGCTTCGGTTCCGGCCGGGTCCGCTGGTCGGAGCCGGACGAGCCGCCCGCCCCCGTTTCCCGTTCCGCCGAGCCGGCCTGGGCGAGCCCTCCTCCACGGCCACCCGGGTCGGCCTGACGTTCGGGCGTGCACGCACCGACGCCGACCAGCGTGACCACGGCCAGGGCGACGACCCGGGCGCTGAAGCGAACCTGTCTCATGGGGCCTCCCCGGGTCGGTCGTCCCACTGCCTAGACGCCGGACGTACCGGAATGGTTGCACCTGGTGTCCGAATTTTCGGCTCCATTCGGCCTTCGTGCAACACTGGATGGTCGGTCCGGGGTGGGGCAGCCGCCCCGACCCGGCCCCTGACCAGGCCAAAGAGAGGACGCCGGCGTGAGCGGTGGACCACTGATCGTGCAGTCGGACAAGACGCTGCTGCTGGAGATCGACCACCCCGACGCCCAGTCCTGCCGGATGGCGATCGCCCCGTTCGCCGAGCTGGAGCGCTCGCCGGAGCACGTGCACACCTACCGGCTGACCCCGCTGGGCCTGTGGAACGCCCGCGCCGCCGGCCACGACGCCGAGGCCGTGGTGGACGCGCTGCTGAAGTTCAGCCGCTACCCGGTGCCGCACGCGCTGCTGGTCGACGTGGCCGAGACGATGGACCGGTACGGCCGGCTCCAGCTCGCCAACGACCCGGCGCACGGCCTGGTGCTGCGCGCCCTCGACCGGGTGGTGCTGATCGAGGTCGCCAAGAGCAAGAAGCTGGCCGGGATGCTCGGCGCGAAGCTCGACGACGACACGATCGCGGTGCACCCGTCGGAGCGGGGGCGGCTCAAGCAGGCGCTGCTGAAGCTGGGCTGGCCGGCGGAGGACCTCGCCGGGTACGTCGACGGCGAGGCGCACCCCATCGAGCTGGCCGAGGCCGGCAAGGACGGCGGCAAGCCGTTCACGCTGCGGTCGTACCAGCGGGAGGCCGTGGAGGCGTTCTGGGCCGGCGGGTCCGGCGTGGTGGTGCTGCCCTGCGGCGCGGGCAAGACCCTCGTCGGGGCGGCGGCCATGGCCGAGGCGAAGGCCACCACGCTGATCCTGGTCACCAACACGGTCGCCGGGCGGCAGTGGAAGCGGGAGCTGATCGCCCGCACCTCGCTGACCGAGGAGGAGATCGGCGAGTACAGCGGCGAGCGCAAGGAGATCCGGCCGGTCACCATCGCCACGTACCAGGTGCTCACCTCGCGGCGGGGCGGCGCGTTCACCCACCTGGACCTGTTCGGAGCCCGCGACTGGGGCCTGGTCGTCTACGACGAGGTGCACCTGCTGCCCGCGCCGATCTTCCGGTTCACCGCGGACCTCCAGGCCCGCCGCCGCCTCGGCCTCACCGCGACCCTGGTCCGCGAGGACGGCCGGGAGGGCGACGTGTTCAGCCTGATCGGGCCCAAGCGGTACGACGCGCCGTGGAAGGACATCGAGCAGCAGGGCTGGATCGCCCCGGCGCAGTGCACCGAGGTACGGGTGACCCTCACGGACGCCGAGCGGATGTCGTACGCGACGGCGGAGGCGGAGGAGCGCTACCGGATGGCGGCGACCGCCCGCACGAAGCTGCCGGTGGTGCGGGCGCTGGTCGACCGGCACCCGGACGAGCAGGTGCTCGTCATCGGCGGGTACATCGACCAGCTGCACCAGCTCGGCGAATACCTGGACGCGCCGATCGTGCAGGGGTCCACCACGAACAAGGAGCGGGAGCGGCTGTTCGACGCGTTCCGCTCCGGCGAGGTGCGCACACTGGTGATCTCGAAGGTCGGCAACTTCTCCATCGACCTGCCCGAGGCGGCGGTGGCGATCCAGGTGTCGGGCACGTTCGGGTCGCGGCAGGAGGAGGCGCAGCGGCTGGGCCGGGTGCTGCGGCCGAAGGCTGACGGGCGGCAGGCGCACTTCTACACGGTGGTGTCCCGGGACACGATCGACACCGAGTACGCGGCGCACCGGCAGCGCTTCCTGGCGGAGCAGGGCTACGCGTACACGATCGTCGACGCCGACGACGTCCTGGGCCCGCCGCTGCCCAGCGTGGACTGACGCCGGTGCGACCGGCTCAGCGGCTCAGCCTGGTCTCCCGCGCCATGTGCGACAGCTTCTCCGGATTGCGTACGGCGTAGAGCCCGCCGATGCGGCCCTCGTCGACGCGCACGGCCAGCACGGTGTCGAGTTCCCCGTCGAGCCGGATGACGAGCGCCGGGCTGCCGTTGACCTGCGTCGGCAGCAGCGCCGTGACACCAGCGACCTTGCCCCACCCGCCGGTGAGCAGCCGGGCCACCTTGTCGGCGCCCACGATGGGCCGCAGGACGGCCTGCTTGACTCCGCCGCCGTCGCCGAGCAGGACGACGTCCGGGGCGAGCAGGTCGAGCAGGCTCTGGAGGTCGCCGGTTTCGACCGCCCGCCGGAACGCGTCGAGCACGGTGCGGGTCTCGGCCGCCGGCACGACCCGGCGCGGCCGGCGCGCCGCGACGTGCGCCCGGGCCCGGTGCGCGATCTGCCGGACCGCGGTGGGGCTCTTGTCGACGGCTTCGGCGATCTCGTCGTACCCGAGGTCGAACACCTCGCGCAGCACGAACACGGCCCGTTCGGTCGGCCCGAGGGTCTCCAGCACCAGCAGCATCGCCATCGACACGCTGTCGGCCAGCGCGACGTCCTCGGCCACGTCGGGCGCGGTGAGCAGCGGTTCGGGCAGCCAGGGGCCGACGTAGGACTCCCGGCGGCGGCCGAGCGTACGCAGCCGGGTGAGCGCCTGGCGGGTGGTGATCCGGACCAGGTAGGCACGGGGGTCCCGCACCGCGTCGAGGTCGACGCCCGCCCACCGCAGCCACGTCTCCTGGAGGACGTCCTCCGCGTCGGCGGCCGAGCCGAGCAGCTCGTACGCGACGGTGAACAGCAGGTTCCGGTGGGCGAGGAACGCCTCCGTGGCCCGGTCCGGCAGCCCGGCGTCCCGGCCGGTGTCGGCTGCGGTGTGTGGCGTGCCCGCCATGGGTGGCCCCCGTTCGCTCTCGGCTGCGTCGCTTCGCTTTCGGCTGCGTCGCCCATCAGACGCCGGACCCCGCCGTCGTGTGACACCTCCGCCTGTGGCGATCGTCACCCGCGCCCGGACGTCACGGGGAGCCGGCCACCGGCATCTCGTGTTCGTCCCACTGCACGAGCGGACGAACGAAGCGAACGAGCGAAGGACGGAAGCCATGGACACCCGATTCGACCTGTTCAGCAACGAGCTGGCCGCGAGGTTCGCCAAGCGGTTCGCCAACGCCGGCATGGTGATCAACCAGTCGCCGCTGCCGAAGGCCACGCAGGAACTGGTGTCGCTGCGGGCCAGCCAGATCAACGGCTGCGGCTGGTGCATCGACATGCACACCAAGGAGGCGGCCGCCGCCGGTGAGAGCCAGGTCCGGCTGCACCTGGTCGCCGCCTGGCGCGAGTCGACGGTCTTCACCGAGGCGGAGCGGGCCGCGCTGGCGCTCGCCGAGGAGGGCAGCCGGCTCGCCGACGCCCACCAGGGCGTGTCCGACGAGACCTGGGCCCAGGTGCGCAAGCACTACGACGACGACCAGATCGCCGCGCTGGTCTGCCTGGTCGCCCTGATCAACGCCGCCAACCGGCTGGCCGTGATCGTGCACCAGCGGGGCGGCTCCTACGAGCCCGGCATGTTCGCCGCCGCGCTCGGCTGACGCCTGCCTGACCGACCCCCATGTCGGCGGGGTGGCGGTATCCGGCCGCCGGGATACCGCCACCTCGCCGACTTGACACGCCGGTGTCGGTCCACAGTGGCACAATCGGGGACCGTCACCGACACCCGCCCGAAGGGAGCAGAGTGAAGCGCCGAATCCTGTCCGCGCTGACGGTCGCCACCGTCGGCCTCGCCGGCTCCGCCGTGGCCCCCACGGCCGCCTCGGCGAGCGACGCGTGGGGCATCGTCTGCAACCTGACCCAGAACACCTGGCTGCGGGCCGCCCCGCACGCCCAGGTCCTGCGGACCCTGACCGCCGGGCGGGGCTTCCGCTGGCACGGCCAGGTCTGGGCCGAGGACGACGACGTCTGGATTTACGGCCACGGCGCCGAGGACCCGGCGATCGACGGCTGGGTCCCGGGCGGCAACACCACCTGCTGAGGTCCCGCCTCCTCCCACCGGTCGTCGCGCCCACGCAGGGCCTGGCCTGAGGTTGTTCGCCCGCCGTTCACGGCCGGTCCAGCTCCCGCTCGGCCCTGCGTGCCAGCCTCCGTCGCAGTCCGAACAGACGGAGGACGACGTGACACCGAAACGCACCCTCACCCCGACGGCCGGCATCGCCGCCGCCGCGCTGGCCATCACCGGCACGCTGGCCATCACCGGCTCCGCCGCCGCCGGCCCCGCGGACGCCGGACGGCACCACCCCGCCGGGGTCCGCACCTTCGACCGCACCGCCACCTACCCCGTGTTCCAGAACCGGCCGGCTGGCGAGGACCCGGCGACCGCGACGGTCGCCGAGATCTCGGCGGTCAGCCCCGACGGCCGCACCCTGGTCTACACCGACGCGGCGGCACGCCGGATCGGCTTCCTCGACATCTCCCGCCCGGACCGGCCGCGCGGGCTCGGCACGCTCTCCCTCGCCCAGCTCGGCGACGCCGAGGACGAGCCCACCTCGGTGGCGGTCCTCGGCCGGTACGTCCTGGTCGTGGTCAACACCAGCGCCAGCTACACCGCACCCTCCGGCCGCCTCGACGTGATCGAGCTGGCCACCCGCCAGCGGGTACGCAGCATCGACCTCGGCGGCCAGCCGGACTCGATCGCCATCAGCCACGACCAGCGGTACGCGGCGATCGCGATCGAGAACGAGCGCGACGAGGACGCCACCCCGCCCGGCCGCAAGAAGGGCGACCTGCCGCAGGCCCCCGCCGGCTTCGTGCAGATCCTCGACCTCGACGGCAGGGCGACGCCGCAGCGGTGGAAGCTGCGGACCGTGCCGCTGACCGCCGCCGACGGGCAGGCCCTGCCGGCGCTGGTCGCCGCCGGGATCACCGAACCCACCGACCCGGAACCCGAGTACGTCTCGATCAACGAGCGCAACCAGCTCGCGGTCACCCTCCAGGAGAACAACGGCATCGTCCTGGTGGACCTGCCCACCGGCCGGATCACCCGGGCCTTCAGCGCCGGCACGGCCACGGTCAGCGGCATCGACACCGTCAAGGACGGCAAGATCGAGCTGACCGGCTCGATCACCGACGTGCCCCGCGAGCCCGACGCCGTGGCCTGGGTGGACGACCGCTACCTGGCCACCGCCAACGAGGGCGACTGGCGGGGCGGCACCCGTGGCTGGTCCGTCTTCGACAGCCGCACCGGCCAGGTGGCCTGGGACGCGGGCAACACCTTCGAGCGCCTCGCCGTCCGCCACGGCCTGCACAACAACGACCGGGCCGCGAAGAAGGGCACCGAGCCGGAGGGCGTGGCCATCGCCGAGTACGACGGCGTGCGGTACGCGTTCGTCGGCTCGGAGCGGAGCAACTTCGTCGCCGTCTACGACCTCAGCCGGCCCACCGCCCCGGTCTTCCGCCAGGTTCTGCCCACCACCAACGGCCCGGAGGGGCTGCTGCCGATCCCGTCGCGGGGGCTGCTCGCGGTCTCCAGCGAGACCGACGACGCCTCGGTGGGCGTCCGCGCCTCGGTGTCGCTCTACCGGCTGGGCGGGGGCACCCCCGGCTTCCCGAGCATCGTCTCGGCCGACGACGCGCAGGGCGCACCGATCGGCTGGGGGGCACTCGGCGCCCTCTCCGCCGCGCCGGGCCGGCCGCAGCAGCTCCACAGCGTCACCGACGCGGCGTACACCCCGACCCGGATCCTCACCGTCGACGCCGGGCGGACGCCGGCCGTGATCACCGACGCCCTGACCGTGACCGACGCCGACGGCAACCCGGCCGCGTACGACGCGGAGGGGATCTTCGCCCGCCCGCAGGGCGGCTTCTGGCTCGCGGTGGAGGGCGCCAAGGGCGCGGAGAACAAGCTGGTCCGGCTCGACGCCGACGGGAAGACCCAGCAGACCGTGCCGCTGCCGGCGGAGGTCGCCGCCGGGCTCGGCAAGCAGGGCTTCGAGGGGGTCACCGCCGTGACCGACCGGCACGGCCGGGAGATCGTCTGGGCGGTGCTCCAGCGCGAGGTGTCCACCGACCCGGCGGGCGTCGCCCGCATCGGCCGGTACGACGTGACGGCCGGGACGTGGAGCTGGTTCGGCTACCGGCTGGAGTCCACCGCCGTCGCCGGCGACTGGATCGGGTTGTCCGAGGTGACCGTCGTCGGCAACCGGCTCGCCGTCATCGAACGGGACAAGCTCAACGGCCCGGCCGCCGCGCTCAAGCGCGTCTACACCGTGCCGATGCCCGCCGGCCCGGCCGCGCCCGGCCCGCTGGCGGTGCTGCCGAAGACGCTCGCCGTCGACGTGCTGCCGGCGCTGCGCGCCACCAACGGCTGGACCCAGGAGAAGCTGGAGGGCCTGACCGTGGCCGGCAACGGCCAGGTGTACGCGATCACCGACAACGACGGCGTCCAGGACGCCACGGGCGAGACGGTCCTGCTCCGGCTCGGCCCCGCCGCGAAAGTGTTCGGCCGCCGCTGACGCCTTCGCTCCTCGGCGCGGACGCCGGGTCAAGCGGCGCTGACGCGTCAACGTCGGGTGAGGGCTGGGCAGCCACAGCCCTCACCCGACGGCCACAAGACCCTCGTGGTCAGCTCAAGGGAGTAAGTAAGTTGTACAGTCTCACTCCTCGCGGGGGAATCGCACAAAAATCAGACAATCACTCGACCATTTCGCCGCCCGCGTCATCACTCAGACCCACGAAATAGACGCGCGCCGCGAGAGGAGTCGGAGTGTACTGTCGCCTCCCCTGCTCATTCTCACCCCTATGGACCAACCCTCGTTCAGAAAGCGCCTTGGCCCGCTTGCCAACAAGCTGATATGAGCAGTCGAGATCACCGGCCACCTCCTGCGCGAACAGGGGGCGCCCTTCGCTCTTAAGTGTATGAAGTATTCCGAGCTCTACACGTGGGAGCAAAAGGTTCTCATTAACCGCACGCAGAGTATCCTCATACTTGCGTGAAAGGTTGATTACATTACATTCGCCAATCCTGCATGCTGGACACAGCATTCCGTACCGACGCAACATTTCAAGGTCAGAATAGTCATGCCTCGCGCCACACTTCGAACAGACAATTTCTTGATTCGACGCGAGATAATCTCTCAGAATTGGCGAATAATCGAACAGTCTTTCTGCATAGTACTGTCGATAGCGCTGCTCCCGGGATCCAACCGGTCTGCCAAACTCAATGTTATTCTGTTGACACAGGCCGTAGTTCAACGCATAAACTGCTACTTTTCGACCATCCCTGTCCGTCATTACATAGTACTTTGTAACGAAGAAATTGAGCTCAAGGGTTGCGAGAAGAGGCTCCAGTTCGAGAAGAACGTGAAAATGACTAGTAGGAGCCCGCCCCTGCTGCTCCCGAATTACAGATGAAGTTGAGCCTCTTAGAGCCTTCGACTTGTCAACTACCTTGTCGAGCAGCTCTTTCAGACTAAAAATCGACGATCGCTCGTCAAAACTCTCCTGCAGAAATCTATTCATCTCAAAGTAAGCATTCAACTTCTCCTCGTAGTAACGTCGAGCAGCCAGCCTAACATCCCTAGCGCTAATTTCGCGCCCATAGATCAAAGACGTTTCATAGGCAAAGAAGAGCAGGTAGCCCAAGCTTCTGGGGTTCGCCATAGTCGCGTAGAAGAGTTGCCGCCAAAGATCATCCCCCTTCTTAACTGCAAAGAAGTTCACCCCCGGAGTCCCTAGCGTGAAGTGACCTAAACGTCGCTGGATCAGGCGCCTAGTGAAGTCGACCGCCTTCTCTTCCATTGCAACAATGTCGCCCGTACCATAGAGGGAGAACAAGTCCAAGTTGACTTCATCTATCTTCGATTTATCTACTTGCCCGTAATAGATTCGCCCGGGATAAGCGGCAATCTTAAACTTGACCAACTCATCGGACCAGTTGTTCAGCGGACCCAGCAGCGCATCCACGACAACCTTCATCGCCTCCAGCGGAAGCTCCGAAAAGTCATCAACAAAGATGTACAGATGGCGAATCTTGAATCGATCCAGCAGCACCTTCAACTGGAGAATGAAATTCTTGATATCAAAAGTTCGCATCAAGACGTCCGCATACGCGGATTCATCAGCTGTGGTTTCCGTATAGCTTGAGCTTGATTCAACGCCGAAACCTGCCGACAATTGCTTTGAGACACCTAGATTTGCGGAGGTTGCCGATGCCTCTCCTTGCTCAAGACTTTTGGTCGCTACACCGGCACGAAGATAGGCGCCTAAGACATTCTCAAACCTGATGCGATCCGCGTCAGCCAGAATGTCATCCAGCCCTTCAAAGATTTCGTCTAGCGTACCACCGAGCGCTCGGCGAAGCTTCTTCCACAGCGTCGGCTCTATCCTTCTTCGCAGCTCATCCCGAATAGAGCTGATCATAGAATGGAGGAACGCCTTATGCAGTAAAAGCCGCTCCAGCGCGCCCGGCGGGAGCGAGCCTTCCAGTTGTGCCAGTTGAGCCGACATCGCTGGATCTATCTGAGATGCTTCAAATACCGTCTTGATATCTATGTAGGCAGAAGTCACATCAGCCATCTTCCGAAGTTCATGCTGAGCTCGCTGGAAAATGGTGGACTTGCCTGTACCCTTTCTCCCCACCACGAAAGTCGTGTTGGGCTTTAAGATCGTATTCAAGACGTGATCGTTGGGCAGGGGGTCGACGTAAAGGCTCTCTATCAGACTATCCGATCCTGACGCATCCCCCAACTCGGCCCGTCGATACAGCTTCAACGACTGGGCTGCGTCACGGAATCCGTCCAAACTCTTCCGCGAAAACGATCCGACCATTTCTCCCCACTTGCACTTCTACAACAACGGCAACCCGACAGCGCAACGTCCCTACCGGCGTTCTACGGACATTAAAGTACATGTTGCCTCACATCCACCAGCAGCGAGCCTCCACTGTCAGCTGCCCGTCACAAATCTCCCTGACTTCCGGTTGGCACTGGCCGCTTCAACTTGGAAGTTCCAATCGATTTTGGATGCGCCCTCGGTCGACGAGCTTGGCCCCTTGAGGGTCTGTCGCGTCTGTCGGTGAGGTTTCGACGGGAACGCTGAAACCGTCGCCTGCGTGAGGGCAACTCGGGCGCGAAATATCCATGATACGACCAAAAGCGGGCGGTCGTCGTCCAGGCTTGGGGGCATCCGGAAGGAATAGCATCGAGCGGACGCATTGGGGTGATAGGGGCTGCATGCAGGATCCCTAGCACCGCGCTGTGGGTTCGGCCGTAGCCAACAGGTCTACGACGAATTCGGGGCTACAGCCTGCCAAGCTCGATTGAATGTCGAACTAGCACGAGGGGATCCAGCCGGTATGCAATCAGCGCCCCGGCGGATACTGTCGTTGACGCCTAGCCTAGCGCTGCTGCACTGCGTCGAGGCCGTCCGATCAGAGCACCCGGGTGATCCCCTCGGCGGCGACCCGCGCGTCGAGGCGGGACCGGTCGAGGTTGGCGCAGACGACCACCGACGCGCCGACGGACAGCGGGGCCAGGAGCCACTTCAGCGGCTGCTCGTGCTCGGCCGGGTCGACCAGCAGCCGGTCACCGGACCGCAGGCCGATCTGGTCGGCGATCTCCCGGGCGAGGCGACCCCACACACCGAAGCTGGTGCCGTCGGGAGTCGCCGCCTCCGCCGGATGGACGCCGGCATAATCGGGCGGCGCGTCGGTGTGCCGGAGCACCTCCGCGTCCCAGTCGAGCCAGCCGGCGGGCACATCCGCGAGCGGGCCCGGCCCGGTGCCGACGAGGTAGCGGTGCACCCCGTCGGGCACGTCCTCCAGCCAGTCGTCGAGCCGCTGCGGGGTGACGAACACCGCGTCGTACGGCCGGTCGCCGCCCGGCTCCAGAACCGGCAACCCGGCGGTGGCCCGGGGCCGGAACGACACGGCCAGCCCCACCGACCAGGCACCCAACAGCACGGCGGCGGTACGCCAGTGCGGCGGCAGCAGCACCGCGACCCGGCTGCCCGGGGCCAGCCCGCAGCCGTCGCGCAGCAGCCCGGCGGTACGCGCCGCCCAGCCGCCCAGGTCAGCGGCGCTCAGCGCGACCCGGTCACCGGTCGCGTCGTCGCAGTAGGTGAACAGCGGCCGGTCGGGTTCGGCGGGTTCGGCAACCGGCAAGACCACCACGTCCGGCGCTCCCATCGCGCACCCCCCTGTCAACAGCGGCCCACTCGGGCCACGGAAGGTCACCGTACCGCCACGAGGTGACGCCATGACGACCGCATGTGGCGACTACGCACCCGACGCCGGGCGTGGAATGACCAGGCGGCTCTGAGCTCCCGGATGACGTACTGAGGACCACCCCGCGTACGCGGGGAGCAGTATTCCGGCGGCGTCACCCTGATCGACACCGATGGATCACCCCCGCGTGCGCGGGGAGCAGACTTCCTGAGCTGGGGCGCTAAAGATCAACTACCACCGTTTCCTTCCGCCAGCTCAGCCGGCGGCACACCCGGGATCTTCTTCACGAGGTCGGCTGCGCGGGCGCGAGGGTCAGCAGACCGCACCCGTACGCCTTGGCATGCCCGATCCCGCCGGTCAGTGCCCGCCGGAAAATCTCCGCATCGGTGATCTGGAGCAGGCCGTCGAACGTCGCCGTGGTGAGGGTGACAGTGCCCATGGCCCGCTTGAAGGACTGTGTCTGGCGACGGTGCAGCCGTAGGTTGGGCCGCCCGTCCTGCTGGGCTGCGAGGGTGAACCCGTGCCGGTCGGCCCGCCTGGCCAGCCAATCGACCTGCTCCTGCTCGCGCAGGTAGCCGAAGCGCTGCGTCTCCTTGGCATCGGCGGTCTTGCGTCCGCTGTGTGTGGGGTTCGCGGTCAGCCGGAAGGCCCATGCCTGGCCCACGCGCAGTGAGCTGAGCAATCCGTCGTACTCCCGGGTGACCCAGGTCTCGGTGGTGGGCCAGCCGGCCTGCTCGACCAGATGGGTGAGATCGGGTCGGCCGGGACTGGCGATGTAGAGGTGGACGGTCGCGGCGCCCAGGGTGTCGAGCCGCCACAGCGTACGGGCGTCGGCGCGCTCGTAGTCTTCGACGGCGGCGAAGGCGCTTCGGACCGCCGCGTGCATGGCGTGCGGTGAGGAGAGCAGCTTGCGCGCGTTCCGGCGAGCCGGGTTGATCTGGAATCGGGTCAGGAACATGCTCAGCCTCCCAGCAGGCTCAGCGGGTCGTGCTCGGCGACCCCGGCCCGCTCCGCGAGGTCGTTGGTGACGTCGGCGTGCCGGCGCGACACCGACCGCCAGGTGTGCTCCCGGCGCGCGGGGTCGAAGCTGACCGGCTCGTCGGGCACTGTTTCGGTGGCGTGCTCGCCCGGACGGGCGTCCCGGATGATCTCCAGCCGGACCTCCCGGGCGGCCTGGCGGCGGTACCACTCGGCCGCAAGCCACGGCCAGGTTGCCAACGCGTCGTCGAGGGTCAGATCGTGTACGCCGAGGCTGATCGGACCGACCGGCGGGCACGACCGGCGACCGAGGTAGAGCGGAAACCGTGGCCGGTCCAGCACCTCGGCCAAGCCGTCCAGCAGGTCCCGTTCGCCGCCGACGGCGGCGAGGAAGACCGCATCGGAGAGGTAGAAGCGGTACGTCAGCGGGGCGCTGTGGCGGCCGTCGAGGCTACGGGCGGTCTGGAAGTCACGCAGGATCCGGCCGGGCTGGTCCAGCCGCACCCCGAATTCCAGGCCGAGCAGGTCGGTGAGCGGTTCGGTACGCCGCGCACCCCTGGCTGCGGCCAGCAGGCCGATCACCCCGCTCTTGGTCGGGGCGATCTCGGTGCCCCGGCGGGCAAAGCGGCTGGACGATCCCCAGGATTGCAGGGGGCCGGCCAGCCTCAGCAGCAGGACGCTCACGCCGGCTGTCCGAGCGCGACGGCGACCTGCTCCCCCACCCCGGCGACCAGTTCGGTGAAGCTGACCGCCTTGCCGAGGTCGGCCAGCACGGCGGTCTTCTCCCCGACCTGGGTGACCCAGCTACCGACGGGCCGTTCCCCGTAGGCGTTCTCGACCGCAACCGTGTGCCGTGCCAGCGCGGCGGCGGCCAGTTCGACCCGCCCGGCGGCGTGCGTCTCGACGATCGGCGTCTCGAAGGCGCCGACCAGGTTGATCGGCTGGGTGTCGCGCAGCCGCACCAGCACGGCGTCGGGCAGCGTCCGGTGGGCGAAGGTGTTCTGCTTGCCCGTCGGCATGCTGCGGGCGAACGCGGTCAGGAACGCCTCGACGGCTGCCCGGGTCGCGCCCGCGTCGCCGAGGGTCCGGTGCAGCGCGTCGACGTCGACCGTCGCGTACCGGTACAGCGTGGACGAGTTGAACTCGACGGTGCCGATCATGCCGGCACCGGTCTCGGCGGCGTCGGCCTTGCGGTCGTCGACCGCGGTGAAGTAGTCGAACTCGTTGTCGACGGCGTGCACGCTGATGGCGTGGGACACCTGGCAGGCGGCGTCTACGTTGATGTCCGCCATGTCCGCCACCATCCGGCCGAACATCGCGATGTCGACCGAGTGTTCGGTGTTGACCAGTTCCTTGAACCGGGCCTTGTCGAGGGCGCTGCCGGCGCGCGACGCGTCCAACGCGGCGGCGGCGAGATTGTCCAGTTGCCGGTGGCTCAGGAACAGCAGGTAGCCGGACTCGACGTCCTTCATCTCGCCCTTCTTCTTGTCGAACTTGGCCAGGCCACCGGCGACGAAGACCTCGGCGGCGAGGGCGGACGCCGCCTCCTCGGTCAGGCCGGGGTCGAGGGCCCTGATCCGGGCAGCGAGCGACTCACCCACCCGCTTGGTCCGTTCGCCGAGCTGGGACCGGTCGAGCAGGCCCGCGAAGGCGAGTCGGATCGCCCGCTTCCATGCCTGGCTGGAGACCCGCGCGCGGCGGACGCCGCCGTAGACGGCGGTCTTCGGCGAGCCGGTGTCGTCGCGGTTGAGGTTGCTCGGGGGCACGGTCTGCAACGCGTAGACGTCGATGATGGCACGGCTCATGAAGGGTCCTCCTCGGAATGGGTGGTGACGTCGGGGCTGGGTCGGCTGCGGAAGAACTCGCGGCCCCAGATGGCCTGGACCTTTGCCGGTCCATCCGGCAGACGCAGGGTCCGCAGGTCGTCGGCGAGCAGGCCGTAGTCGAGTGGGATCTGGTGCTCACGCAGCATCGTGACGAGGCTGCGCAGGTGGTAGATGCTTTCGTGATAGCTGCTGGCGGTGCCGAGCGCGGCGAAGCGTCGCCGTACGCCCTCCGGCCCGGCGGTCTTGCGGACGAGGTCGGCCAGAGCCTGGCCCAATCCGCGTCCGTCCAGGTGCATCCGTTCCCGGCGCGACTGCTGGTGCAGCGCGTACAGGGTCACCGCGTCGTGCACGGCGTACTCGGTGTCCGCCGCATCCGAGTCGTCTGCCGGCCGGCGGCCCAGCAGCTCATCGGGCACCTGGAGGTAGCGCTCCAGCGTGAAGTCGAAGCCCGGGGCCCGGCCGATACCGCGCCGGAGCCGGGCCAGCGCGCTGACCGCCTCGGGCTGGGGCACGGTGGCCAGCACCCGCGCCTGTAGGGTGCCGACCGTCCGGGCGACGTGGTCGCCGAGCCCACTCCGATGTCGTCCCCACGCCCTGTGACTTGCGCCGGGCGGCTCATCGCCGCCGAGCCGAGCCGGCGGTTCGGTGTCGAGCATGGTCATGCTGCGGTCTCCTTCCTCTGGTGTGGTGACCCGTTCTCCGGTTCCCGCTCGGCCGCCATTGGCAGCGCCTTGGCCAGGCCCGACCGGAACCAGGCGTCAGCCTGTGAACTGGAGTAGTGCACCTCCCGGCCGGCGCGATCGGTGCCGGCCCGGCCGACCCAGGCCGCTGGCCCGGCCGCGTCGACCAGCTCGCGGCCGAGCCGGAGGATCGCCCTGCGCACCAGCCGCTGCCAGGCCGCGCGCTCGTCGGCCGGGTCGCTGTCCGGACCGAGCCGGGCCAGCCAGTCGCGAAAGGCGCGGTCCAGCAGGGCGTACGCGCGTTCGGCCGCCCGGTCGGCCTCGCCGATGTCGGTGGCCCGGTTGCCGGCGGCGCGGGCCAAGTTGTCGGCGAGCCGGCGCAGCACCTTCACCGCCGCCTCGGCGTCGGCGGTGGCGTCGACGGCCGCTGCGCGCAGCGGGGAGTCCTCGACCAGCAGCAGCACGCTCATGGTGAGCGCGTCGCTGAACACTTCGTCCACGACCGCCTGTTGCGTGCCGTAGGTGACGCTGATGGCGCGCGTCCGGGTCTGGAAGTCCGGCCGGACAACCCCGGCTACGGTCAGCCGAGCCAGCCACTGCACCACCATCGGGGAGAGCCGCTGCGGCGCCTCGGCGACGGACGGCGGTGGTGCCGGCAGCAGGGTTTGCAGCCCGCGCCACAGTGCCCGGCTGTGGTCGTGCGGCCGGGGCAGATAGATCGGGCTGCGCTTCTGTTTCTGCTCGCGTGGTGCGCTGCGTCCCCAGACACTCATCGGCTCCAACAGGTGCCGGTCCTGCCACTCGATCTGGTCGCCGTTCGCGATCATCGCCCCGGTGACGCCGTCGGCGTCGCCGAAGAGCCGGATCCTGCGGGACTGCCAGGTGTAGAGGCCGAGCACACCGTACGGGCCACGGGTGGAGTCGGCCTCCTCGGCGGCGGTCTGCGGCTCGCGCTCCCAGACCGGCAGGTCCCGTTCGTCGGCTGCCTGCCAGCCGGGTGCGACGGGCACCAGGTTGAGCAGCAACGTTTCCAGCAGGGTCGAGCCCTCCAGATGGACGCCGCCCAGGGCCCCGAGCGACGCGACGCCGATGGGATAGCCCTTGCCACCCTTCATCCGTGGATCGCCGACCGCCCCGGTCTTGATGCCGGACGGGTCGTACGCCTGGCAGTGCACCAGCCAGCGGGCCGCCTCGGCGGGGGTGATCGAGGCCATGCCCGGCCCGGCGCGGGTGGTCAGGAACGGCATGCCGTTCGGCACGTCGGCGATGAGCCGCTCCAGCCCGTACGTGTTGGCTTTCGCCGCCCGCAGGCCGGCGACCTGGTAGAACGGGTGCTCCGGGTGGAACAGGTCGAAGCGGTCGCGGAAGGCGTCGAGGTAGTCGGCGATATCCGGGAGCGGCAGCCGCCGCTGCCGCCACAGCGCCCGCCAGGCTGCCTCACCGGGTGGACCACCGGTGGCCCGGTGCA
Source organism: Micromonospora sp. NPDC002575 (assembly GCF_042889525.1). Taxonomy (NCBI): domain Bacteria; kingdom Bacillati; phylum Actinomycetota; class Actinomycetes; order Micromonosporales; family Micromonosporaceae; genus Micromonospora; species Micromonospora sp. NPDC002575. The sequence continues at coordinate 41,238 of NZ_JBIARA010000006.1, read as the reverse complement.
GGATCGCCAGCGCGAGCCGCAGGATCGCGAAGGCTTGGGTGGGCAGTTCGCAGGCGATCATGCGCGCCTCGCCGGCGTGCTCGAAGAGGCCGCGCAGCGATACGTCGCGGCACCGACCCGTGTCGTCCAACACCGGGATCCACGGCTCGTCGACCAGCGAGAAGCCCGGCCTTCGGTCGATGTTTGTCAACTCACTCCCCACCGTCTGAAAGGCGGATCATCTGGAGACCTCGGTGCCGGTCGTAGTGAAGATCGAAGGAGCCCACGCGGCGTGCCGCGTCGCCCAGCTGTGGGCCGCTGGCGGCGGCGCGGACGCTCACCGACCCGCCAGCGGCAGCAGCGGACTCGGCGTGCCACTGTGCGACAGGTAGAGCACGTCCCGGGCGCGGGTCAGGGCGACGAAGAGGAGGCACCGTTCGCGTTGCAGGTCCTGCCGGTGGGCGTGCGGGTCCTCGGCGGCGGAGGTGAGCGCATTCGGCGCCGGAAGCACGCCCGCGTCGAGCCCGACGACCGCGAGGCACTGGAACTCCAGCCCTTTCATGCGGTGCATGGTCGCCACGTGCACCCCGTCGATGCCGTTCCTGTCGTCGGCGACGTCGATGTGGGCCTCGCCCAGGATCCTGCTGATCGCCTTGACGAGCTGGCCGGTGCGGACGGCCACGCCGATCGCGTGCGGCTCCACCCCCTGCTCCAGCCAGGTGCCGACCCGCTCGATCAGCGCCTCCCACTCGCCGTCGCGGCTGTCGGCCACCGCGATCTGGGGCACGCCGCCCCGGGTGATCGAACGGTAGCCACGCAACGTGTCGTCCTGCCCGTCCAATCCGACGGCGGCGTCGCCGTTGAGGACCCTGGTCGAAAGTTCCAGGATCTCGTGGGTGGTGCGGTAGTTGATGGTCAGCCTCCGCGTCCGGCCGCGCACCTCGATGCCGAGCTGCGCGAGCGAGACGTGGCTGTCGTAGATGCGCTGGTACGGATCGGCGAGCAGGAACATGTCGTTCGGACCGGGCGCGACGAGCGCCCGCAGCAGCCGCCACTGCGCCGGGTGCAGGTCCTGCCCTTCGTCGACGACGACGTGCCGGTATCGGGCCGGCGAATCGCGCAGGATCGCCGCCGCGTCGTCGGCGAGCTGGGTGTGGGTGCGCAGGCGGCGTTTCGTCAGCTCCCGCACGAAGGCGTCGATTGCGGCCCACACCTGGGCGCGTTGGGCCGCGCGCAGCCCCGCTCCGCGGCCCTTGCGGGGTGCGTCGCGATAGGCGTCCAGAGTGGTCAGCCGCTGCGCCAGCACGACCTGTTCCCACTCGTGCCGGAGGAAGGCGGGGCTGAAGGTGGTGACCTGGCCGGCGCGGTTCACGAAGGTGGGGCCGGACTTCGCGGTGACCTGCCAGAGCTGGTCGATGATCTCGCTCTCGGCGACCGAGACCCTCTTGCCGGCTCGGGCGACGATCTCGTAGGCCAGCCGGTCGACGCTGACCACGTCGATGCGTGCCCGCACCACCGGGTCGGTGGTGAGCCGGTGGAGCTGCCGGGTGAGCGCGTCGGCGAGCGCGCGGGTGAAGGTGGTCAGCAGGACCTTCTCGCCCTCCGGCAGCCGCTCGGCGAGGAACACCGCGCGGTGCAGGCCCGTCACCGTCTTTCCGGTCCCGGCGCTGCCGGTGACCAGCGCGGGGCCGCTGTAGGTCTCGCGGTAGGCAATGTCGCGCTGGGTCGGGTGCAGGAAGGTGCGCCATACGTCGAACGGGTGGGCGAGAATGGCGGCGAGTTCCACCGGGCCGGAGACGAAGGCGATCCGCTCGGGCGTACGCCGCGCTGCGGTCAGAAGGTCGCCGGTGTCCACGCCGGAGATGATCCGGTCGGCCTGCTCCGCCCAGACCTCTTCCACGGTCATCCCGCTGGCCAGGCCCAGCAGGATGTCGAGCTGCGCCTCCGGCAGCCGGCCGGCGAGGCTCTCCAGCTGTTTGTCGGTGGCGATGACGCGCAGCAGCGGCACCAGGTCCGCCTCGACGCCGAGGCGCACGAAGTCGGCGGTCGTGACGTGGTCGAACACGCCGACGCTCGGGGGGTGTGCCGGCTCGGTGCGGGCGAACTCCTCGATGCCGTCCTGATCGCGCATCTCCAGCACGCCGAGAACCTGGTTGACCGTGAACCGGCGGCTCACCGCGAAGGAGATGGCGTCGTCGTGGGGCAGGACGTCGAGAAGCGCGTACTTCTCCTCGCCGAGGGCGAGCACCACGCCGCGATAGAACTTGTCGATCCGGATGGTGCGGATGTTGGGGTCTCGTGCTCCGGTCAGCTTCTCCAGGTGCAGGCCCGCGTGGGTGTGCTCGGCGAACCTGCTGATGGCCGCGAGAACGGCGTGCTGCACGCGGCGTTGCAGCCTGGCAAAGGCGGGCAGGAAGCCCCGGCAAATGGCCAACTCAGCCATACCAATCCCCTGTTTGCCTGGCGCCTGGGCGTGAACCAGGGCGCGAGAGTCAGATTTGTCGCGAACCAGACACGATCGGCCGGCACTCTTTCCCGCAACATGAACGGCGGCACAGGCGAAGCCGTCCCCGCCGATGCACATTGAAGCACTTTGTGAACATGGTTTGCAAGTCTCATCCTGTGATCAGCATTCACCAGTATCTTGCCATCGGGCAGGAGGCTATCGACGGAGGCCGGTCCGATCAGGGGTTATGCTGGGCCCGTGCTGTCCGGCAAACGCCTCAAGGACCGGTATGAACTGGGCCGAAACCCCTTGGCGCACAAGGGAATGGGCGAGGTCTGGCCAGCCCTGGACACCCAACTCGACCGCCAGGTCGTCGTGAAGTTCGTCAGCGCCGCCCTCCCTGCCCCGGAGGCCGTACGCCGGTTCCGGCGAGAGGCGCTGCTGACCGCCCGCCTCGACCACCCTGGCGTACCGGCCGTCTACGACCTCGGCCACGAGGCTGGCCGGCCGTACGTCGTCCTCCAGAAGATCGACGGGATCACGCTCACGGACCTGGTCGCCGAGCAGAGTCCGCTGCCCTTCGGGTGGGTCGCCGCCATCGGCGCGCAGATCAGCGGCGTCCTGCTCGCCGCGCGGCGGATCGGCCTGGTGCACCGCGACCTCAAGCCGAGCAACGTCATGCTGGACACCAGCGGCGCGGTGAAGGTGCTGGACTTCGGCCTGGCGGCAATACACGGCGACGACCGATACTCGCGGATCACCGAGAGCGGGCAGAGCCTGGGCACGGTGGGCTACATGGCACCCGAACAGATCCTCGGGAAGCCCACCGACCATCGCACGGACCTGTACGGCCTGGGCGCCACGCTCTTCGACCTGCTCACCGGCTGCCCACCGTTCGACGGCGTGACCACCATGACGACGGTGCGGCACCAACTGGACGGCCCCCCACCACGCCCCGCCCGGCTGCGGCCGGAAACCCCCGCCGAGCTGGACGACCTGGTGCACAGGCTGCTGGCGATCGACCCCCGGGACCGGCCGGCCTCCGTCGCCGACGTCTACGCGGTGCTGGCACCGCTCTCCCTGGACCGGCCGTCGCTTCCCGGGGTCCTCACCGACGCCGCCGAGGCGGTGCAGAGCTATGCCGCCATCGTGGGGCGGGTCCCACAGCAGCCCCGCCCCACGACGACGACCATCCCAGGCCAGTCCGCACTCGACCTGGAGCTGACCGCAAGGGAGGCGGATCGGCTGCACTCCACGGGTGAGTTCCGGGCCGCCGCGCGGCTGTGGCGACGGCTCGCCGACCAGCACGCCGAGCAGCACGGCGACGCCGATCCCGTCGTCTTCGGCCTGCGGCTGCGGGCTGCTCGGGCACACGTGGCGCTCGGCGAGCGCAGCCGGGCGTTGCGCCAGCTCCAGGCATTGCTGGACGGCCGGGTTCGGGTCGACGGCCCGGACCATCCCGGGGTGCTGGGCCTGCGGCAGGAGATCGCGGGCCTCACCGGGCAGCGGATGGCCTCCTCCACACGCTCGCCTTCCACGCCCGGCGCGGATCACTGAACGCCCGAGGCAGCAGGACCGCCTTCTGCTCGGGAAACCGACCGTCAGGGTGGTGGTAGACCCGGGCACAGTTCTGCCCACGCGTCTCGGTCGCCAGGGCACGCCCAGCCAACCGCGAATACATCGCGCTGTGCTTCAACCAGGCCGCCTCCTCGCCGTGCCGGTCGAAGCCACGCCCGGTCGCCGCGTGCCCGAACACGTCGTGGACGGCCCGGAACATGTCGTTCTCCTCATCGGTGAGGAAGGGGTGCGGATTGCCGGTGGCCGCGCTGGCCCACACCTTCAACCGGCGCCGCCGCACGTCGTCGACCATCGACACGGCGTCCGGGTAGGGGTCGGCGTCGACGATCCGCACCGTCACCCCCAGGCCACCGAACTCGACCCGGCCCACCAGAAAGGCGTACTGCTGGACCGTCTCCCGGCAGAACGCGGCGTACGCAACGCGGGCCCGCTCGTCCCGAACCGGGGCCGCCAGGTAGGCATCCGCGATGGCGGCACCCACGACCGGGTCAAGGCGCACCCGTGCGTACGCCTGGGAGTCCATGCCGGCCGGGGCGCGGGAGCCATACTGCTGCGCGCCTCGGCGGACGTAGGGGATCGGTGGAAAGCACGGCGACAGGACGGTTGACTGCGGCGGTACGAGCAAGGGTGTTCATGGTCCTCCTTCGGTTGTCGGTGCGGGTGCGGGTTCGGCCCTGCGTGCGGCGCCGGCCGGTCAGCGGGCTGCCGGAACCTCCCGTACGTCGGGCGGCGGCTGGCCGGCAGCGCCGGGGTCGTGGTGCCCTTCGCGGCGCAGCAACTCGCCGAGCACCCGGATCTCGGACACCCGACGATCCTGGTGGAACTTGGCGAACTTTCCGATGGTCGTGCTTCGGCCACGACGTGGCATGAGCCCTCCAAAGCCGTCAATCCAGGGGATCACCAAGGAAGATAGATCCTGTGAACGCAGTACACAAGACCGATCGCCATGCTAGCGTTCACGCGTGAGGAAAGCGCGGAGCACGGCCGCCTCCAGCGAGGCCACCCTGACCGCCAGCGACATCGCTCGGCTGGCCAACGTCGGCAGGGCGGCGGTCAGCAACTGGCGTCGCCGGTACGCCGACTTCCCAGCGCCTGCGGGCGGCACCCCGGCCAGCCCGTCGTTCGACGCCGGAGAGATCACGGACTGGCTACGCCGACACGGCCGCCTGCATCAGGCGGGCACCGCGCACTGGGCCTGGCGGCACATCGAGAGCCACCAGCCCGCCTCGCAGATCAGCGATGTGCTCGGCATCGCCGGCGCACTTCTGCTCGTCCGCGCCGACCGGGCCGGCCAGGGCAGCAACCAGGCCGCACCCGGCAGCAACGACCTGCCGACTCCGGGGCAGCTCGTCGACCATCTCCGCACCCTGGACCCCGGCCTGGCGACGCTGATCGACGACGTGCTGCCGCGGCAGTGGACTCCGCAGCTCGCCACGCTCCTGCACACGGTCGACGAGCTCGGCTCTGAGCAGGGCGCGGAGGCCGCCTTCGAGCACCTGCACCACCGGTACGTGACCTCCGCCCACTCGCTCTCCGGCCTGGCCGGCACTCCGGACGCCGTCGCCGACGTGATGCTCACCCTCGCCGGCTCCGGGGCCCACGTCTTCGACTTCGCCAGCGGCACCGGGTCGATCCTGCGCATGGCCGCCGACCGGGCTTTGCGCGACGGCACCGCCATCCGGTGCTACGCACAGGAGATCAACCCGCAGTACGCCATGATCACCCTGCTGCGGCTGTGGTTCGTGCACCTACGCGCCCGACAGGCCAGGCACGATGCGGAGCCACCCGTCGTACACATCGGAGACAGCCTGCTCGCCGACGGCCTGCCCGATCTGCGGGCCGAGGTCGTCGTGGCCAACTTCCCCTTCGGCGTCCACGACTGGGGCCACGACCGCCTCGCCTACGACCCCCGCTGGACCTACGGCCTGCCTCCGCGCACCGAGCCCGAGCTGGCCTGGGTGCAGCACGCCATGGCACATCTCTCCCCCTCGGGCACCGCCGTGGTGCTGATGCCCCCGGCTGCCGCGTCGCGGCCGGCCGGCCGCCGGGTCCGCGCGGAGCTGATCCGACACGGTGCATTGCGGGCGGTCGTCGCCCTCCCCGCCGGCATGATGCCGCCGGCCGGCATTGGCCTGCACATCTGGGTCCTGGCCCAGCCCGACCCGCACCGGCCGCACGCCGGGGAGCTGCTGATGGTCGACGCCACGACCGCCTCGGCAGACCGACCGCCCAACGAGATCGTCGGCTCCGCATGGGATTCCTACCGGTCCGACCAGTACACGGAGCTGCCCGGCGTCCACCGCGCCCTGCCGGTCATCGACCTGCTCGACGACCAGGTCGACCTGACACCGCAGCGTCACCTCCCACAGGGCAACGCACTGGCCATCAGCCCGGCGCAGGTCCTCGCCGGCATCGCCGACTTCGGCAAGCTCCTCGACAGGCTGAAGCGCACGCTGCCCGCCGTGCAGGAAGCACCAGAAGCACCGCTACGCGAAGCACCGCAGGCCGATATCGCCGACCTGATCCGGTCCGGCAGCATCACCGTCCACCGGGCCGTCTCCCGCAGCCGATCGACCGCTGCCGCCGCCAGCACCGCCGTGTTGACCGTCGCCGACGTCCTGTCCGGCGGCCCCGCGACCGGCTCGACAGCCCGCACCGCGGCCGACGGATCCGGGCCCGAGGTGCTCCCCGGTGACGTTCTCATCCCCGCGATCGGCCACACCATCAGCGCTCGCGTCGCCACTGCGGACCAGGTCGGCGCCGAGATCGGGCCAGGCATCCAGTTGCTGCGCGTCGACACGACCCGCTTCGATCCGTGGTTCGTCGCCGGGGTCATCTCCCGCACGGACAACCTGCGCGTCGCCGGCCGTGCATCCAGCACCGCGAACGGCGCGCTGCGCATCGACGTACGGCGACTCACCATTCCGGTGCTGCCACTGCACCAGCAGCAGGCGTACGGCCAGGCCTTCCGCCAGTTGGCCGAGTTTCGCAACACCCTTGAGCAGGCGGCGGCAGCCGGCGCGGCCCTGGCCCGCGAAGTCGGCGACAACCTCGTTGTAGGCACCCTCGGCATCGCATCGCCGTCATCGGCTCGCCCCGCCTGAGGCCGACGGAGCCCGTGGCATCCAATGCCCCTTCGGACCGGCGTCCAAAAAGATCCCATCGGTACGCTGAACCGACTGCGACCGACCGGCATACCTCGAACGGAAATGATCTTATAAAGGCAAAGTGAAGGAAAGTAAAGGAGTTGATCTTTAGCACAGCAGGTCAGGAAGTCTGCTCCCCACACAAGCGGGGGTGATCCGCTGGTCGCGGCGTCCCACGCCAACGTGACGCACTGCTCCCCGCGCAGGCGGGGGTGATCCCAGTGTCCGGAGGGTGTCGGGGACCCCGGCGATCTGCTCCCCGCGCACGCTGGGGTGATCCGTCGCTCGGAAGCGGGCTGCCGATCGCGGCGGTCTGCTCCCCGCGCAGGCGGGGGCGATCCCTCCGCGGAAATCGAGACACACATGCCGGCCGCCTACTCCCCGCGCACGTCCGGCATGATCGGCCAGCGCAGGCGGCTAGGGCTCTGGCGGGCCCCTGCTCCCCGCACCACGCGAGGTTTCCCGGCACCGCGAGTTTCGCGCACTGTGGCCGACTGCTCTCTGCGCGCGGAGGGGTGATCCGCGCCCCGGGGCCGGGCGGACCGTGCCACCGCCTGCCCGCGCGGGTTGATCCCGAAATGTTAGAGATCTATTAGGAGTCCCGCTCTCGTCACCCAGCAGGCTGACCCACCCACCACGCCCCTACTTTGCTCTCCGGATCGAGCACGATCTTCGGCCTACATCTCCCGCCCTTCAAGGGCCCGAGGAGCAGACTCGCGAAACCGGCCCTGCTCCCCGCGCACGCGAGGGTGATCCCAAGCCCTTTCATTCCGCCACCGCCGGCAGTTCAGAGGCCCCTGCACATAGGGGCCTTTTCTCGCAGCCCTTGCCTAGCCCTCAGCGACGAAGACTCCCCGGCCTGGGCGACCAACCAGAATGCCCCGTTTCCGCAGGGCCGCCCAAGCTCTGTTGATGGTCGACAGCGACACGTCGTACTCATCTGCCAGCACATGACCTGCCGGCAACTGGGCGCCAGGAGCCCACTCCCCCTCGTCGATGCGCCTGACGAGATCCTCCAGCAGCTCGTTCATGGTGGGCGGGATAGGCACGAGCACCCCTTGCAGTCGGTTGGCCCCGCCAGTATCGATCCATCCCCTGAGACAGGCAAAACACCTAGGCCATTTGGCAGTGCTGACATAGGTGAGGACACTGCAACTACTATTGACATTGCCCCTAAGGTCCGTACGGTCGCTTTCAGTGACGCGGTGCCTGCGGTCGGTTGGCACTTGCCGTGGTGGTGGCCCGTCACGTCAGCACCACTCCCCCCGTTCCGGGGCGGCCGGGCCATTCCCCCGGCCCGGCCGCCCCGGCCCCAGTTGCACCCCTGCCGCCGCACGCCGAGTGGGACTGCGCCGGCAGGTCCATCCTCAACCAACCGAAGGGCACTGGAATGTCGAAGACCCCGACCCAAAGCCGATGAGGGGTCCCAACAGCCGGTGGGTCGTGCACGTGCCGATCGTCGTGCCGGACCTGCTCCGCGCCCGGATCCTCGCAGGCGCGGCGGCGCGGGTCCTGGCCCAGCTCACTCGATGCGTCGACGTCGGGGAAGTGACCGTGTCGACCAAGGACGAGCAGCGCGTACATCATCGGGTGTTCTGTGACCGGCGACTGGCCGGCGGCGCGCGGTGCGGCCTGCCCAGCGACCACCTCGCGCCGTGCGCGACCCGCCGCAACCAGCGGGGCTACGAGCGGCGCGAGCGGTGGCCACCGGGGGCGTAGTAGACCTACGGCGGTTGCCCGGCGACCGTCGAGCCTGGACAGTCAACGGATGACTGGTCACGGGGAAGCACGGATCGCCGCGCCTGCCGAGGGAGGCGAGCCACCACCGACGCCGGGCCGCTGGCGGCGGCTCGCGCCGGTGCTCGCCCTGTTCGTGCTCGCCCCGTGGGCCGCCGAGTGCTCCTGGGGCGGCTTCGTCGTCACCGACTATCCGCTGGTCCTGATCTTCCTGAGCCCGCTGTACGGCGGGGCCGCCCTGCTGGTCCGGGAGGCGGCCCGGCGCATCGGCGGCGGTTGGCCGGCGATCGTGCTGCTGGCCGCCGCGTTCGGGGTGGCGCAGGCCGGGCTGGTCGACCAGTCGCTGTTCAACACCGGCTTCCTCGACGACACGGAGTTCGCGGACTTCGACACCGCCGCCGCGCAGACCCGGGTGCCGGTGCTCGGGTTCAGCGTCGGCCAGGCGTTCGACTACGTCGGCAACCATGTCGCGCTGAGTGTCTGCGCGCCGATCGCGATCGTGGAGTCGTTCGTCTCCCCGTACCGTCGGCACCGGCCCTGGCTGCGGTGGCCCGGCCTGCTGGTGGTCGGCGCGCTCTTCCTGGCCGGCAGCCTGCTGATCTTCACCGACAGCGAGGACGGCCGGAAGGGGTTCGTGCTCGCCCCGGCCCAGCTCGTCTTCGCGGTGCTGGTGGTGCTGGCGCTCGTCGCCGCCGCGCTGCTGCCGCGCTGGCGGCGCGACCGGCCCGCGCCCGCTCCGGGCCGGCGGGCGGCGCCGGCTCCGCTGTGGGTCGGCATCCTGGTGTACGCCGGCCATGCCACCGCCGGCCTGGTGCCCGGCTGGGCGGGGATCGGGGTACGCACGGTGCTCACCGCAGGCGTCGTGGCGCTGGTGGTCGGGTGGTCGCGGCGGGCGGGGTGGGATCAGCGGCACGTCCTGGCCGCCTGGTCCGCCGGTCTGCTCTCCGCCGCCAGTTTCGCCTACGCCGTGCCGAGCTACGCGCGGGCGTCGCCGGTGGCTGCCCTGGTCAGCGACGTCGTGATCAGCGTCATCGCGCTGGCCCTGGTCGGCGGCGCGTTCCTGCGGCTGCGCCGCGAGCGGCGGTGAGAAGGGTGCCCTTCTCTACCGTATGCGTTAACAGGGGGCCCCTCCTTACACCTCGGGGCCGCCGTCGAGTAGCGGGGCGAGCAGGTCGCCGTGCTTGTCCACCCGTTTGAGCACCTCGGCCGCCGTGTACGGCTTCGCAGCCGGGCGCTTCCCGGCCGCGCCGGCCGCCACCTCGTCCCAGGTCAGCGGCGTCGACACCGCCGGCACGGGCTGGGCGCGCAGCGAGTACGGGGCGACCGTCGTCTTCGCCGCGTTGTTCTGGCTCCAGTCGATGAAGACCTTCCCGCCGCGCAGGTTCTTCGCCATCTTCGACACGACCAGCTTCGGGTGTGCGCCCTCCAGCTCGCGGGCGACGCGGTGGGCGTAGTCGGAGACCGTGTCCGAGGATTGGGTGCCGGCGATCGGGCAGCAGAGCTGCATGCCCTTCTTGCCCGACGTCTTCGGATAGGCGGTCAGCCCGTCAAGAGCCAGCCGGTCGCGCAGCAGCAGGGCCACCTGGCTGCACTCGCGCAGCCCGGCCGGGGGCCCCGGGTCAAGGTCGACGACCAGCAGGTCGGGGCGGCTGCCGATCTTCCACTGCGGGGTGTGCAGTTCCAGGGCGGCGAGGTTGGCCAACCAGACGAGGGTGGGCAGGTCGTCGGCGACCACGTAGTCGATCGTCTCGCGGCCCTTGCTGGAGCCGGGGGCGGGGAGGTTCTCGGTGCGTACCCAGGCGGGGGTGGCGGCGGGGGCGTTCTTCTCGAAGAAGCTCTTGTCCTCCACCCCGTTGGGGTAGCGGATGCGGGTCAGGGCCCGGTCGGCGAGGTGCGGCAGGAGCACCGGGGCGATGCGGGTGTAGTAGTCGATCACCTCGCCCTTGGTGAAGCCCGCCGCCGGATAGAGCACCTTGTCCAGGTTGGACAGCTCCAGCGAGCGGCCCTGCACGTCGACCTTGAGCCGGTCAGCCGGCATCGTCCACCTCCTCGGGCGGCTTGTCGGGGCGCAGCCGCAGCACCCGGGGGAAGCGCAGCCGGCCGTCGGGGGTGCGCTGGCCGTACTTCACCTCCACCACGACCTCGGGGGTTACCCAGATGGCGCCCCGGGCATCCTCGCGGGGCACGTCGCCGGCGAACGGCGAGCCGCCGGCACGCAGGGGTTCCAGCTCGCGCAGCAGTTCGCGTTCGAGGGCCGCGCCGATGCCGCCGCCGACGCGGCCCCGGTAGGTGAGCCGGCCGTCGGGGCGGGGCACGCCGACGAGCAGGCCGCCGATCTTGCGGGCCCCGGGCCGCCAGCCGCCGACGACGAAGTCGCCGGTGACCTCCAGCTTGACCTTGACCCAGTCGGGCGAGCGGACGCCGGGCCGGTAGGCCGAGCCGGCGCGCTTGGCCATCACCCCTTCGAGGCCGTGTTCGCCGGCCGCCTCGTAGGTGGCGGGCCCGTCGGCGAAGACGGGGGGCACGGCCCATCGGGCGCCGCCGAGGCCGAGGCCCTCCAGCAGGTCGCGGCGTTCGCGCCAGGGCCGGCCGGTGAGGTCCGCGCCGCGCAGCCGCAACAGATCGAAGATCAGATACGTCACGGGTACGCTCGCCGCGAGCCGGGCCGCCTTCGCCGGGTCGCGCACGTGCATCCGTTCGGCGAGCGCCGTGAAGGAGGGCTGACCGGCCTGGTTGAGCAGCACCACCTCCCCGTCGAGCAGGGCGTCGTCGACCTGCTCGGCGAGGGTGATCAGCTCCGGGTACGCGGCGGTGATCTGCACGCCGGAGCGGGCGTACAGGTGTTGCCGGCCGCCGACGATGTCGGCGAGCGCGCGTACGCCGTCCCACTTGAACTCGTACGCCCAGTCTTCGCCGGCGGGCAGCGGGCCGGTCGTCGCGAGCATCGGCTTCAGCGGCGCGCCGGGCATTTCCTGACTGTAGTAGGGCAACGGAAGTCATCGCGCCCGCTTCGATCCTTTGCGATCCTGATCTGTAGCCGGGGAGAGGAGCGGGGGATGCGGGCGATCTGGAAGGGGGCTGTCTCGTTCGGGCTGGTCTCGATCGCGGTGAAGCTCTATTCGGCCACCGAGGAGAAGGACATCCGCTTCCACCAGGTGCACCGGGAGGACGGGGGGCGCATCCGGTACAAGCGCACCTGTTCGGTGTGCGGCGAGGAGGTCACCTACGACGACATCGCCAAGGGGTACGACATCGGCGGCGGCGAGATGGTGATCCTGACCGACGAGGACTTCGCCGACCTGCCGCTGACCACGTCGCACGCGATCGACGTGCTGGAGTTCGTCCCGGCGGAGCAGGTCGACCCGATCCTCTACAACAAGGCGTACTTCCTGGAGCCGGAGGGCGCGGCGACCAAGCCGTACGTGCTGCTGCGCGACGCGCTGGCCGACTCGGAGCGGGTGGCGATCGTGAAGGTGGCCCTGCGCCAGCGGGAGCAGTTGGCGACCCTGCGGGTGCGCGAGGGGGTGCTGCTGCTCAACACGATGTTGTGGCCGGACGAGGTGCGTACCCCCGATTTCGGTTTCCTGGGCGAGGACCTGAAGGTCCGGCCGCCGGAGCTGGCGATGGCCAGTTCGTTGATCGACTCGATGGCGGGCGAGTTCGAGCCGGAGGTCTTCACCGACGACTACCGGGCGGCGTTGCAGGAGGTCATCGACGCGAAGGTGGAGGGCCGGGAGGTCGTCCAGCCGGAGGAGGTCGAGGAGGCCCCGGCGGCGGCGGTGGACCTGATGGCGGCGCTGAAGGCGTCGGTGGAGCGGGCCCGGGCGGCGCGCGGTGAGCAGCCGGAGTCCGGCGGCGAGCCGACCCCGATCACGTCGGCCCGGTCGGCGCAGAAGGCCGCGAAGGCGGCGAAGACGGCGAAGGAGGCCAAGGCCCCGGCGCGCAGGACGGCCGAGAAGAAGACGGCGAAGAAGGCGGCCGGGGGGACCGGCGGCGGTTCGGCCGGGGCGACGAAGGCGGCCGGGGGCACGAAGAAGGCGGCCCCGGGGCAGGCCACGACGAAGGCGGCGGCGGGGAAGGCCGAGAAGAAGGCGCCGGCGCGGAAGGCCGCCCCGAAGAAGGCGGCGCCCCGCAAGACCGCCTAGCCGGGTGGCTTCGGGGGCCGGCCGGCGAGGTCAGCCCTGTTCGGCGAGCCGCCGCCGGTCGAGCCCCTCGATCAGCAGGTCGAGGGCGAACGCGAACTCGTCCTCGTCGTCGCAGCCGCCGAGGGCCCCGCTGTGCGATACCGCGACGGCGAGTTCCGCGATGTGCGGCATCGTCTCGGCCCAGGCGGCGGCCTGCGCGGCGGTCGCCTCGTCGGTCGCGGGGGTGCTCGGCGAGTCGTCGAACAGGTCCTGGCTGAAGCCGAGGATCCGGCTGCCGAGCAGGTGCAGGGCGTGGTGGCTCAGGCTCACCGAGCAGCCGCCGGCGCGCAGCACGGCGAGCACCCGCTCGATGTGCCGCAACACGGCCGGGGTGGGCGTGTCGCGGGCCTCCAGCACGCGGGCCGCCCACGGGTGGCGCAGCATGGTCCGGCGGGCCCGCATGATCAGCGCCCGCAGTTGGTCGGTCCACGGCCCGGGAACGCCTGCCGGGCCGCTGCCGGCCGCCGCCCCGCCGCCGGCCCCGGCCCCGCCGCCGAATGCGCCGGACCCGGACCCGCCTCCGCCGAGTGCGCCGGCCCCGGACCCGCCTCCGCCGAGTGCGCCAGCCCCGGCCCCGCCGACGAGTGCGGCGGCCTCGGACCCGGCGTCGACCTCGATCTCGGCGGCGACGGCGTCGACCATCGCGGCGAGCAGGGTGTCCTTGTCGCGCAGGTGGTAGTAGATCGACATCGCGTCCACGCCGAGGTGCTGGGCGAGCCGCCGCATGCTCAGCCCGGCGAGGCCGTCCCGGTCGGCGAGGTCGATCGCGGCGGCGACGATCGCCTCCCGGGTCAGGCGGGCGGGGGCGCGGGTCGCGGAGCGGTCGTCGGCGCGTCTGGGCACCCTCGGATCCTACTTGCCGCCCTACGGCGTAGGGTTTACTCTACGATGTAGACCTACACCGTAGAAACGAGGCCGCCATGGGTACGTCCCCCAAACCCCCGCCGAGGTGGTTCGTCCGCAGCGCCTGGCTGGGCCACAAGGCACTGCTCCGCGTCACCGCCGACCGGGTGGGCCTAAGCGCCCCGACGCCGGGCGGCCGGTTCGGCATGCTGCGGCTGCGCACGACCGGCCGCCGCTCGGGCCGGCCGCGCGCCGTCGTCGTCGGCTACATCCGCGACGGCGACCGATTCGTCACGCTCGCCATGAACGGCTGGGACGCGGCCGACCCCGCCTGGTGGCTCAACCTCCAGGCCCACCCCCGGGCGACCGTCGACCTCGGCGGCCGGTCCCTCGAGGTGACCGCCCACCGGGCCACCGGCGTCGAGCGCGACCGGCTGTGGTCGGCGCTGCACGACTACCGGGGCTACGGCGACCTGGACGGCCTCGCCGCCCAGCGCGGCCGGGAGACCGCGATCGTCGTCCTGACCCCGGTGCCCGAATAGGCCCCCGACCGGCGGGGCGAAGCGGCAGGCAGGAAGCGGCGGGGCGGAGCGGCAGGCAGGAAGCGGCGGGGCGAACCGATCAGGAATCAAGAAGCGCAGGTCAGCCGGCCGCAACTAGCGTGGTCGCCATGGACATCACCATTCACACGAGCTTCCTGCCACACACTGACCCGGAGGAGTCCCTCGCCTTCTACCGCGACGTGCTCGGCTTCGAGGTCCGCAACGACGTCGGCGCGGGCACCATGCGCTGGATCACCGTCGGCCCCGCCGGCCAGCCCGACACCAGCATCCTCCTGGCACCGCCGGCCGTCGACCCGGGCATCACCGACGACGAGCGTCGCACGATCGCCGAGATGATGGCGAAGGGGACGTACGGCTGGATCCTGCTGGCCACGCCCGACCTGGACGGCGTCTTCGAGAAGATCCAGGCCAGCGACGCCGAGGTCGTCCAGGAGCCGACCGAGCAGCCGTACGGGATGCGCGACTGCGCCTTCCGCGACCCTGCCGGCAACCTCGTCCGGATCCAGGAGCTGCGCTGAGCATGGCGGCGGGAACGGGGCCGGAATCGGGGTCGGCCGGGCGGCGCGCCGCCGGGAGCCACGACCTGATCCGGGTGCGGGGCGCACGCGAGAACAACCTGAAGGACGTCAGCGTCGACCTGCCGAAGCGACAGCTCACGGTCTTCACCGGCGTCTCCGGCTCCGGCAAGAGCTCGCTGGTGTTCGGCACCGTCGCGGCGGAGTCGCAGCGGCTGATCAACGAGACGTACAGCGCCTTCGTGCAGGGCTTCCTGCCGACGCTGGCCCGGCCCGAGGTCGACGTGCTCGACGGGTTGACCACGGCCATCGTCGTCGACCAGCAGCGGCTGGGTGGCGACGTGCGCTCGACGGTCGGCACCGTCACCGACGCCAACGCGATGCTGCGCATCCTGTTCAGCCGGCTGGGGCAGCCGCACGTCGGTCCGCCGGCCGCGTTCTCCTTCAACGTGCCCTCGGTGCGGGCGAGCGGCGCGATCACGGT
Organism: Micromonospora sp. NPDC002575; assembly: GCF_042889525.1. Classification (NCBI taxonomy): domain Bacteria; kingdom Bacillati; phylum Actinomycetota; class Actinomycetes; order Micromonosporales; family Micromonosporaceae; genus Micromonospora; species Micromonospora sp. NPDC002575. The sequence continues at coordinate 25,763 of NZ_JBIARA010000006.1, read as the reverse complement.
GGAGCGCGGCGGCGGCCGGACCGTGCGGCAGACCTTCACCCGCACCGGCGGCATGTGTCCGCGCTGCGAGGGCCGGGGCACGGTCTCCGACCTCGACCTCGCCCAGCTCTTCGACGACTCGTTGTCGATCGCGGAGGGCGCGATCACCATCCCCGGCTGGAAGGCCGACAGCTTCTGGACGGTGCGGGTCTACGCCGAGTCGGGTTTCCTCGACCCGCACAAGCCGATCCGCGAGTTCACGGCGCAGGAGCGGCACGACTTCCTGCACAAGGAGCCCACCAGGGTGAAGGTGGAGGGCGTCAACCTCACGTACGAGGGGCTGATCCCCAAGGTCCAGAAGTCGTTCCTCGCGAAGGACCGCGAGGCGATGCAGCCGCACATCCGGGCGTTCGTGGACCGGGCGGTGACTTTCACCGCCTGCCCGGAGTGCGGCGGCACCCGGCTCAGCGAGGCCGCCCGCGCCTCCCGGATCGGCGGCGTCAGCATCGCGGACGCCTGCGCGATGCAGGTCAGTGACCTGGCCGAATGGGTCCGTGGCCTCGACGAGCCGTCGGTGGCGCCGCTGCTGGACAAGCTGCACCAGACCCTCGCCTCGTTCGGGGAGATCGGGCTGGGCTACCTGTCGCTGGACCGGCCGTCGGGCACGCTGTCGGGCGGCGAGGCGCAGCGGGTGAAGATGCTGCGGCACCTCGGGTCCCCGCTCACCGACGTCACGTACGTCTTCGACGAACCCACCACGGGCCTGCACCCGCACGACGTGCGGCGGATGAACGACCTGCTGCTGCGGCTGCGGGACAAGGGGAACACGGTGCTCGTCGTGGAGCACAAGCCGGACACCATCGCGATCGCCGACCACGTCGTCGACCTGGGGCCCGGCGCGGGCGCGGCCGGCGGCGCCGTCTGCTTCGAGGGCACCGTCGCGGGGCTGCGGGCCAGCGACACCGTGACCGGCCGTCACCTCGCCGACCGGGTCGCCCTCAAGCAGACGGTACGCGCGCCCACGGGCCGGCTGCCGATCCGGGGCGCGTCGACGCACAACCTGCGCGACGTCGACGTCGACATCCCGCTCGGGGTGCTCGTCGTCGTCACCGGCGTGGCCGGCTCGGGCAAGAGCTCGCTGGTGCACGGGTCGATCCCGGCCGGCGCGGGGGTGGTGTCGGTCGACCAGGGCCCGATCCGGGGTTCGCGGCGGAGCAACCCGGCGACGTACACGGGGCTGCTCGACCCGGTCCGCAAGGCGTTCGCGAAGGCCAACGGCGTGAAGCCGGCCCTGTTCAGCGCCAACTCGGAGGGCGCCTGCCCGGGCTGCAACGGCGCGGGCGTGGTCTACGTGGACCTGGCGGTGATGGCCGGGGTCGCCACGGTGTGCGAGGAGTGCGAGGGGCGGCGGTTCGAGGCGTCGGTGCTGGAATACCGCCTCGGCGGCCGGGACATCGCCGAGGTACTCGCGATGCCGGTGACCGAGGCGCGGGAGTTCTTCGCCGACGGCGAGGCCCGTACGCCGGCCGCGAAGGCGATCCTCGACCGCCTCGCCGACGTGGGGCTCGGATATCTCACCCTGGGCCAGCCGCTCAGCACACTGTCCGGTGGGGAGCGGCAGCGGCTCAGGCTGGCCACCCACCTGGGCACCCGGGGCGGCGTGTACGTCCTCGACGAGCCGACCGCCGGCCTGCACCTCGCCGACATCGGGCAACTGTTGGGGCTGCTCGACCGGCTCGTCGACGCCGGCAAGTCGGTGATCGTCGTCGAGCACCACCTGGCGGTCGTGGCGCACGCCGACTGGATCGTCGACCTCGGCCCCGGAGCCGGCCACGACGGGGGCCGGATCGTCTTCGAGGGCACGCCGGCCGACCTGGTCGCCGCCCCCTCCACGCTCACGGGCGAGCACCTGGCGGCGTACGTCGGGGGGTAAGGAGGGGCCCCTTGTTAACGCATACGGTAGAGAAGGGTCCCCTTCTCACCGCAGCCTGTTAAGAAGGGGCCCTTCCTTGCAAGCAGGGTCAGCCTCGGCCGAGCTTCTGAGTGGGGGTGACCCGGACGATCACCCGTTCCTCGCCGGGCTGCCGGAACGGGTAGGTGTCCTGGCCGAGGTACTTCTGCGCCATCCTGTCGATGTGCGCGTCGGCCCCCTCCTCGACGAGCTCGGCGGTGCCCTTGACCCACAGGGTGCGGAAGTCGTTGGCCTTGTCGACCACGGAGACGGCCACGATCGGGGTCCGCTGGATGTTGTTGTACTTCTGCCGCCCCTTGGCGGTGTTGAACACGATGTGCTCGCCGTCCGTGTCCACCCAGACCGGCGTGACGTGCGGGCTGCCGTCGGGCTCGATGGTGGCCACGTGGGCGAGCTGGGGTTCGGCCAGCAGGGCCAGGTCTTGTTCGGTGAGGATCGCCATGGTCGAAAAGCTACCCCCGTCGACGCCCCCGCGCCGGCAACCGCAGCCGCCCGGACCGGTACGGGTGGCGGCCGAGGCAGCACCGTGGGCAGCAGGGCGGGTACCGTGTGCGCTGGCCTCGGCAGCGGCCGCCGGGCCCCCCACCTCTTGATCAGGGAGTCGACGTGAGCGAGCGTGTGCAGAACCGGTCGGCGGGCCAGGGCCCGGGCAAGGCGGAGCGGCGGCTGGCCGCCCAGCTGGCGGCGAAGAAGGCCGCCGAGAAGAAGCGCCGCCTCCAGTCGATCGTCGGCGCGCTCGCCGGTGTCGCCGTCGTCGGCGTGCTGATCACCGTGTTCGTGGTGGTCAACCAGGGTAAGGACGACGCGCCGGAGGACGTCGCCTCCGCCCCGTCGGCGACCGCGCCGGCCGAGGAGCAGCCCCCCACCGCGCCGCCCGCCCCGCAGCTGCCCGAGGGGTCGGACCCGGCGCTGGGCACCAAGCCGAAGGTCGAGGCGGGCAAGGGCGAGCTGAAGAAGCTGACGGTCAAGACGCTGATCGAGGGCAAGGGCGCGGCGGTGAAGGCCGGGCAGCAGATCACCACCAACTACGTGGGCGTGTTCTACGCCGACGGCAAGGAGTTCGACGCGTCCTGGAACAGCGGCCAGCCGGCCACCTTCCCGATCGGCGTGGGCCAGGTCATCAAGGGCTGGGACCAGGGCCTCGTCGGGGTCAAGGTGGGCAGCCGGGTGCAGCTCGACATCCCCGCCGACCTGGCGTACGGCAACGACTCCTCGGGCGGCCGGCCGGCCGGTCCGCTGCGGTTCGTCGTCGACGTGCTCGCCGCGCAGTAGCCCGCACCTGGTGCGGTAGTTCACAACAGTCTTTCTTCCCGTCGCCTACGACCAGTAGGTTCGGGGTCACCGTGGGCGGTCCGGCCCGCCGCACGGTGACCCCATCGACGCGGAGGTGCACGTGGCGGCGCTGGACGATCCGGGGATCGCCCGGTTGATGTGGATGCACTTCGAGCCGGTGCACACGGTGACCTACTTCCACCCGCGGGCGCGGGCGGCGTTCGAGGCGGTGGGGCTGCGGGGCTTCTGGCGGAGCTACTTCGCCGGCCGGGCCGCCCCGCTGGGTGCCGTGGAGGCCGCCCCGGTGGTGGCCGCGTTCTTCAGCTTCACCCCGCCCGTGGTGGCGCGGGCGGTGCCGGCGGTGTGGCAGCTGGTGACGCCGGCCGAGGCGCTGCGGGCCCGGCTCACCGGCGCCGTGCAGGCGCTGGCGGAGCTGGCGTACGAGCTGCCGGAGCGGCACCTCGCCGAGGCCGCCGAGCTGCTGGAGGAGGCCGCCCGGGCGGCGCGGCCGGAGGGCCGGGTGCTGGGTGCGGCCAACGCCGCCCTGCCGGCCGCCGAATACCCGCTGGCCCGGCTGTGGCAGGCGGCGACGACGCTGCGGGAGCACCGGGGCGACGGGCACATCGCGGCGCTGGTCGCCGCCGGCCTGGACCCGGTGGAGACGCTCGCCTGGCGGGTCGCCGAGGGCATGCCGGAGCTGAACCTGCTCGGCCGGGGCTGGTCGCCGCAGGAATGGGAGGCGGCGGCCGGGCGGCTCGCCGAGCGCGGCTGGCTGACCGGGGACGGGAAGCCGACCGAGCACGGCCGGGCGGGGTTCCGGGCGGTGGAGGACGCCACCGACGTGGCCGCCCTGCACCCGTGGCAGGCGCTCGGCGCGGAGCGCACCGACCGGCTGCGGGAGCTGCTGGAGCCGCTGGCCCGGGCCGGGCGCACGGTGATCCCGCCGGAGAACCCGAGCCGCCTGCCGCCGTTGCCGGCCTGACCCGCTTCCGGCGGCGGCACCGGGCCGCCCCGGAAGGCGGGCGGGTGGCGGCTCGGGCAGGATGGTGCCGTGGCGGATGCGGTGGTCTTCGACCTGGACGGCGTGATCGTGGACTCCGAGCCGGTCTGGGAGGAGGTGCGCCGGGCGTACGTGGCGACGCACGGCGGCGCCTGGCAGCCCGACACCCAGCGGCGGCTGATGGGGATGAGCACGGGCGAGTGGGCCCGCTACCTCAGCGGCGAGCTGGGCGTCGGCCGGACGGCCGAGCAGGTGGCCGTCGAGGTGGTCGACGAGATGGCCCGGCGGTACGCCGAGCGCGTACCGGTGATCGACGGGGCCGACGAGGTGGTGCGCCGGTTGGCGGCGCGGTGGCCGTTGGGGCTGGCCAGTTCGTCGCCGACGCGGCTGATCGCGGCGGCGCTGGCGGCGACGGGACTGACGGAGGCGTTCGGCGCGACGCTGTCGACGGAGGAGACCGAGCGGGGCAAGCCGGCCCCGGACGTCTACCTGGAGGTGGCCCGGCGGCTCGGCGTCGACCCGGCGCGCTGCGTGGCGGTGGAGGACTCCTCGAACGGGGTGCGCTCGGCCGCCGCGGCGGGCATGCGGGTGGTGGCGGTGCCGCACGGGGCGTACCCGTTGGATCCGGACGCGGAGGCGCTCGCGGCCGTGGTGCTGCCGGCGGTGGGTGACCTGACCCCGGAGGTCGTCGCCGCCCTCGGCTGACCGCGCAGGCCGGCCGGCCATGGGGACAGGCCGGCCGGGGCGGCCCGGCTAAGCGGGCCGGGCGGCCGGTCTGCCCGAATCGCGGCCTTCACCCGGCTTGCTCGCCTACCGTCGGTGGCATGAGGGCTGTGGTGTACCAGGGGCCGCACGAGGTGGCGGTGAACGAGGTCCCCGATCCGCGGATCGAGGCGCCGAACGACGTGATCGTCAGGATCACCACGACCGCGATCTGCGGCTCGGACCTGCACATGTACGAGGGCCGGACGCTGGCCGAGCCGGGCATCGTCTTCGGCCACGAGAACATGGGCGTGGTGGAGGAGGTCGGGCCGGGGGTCGTGCACATCCGCAAGGGCGACCGGGTGTCGATGCCGTTCAACGTGGCGTGCGGGTTCTGCCGCAACTGCCGCGAGGGGAAGACGGGGTTCTGCCTGACCGTGAACCCGGGCTTCGCCGGGGGCGCGTACGGCTACGTCGCGATGGGGCCGTACCGGGGCGGGCAGGCCGAATACCTGCGGGTGCCGTTCGCCGACTTCAACTGCCTGCGGCTGCCGCCCGGCACGGAGCACGAGAACGACTTCGCGATGCTGGCCGACATCTTCCCGACCGGGTACCACGGGGTGGCGATGACCGGGCTGCGCCCCGGGGAGAACATCACCGTGATGGGCGGCGGGCCGGTGGGGCTGATGGCCGCGTACTCGGCGCTGCTGATGGGCGCGGCCGAGGTGTTCGTGGTGGACAAGGTCCCCGACCGGTTGCGGCTGGCCGAGTCGATCGGCGCGATCCCGGTCGACTTCACCGCCGGCGACCCGGTCGAGCAGATCCGGGAGCAGACCGACGGGGTCGGCACCGACCGGGGCGTGGACGCGGTGGGCTACCAGGCGTCCGGGGCGGGCGGCGAGGAGCATCCGGCGGCGGTGCTGAACAGCCTGGTGGACGTCGTGCGGCCGACGGGGTCGATCGGGGTGGTCGGGCTGTACCTGGCGCACGACCCGGGCGCGCCGGACGAGCGGGCGGGCCGGGGCGAGCTGGTGTTCAAGGTCGGCAAGTTCTTCGAGAAGGGCCTGCGGATGGGGACGGGGCAGGCCAACGTGAAGTCGTACAACGAGTACCTGCGGAACCTGATCATGGCGGGGCGGGCGAAGCCGAGCTTCGTGGTGAGCAAGGAGCTGCCGCTGGCCGCCGCGCCGGAGGCGTACCAGCGCTTCGACCAGCGGGAGGCCGGCTACTCGAAGGTGGTGCTGAAGCCGGCCGCGTAGGCCGGCCGCACCCGGGGCGGGCCTGCGACGGGCCCACCGCAGGCGAGGGTGAGGAGAGACGGCGATGCGGGCGATCGTGTACGAGAGCAACGGCGACGCCTCGGTGCTGCGCCTGGTCGACCGGCCGGTGCCGGAGCCGGGGCCCGGCGAGGTGCTGGTCCGGGTGGCCGTCTCCGGGGTGAACCCGACCGACTGGAAGGCCCGCCGGTCCACGCCGCCGCCGGCGGGTTGGCAGACGCCCGGCCAGGACGGCGCCGGGGTGGTCGAGGCGGTCGGGGCGGGGGTCGACCGGAACCTGATCGGCGAGCGGGTGTGGCTCTGGGAGGCCGCCTGGCAGCGCCCGTGGGGCACCGCCGCCGAGTACACGGTGGCGCCGGTCCGGCAGGCGGTGCCCCTCGGCGACGCCTCCTTCGACGTGGGGGCCGCCCTGGGCATCCCGTTCCTCACCGCGCACCGCTGCCTGACCGCCGGGGAGATGATGCCGGGCAAGCTGCACGCCGGGGCGCTGACCGACCACATCGTGCTGGTGCAGGGCGGCGCGGGGGCGGTCGGCAACGCGGCGATCCAGCTCGCCCGCTGGGCCGACGCCACCGTCGTCGCCACCGTCAGCAGCGCGGAGAAGGCGAACCTCGCGGCGGCGGCCGGCGCGTCGTTCGTGGTCAACTACCGCGAGCAGGACGTCGTCGAGGAGGTCCGCAAGATCGCCCCGGACGGCGTGCACACGATCGTCGAGGTGTCGGCGGCGCGCAACGCGGCGGCCGACGTGCAGGTGCTGCGCACCGGCGGGGCGGTCTGCGTCTACGCCGACGACGGCGGGGGCGAGGTGACGCTGCCGATCCGGCCGCTGATGGCCCCGAACGCCCGCTGGCAGTTCGTGCTGGTCTACACCGCCCCGGCGGCGGCCAAGGCACAGGCCGTCGCCGACGTGGCGGCGGCCGTCGCGCAGGGCGGCGTGCGGGTCGGCGCGGAGGCCGGGCTGCCGCTGCACCACCACCCGCTGGCCGCCACGACGGCGGCCCACGAGGCGGTGGAGAACTCGGTGGTCGGCAAGGTGCTGGTCACGACCACCGAGGAGGCGGGCGCCGAGTAGGCGGGTGCGCCGGGTAGGCGGCGACCGGGCAGGAAGCCACGGGCAGGCGCGTTAACCGGCTGTTTTCCCCGTCGCCAGGACAGAGCCGAACAAGTTTCGCAGAATGGAGGGGCGGGTGAACCGCCCCTGGGCGGGCGGCCCCGGCGCGGTGCGAACGCCGGGGCCGCCCTTGGGGGAGGGAGGCTAGGAGTACATCCCTGCCCATTCAGGCGACGATGCGCCCGAAGTTGTTACGGCGTTGTCAACTCCCGGACAGTCAGGCCCCCGTCGGCGTACCGGGACCGGACGACCTTCTTGTCGAACTTGCCGACGCTGGTCTTCGGCACCGCGTCGATGAACGCCCACCGCTCCGGCAGCTGCCAGCGCGCCACCGACCCGGCCAGGAAGTCGCGCAGCTCCTCGGCGGTCACCTCGACGCCCTCCCGGATTACCACCGTGGCCAGGGGCCGCTCGTCCCAGCGCTCGTCCGGCACGCCCACCACGCACGCCTCCAACACGGCCGGGTGGGCCATCAGGGCGTTCTCCAACTCGACCGAGGAGATCCACTCGCCGCCGGACTTGATCACGTCCTTCGCCCGGTCGGTGAGCGTGAGGTACCCGTCGGGCGACAGCGTGCCGACGTCGCCCGTACGCAGCCAGCCGTCGCGGAACTTCTCCTCGTCCGGGGCGTCGTCGCCGACGTACCGGGCGGTCACCCACGGCCCCCGGACCTCCAGCTCCCCGACGGAGACCCCGTCGGCGGGCAGCGGCTCGCCCAGCGGGCCCACGATCCGGGCGGCGACCCCGGCCGGGACGCGGCCCTGCGTGTACCGGTAGCGCCAGGCCGTCTCGCCCGTCGCCCCCGCCGGCGGCCGGGACACCGAGCCCAGTGGGGACATCTCGGTCATCCCCCACGCGTGGATCACGTCGATGTGGTGCCGCTCGTCGAACGCGTGCATGAGGGCGGGCGGGCAGGCCGAGCCGCCGACGATGACCTCCTTCAGCGAGGAGGTGTCCACGTCGTGCTCGTCGAGGTGGGCCAGCAGATCGGTCCAGATGGTCGGCACCGCGCCGGCCAGGGTGGGCCGCTCGGCGGCGATCATCGCGGCGATGGGGGCGGCCTGGAGGAACCGGTCCGGCATGATCAGCGACGCGCCGGAGAGGAACGCCGCGTACGGCAGCCCCCAGGACATGGCGTGGAACATCGGCACGATGGCCAGCTCGCGGTCGGTCGGCCCGAGGCCGAACCCCTCCGGCATGCAGATCTGCAACGAGTGCAGGTAGATCGACCGGTGCGAGTAGGCCACCCCCTTGGGGTTGCCGGTGGTCCCGGAGGTGTAGCAGAGGGCGGCGGCGTCGCGCTCGTCGACCTCCGGCCAGTCGAAGACCTCCGGCCTGTCGGCCAGCAGGGCGTCCCAGTGGTGTACGGCGATCCGGTCGCCGGCCGCCGCCAGCAGCGGGGCGGGGTCGCCCCCGCCGACGACCACCACGTGCCGCACCGTGGCCAGCTCGCCGACGACCCGGGCCAGCAGCGGGATCAGCGTCGAGTCGACCAGCACCACTCGGTCCTGCGCGTGGTTGGCGATGTAGGCGACCTGGTCGGGGAAGAGCCGCAGGTTCAGCGTGTGCAGCACCGCGCCCATGCTGGGCACCGCGAAGTAGGCCACCAGGTGCTCGTTGTTGTTCCACATGAACGTGGCGACGCGCTCGTCGCCGGTCACCCCGCACTCGTCGCGCAGCGCGTGGGCCAGCCGGGCCGCCGTCCGCCCCACCTCGGCGTACGACATGCGCCGCGGCTCGCCGCCGGTCCAGGTGACCACCTCGGCGGCGCCGTGCACGGTGGCGCCGTGTTCGAGGATCCGGGCGACCTGGAGCGGGGCGTCCATCATCGTGCTACGCATGGGTAACAAGCTAGTGTCGGCGGTCATCCGTTGGGAACCCCCGTTAGGTTGTCCGGGTGAGCATCTCCTGGGCCGACTCGTACGTCGGGCAGCTTCGCGCCCTCGCCGGTGACCGCACCCTGATGTTCGTCGGCGCTCGCGCGGTGGTCCGCGACAGCGCCGGCCGGGTGCTGGTGATCCGGCGCTCCGACAACGGCCAGTGGGCCATGCCGGCCGGGGCGATGGAGCTGGGCGAGTCGATCGCCGACTGCGCGGTGCGCGAGGTGCGCGAGGAGACCGGGCTGCGCGCCCTGCGGGTGGGCGCCTTCGCCCTCTACACCGGCCCCGACCGGATCAACACCAACATGTACGGCCACACCTACCAGCTCTTCACCGTCGCCTTTCGGGTCGAGGACTGGGACGGCGAGCTGGTCCGGGTCACCGACGAGACCACCGACGCGGGCTTCTTCCACCGCGATCGGCTCCCCGCCCCGCTGTCGGCCTCCGTCACCGAGACCCTCGCCGACCTGGACGTCTTCGAGCAGACCAACCGCCTGATCCTCAAGTAGCCGCCGCCCCGGGCCGGCCTTTCCGCCGGGCCGGCCTTTCCGCCGGGCCGGGCCCGGCCGCCGCCGTCCGGCCGGCGGGGGCGTCACAGCATCGTCTGGCTCTTGGCCTCCATCTCGGCGGCGGCCTCGCCCCGCGACTCCTTCGCCAGCGGCTTGCCGCCCGGGGCGGGGGCCTTCCCGCCCAGCGGGTCGGCCCCGCCCGACGCGCCGCGCGGCCCGGCCCCGCGCAGCTTCTCGTTGGGCAGCGCCAGGGTCACCAGCACCGCCACGACGGCGATCAGCCCGGTGGTGAGGAAGACCAGGTGCAGCGACTCCACGAAGGCGGCCTGGATGGCGGCGCGCACCGGGCCGGGCAGGGCCAGGATCGTCGCCGGGTCGTTGATCGACACGTTCTCCCCGCCGCTGGCCAACACCGCCGCCCGCTGCTGCGGCGGGAGCTGGGCGATCGCGGCCGGCATCCGGGTGGCGAGCTCGCCGGCGAGCCGGGACGACAGCACCGCCCCGAGGATCGCCACCCCGAACGAGCCGCCCAGCGACCGGAAGAACGTCGCCGAGGAGGTGCCCGCGCCGAGGTCCCGGGGGCCCACCGAGTTCTGCACGGCGAGGATCAGCGACTGCATGGACAGCCCCAGCCCGACGCCGATGACCGTCAGGTAGCCGAACGCCACCCACAGCGACGTGTCGACGGCCAGGCGGGTGAACAGCAGCATGCCGGCGAGCAGCACCAGCGACCCGGCGACCGGGAACCACTTGTACCGGCCGATCCGGGTCATCGCCCGGCCGGTGAGGATCGAGGTGACGATGATGCCGGCCATCATCGGCAGCATCAGCAGGCCGCTGCGGGTCGGCGAGGCGCCCCTGACGATCTGGAGATACAGCGGGATGAAGATGATCGACCCGAACATCACCAGGCCGAGGACGAAGCCCGCCCCGTTGGCCAGCGCGAACGTCCGGCTGCGGAACAGCCGCAGCGGCAGGATCGGCTCGGCGACCCGCGCCTCCTGGAGCAGGAAGAGCCCGCCCAGCACCGCCCCGGCCACGAACAGCCCGATGATCAGGGCGGAGCCCCAGGCGTACGAGGTGCCGCCCCAGCTCAGCGCGAGCAGCAGGCAGCTCACCCCGGCGACCAGCAGCGCCGCGCCGAGCCAGTCGATCGCGTGCTTGCGCCGCTGGAACGGGACGAGCCGCATGACGTGGTAGCAGACCACGATGGCCAGGATCGCCAGCGGCACGTTCAGGTAGAAGATCCACCGCCAGTTGCTCTCGGCGAAGTAGCCGCCGACCAGCGGCCCGGCCACCGAGGAGATGCCGAACACCGCCCCGAACAGGCCCTGGTAGCGACCGCGTTCCCGGGGCGACACCACGTCCGAGATGATCGTGAACGCGAGCGTCATCAGGCCGCCCGCGCCGAGGCCCTGCACGCCCCGGGTCACGATCAACTGCGTCATGTCCTGGGACAGCCCGGCCAGCAGCGAGCCGAGCAGGAACGTCCCGATCGAGAAGAGGAACACCGGGCGGCGTCCGTACAGGTCGGCCATCTTGCCGTACAGCGGGGTGGAGGCGGTGGAGGCGAGCAGATACGCGGTGACCACCCACGAGTAGTGGTCGATCCCGCCCAGCTCGCCGACGATGGTGGGCAGCGCCGTGCCGACGATGGTCTGGTCCAGCGCGGCGAGCAGCATGCCCGTCATCAGGCCGAACATGAGCAGGCGTAGCTGCCGGGGGTTCAACACCGGGCTTTCTTGCGTGGTCATCCCGCCTTCTATCCCGCCCGGCGCGGATCATGCGGGCCGGGCGGGAGAGAAGGCGGGCCGGGCGGGATGGAAGGCGGGCCCGCTCAGTGGCGGGACCCGGCGAACTCCTCGACGATCTTGGCGCAGAAGGCCGGCAGGTCGTCCGGCCTGCGGCTGCTGACCAGCCCGTCGTCCGTGACGACCTGCTCGTCGACCCAGGTCGCGCCGGCGTTCGTCAGGTCGGTGCGCAGGCTCGGCCACGAGGTGATCCGGCGGCCCCGCACCACGTCCGCCTCGACCAGCGTCCACGGGCCGTGGCAGATCACCCCGACCGGCTTGCCGGCGTCGAAGAACGCGCGCACGAACCGGACCGCGTCCGGGTCGGTGCGCAGGAAGTCCGGGTTCGCCACCCCGCCGGGCAGCACCAGGCCGTCGTACCGGCCGGCGTCCGCGTCGGCCACGGTCACCTCGACGTCGTACGTCCCGCCGTGGTCCAGATGGTCGAATGCCTGGATCTTGCCCGGCTTGGGCGAGACCAGCTCGGCCGTCGCCCCGGCGTTCTCGACCGCCTCGCGCGGCCGGGTGTACTCGACCTCCTCCACGCCGTCGGTGGCCAGGAAGGCGATCCGCTTGCCGTGCAGTGTCGTCGCTGCCATGTCGTGTCTCTCCTCTCCGGGGTACCCCTGGACGGTTCCCCGGCCCGGTTGCCCGAAACCGGTGCAGGTTTGATCGCGCGGGTCGGGGGGACCCGGGGTGGCATGGCAGGAGCAGCAGCGGAAGAGCGCCGGCTCGCCACCGTCGTGGAGAGCTGGCTGGGCCGCCCCGTGCTGGTGATCGGCGACGCCATGCTCGACGAGTGGCGGTTCGCCGAGAGCGACCGGCTCTGCCGGGAGGCCCCGGCCCCCGTCCTCACCCTGCGCCGACGCATCTCGGCGGCCGGCGGGGCGGCGAACACGGCCGTCAACGTGGCCGCCCTCGGCGGGCGGGCGGTGCTGGTCGCCCCGGTCGGCGCGGACGTCGCCGGGGACGAGCTGCACGACTGCCTCGACCGGGCCGGGGTCTGGGACCGCACGGTCGCCCAGCCCGGCCGGCACACCCCGGTCAAGCGGCGGATGCTCGCCGGCAACCAGATCCTGCTGCGCGAGGACTCCGGCGACCCCGACGACGCGCTCGACGCCGACGGGGTGCAGCGGCTGCTCACCGCCCTCGACTGCGCCACCGAGGAGCTGCGGGCCGCCGCCCGGGGCGAGGCGCCGACGCTGGTGGTCTGCGACTACGGGCTGGGCGCGCTGCCCGCGCCCGTCCGCGCCTGGCTGGTCGCCGCCCGCGACCGGTACGCCACGATCGCCCTCGACGCGCACGACCTGGCCGACTGGCGGGGGCTCGCGCCGACCGTGGTGACCCCGAGCTTCGCGGAGGCGACCCGGCTGCTCGCCCGCGCCGCCTCGCGTACCGACTCGCATCTGCACCTGGACCACCCGGCGGCCGACCCGGCGGACGGGCCCTCGGAGCTGAGCGTGGGCACCGCGCCGGGCGCGGCGGGGGTCCCGGCGGTCTCTGCGCCGGCCGGAGTGTCGGGCGCCGGAGCGTCGGGGGCCGCGCCGCCGCCGGCCGGGGTGCCGCTCGGCCGGCCCACGGGCGGGACCGGCGAGCCGACGCCCGGCGAGGACCGGGTGGCGATGACCGGCGACGGGCTCAGCGTCACCGGGACCGGCGTGACGGTGAGCGCCCTGGCCGGCGAGGGGGTGGACCGGGCGGTGCTGGCCGAGGCCCGCCTCGCCGAGCTGCGCGCGCACACGGGCGCGGACGTGGTCGCGGTGACCCTGGACACCGAGGGCGCGGTGGTCGGCGGCGCGGACGGCACTCCCCGGCGCAGCCACAGCACCCCGGTCCCGGCGAGCCACGCCGTCGGCGCGGGGGACGCCTACCTGGCCGCGATGACGCTGGCGCTGGCCGCCGACGCGCCCCTGCCGACCGCCGCGCAGCTCGCCCAGCTCGCCGCCACCATCACCGTGTCGGACACCGGCACCTGCGTGTGCCGGCGGGAGGATCTGCTGTACGCGCTCGGCGCGCGCGGCGACGACGCCGGGCACCCCGTGCTGGTGGCCCCGGACGAGCTGGCGGCCATCGTGGAGACCCAGCGCGGCGCGGGCCGGTCGGTGGTCTTCACCAACGGCTGCTTCGACGTGCTGCACCCCGGGCACGTGCGGTACCTGGAGCAGGCGCGGGCCCTCGGGGACCTGCTGGTGGTGGCGGTCAACTCCGACGGCAGCGTACGCCGGTTGAAGGGCCCGGACCGGCCGGTCAACCCGGTGGAGGACCGGGTCGCGCTGCTCGCCGCCCTGGCCTGCGTGGACCACGTGGTGATCTTCGAGGAGGACTCCCCGGCGGGGCTGATCGAGGTCGTCCGCCCCGACGTGTACGTCAAGGGCGGCGACTACCCGCCGGAGATGGTGCCGGAGGCCCCGCTGGTGCGGCGGCTCGGCGGCCAGGTCCGCACCCTCGGGTACGTGCCCGACCGGTCCACCTCCGCGATCATCGACCGCATCCGGGCGCACGGCCACGGGACCGCGCCGGCCGGGCCGGAGCAGGTGGACGCGCACGGTTCCACGGTGTCGGTGCCGGGCCGGCCGGCGTGAACCGCCCGCTCGACCCCGGCACGGCCGAGGGGTTCCGCCGGGTCCGGCAGCTCGACGTGCTGATCCCGACGCGCAACCGGCCCGCCGAGCTGGCGGTCACCCTCGCCGGGCTGGCCGCCCAGGAGGGCGTCGCCGGGTTCGGCGTGGTGGTCAGCGACCAGTCCGACGGGGGCCCCGCGTACGCCCACCCGGCCGCCGCGACGATGGTCCGGGCGCTGCGCCACCGGGGCCACCCGGTGCTGCTGACCCGGCGGCTGCCCCGGCGGGGGCTGGCCGAGCACCGGGCGTACCTGCTGGACCGTTCGGCCGCCCGGTACGTGCTCTGCCTCGACGACGACGTCTGGCTGGAGCCGGGGACGCTGCGCCGGCTGGTCGCCGCGATCGGCGAGCTGGGCTGCGGCTTCGTCGGCAACGCGGTGCACGGCCTGTCGTACGTCGACGACGTCCGGCCGCAGACCCACCGGCACTACGAGGAGTGGGCGGGCCGGCCGGTGCCGGAGCGGGTCCGCCCCGGCACGCCGCAGTGGCAGCGGGCGTCGATCCACTCGGCGGCGAACCTGCTGCACGTCACCGAGGGGCTGCGCCTGCCGGCGGGGGCGTGGCGGGCGTACAAGGTCTCCTGGATCGGCGGGTGCGTGCTGTACGACCGGGCGGCGCTGGTCGACTCGGGCGGCTTCGACTTCTGGCGGCGGGTGCAGCCCAACCACCAGGGCGAGGACGTGGCCGCCCAGCTCGCCGTGCTGGAGCGCCATGGCGGCGCGGGCGTTCTGCCCAGCGGCGCCTACCACCTGGAGTCGCCGACCACGGTCACCGAGCGGGACGTGGAGGCGTGGGAGGTCGTGCTCGCCGACTCCCCCGAGCGGGTGTGAGAAGGGGACCCTTCTCGACCGTATGCGTTAACAGGGGGCCCTTCCTTGCACGCCCAGCAGGTCGTGGGCCGCCTCCAGCACCTCGATCGCCGGGACGTCGGCGACGAAGGAGTCCCGGTGCGGGCACTCGCCGTCGCCGGGGCGGTGCGGGTAGATGCCGGGGGTGCAGTCGACGCCGCAGACCGGGCAGCGCACCGTCCAGGAGGCGATCGGGCGGTGCCGCCCGCGCAGCAGGTGCCCCCCGTTGATCAGGTTGCCGATCCAGTAGACCCCCACCGTCGCGGTGCCCACAGCGGCGGCCAAATGCAGCGGGCCGGTGTCGTTGGAGACCACCAGCGCGCAGCCGGCGTAGCAGGCGGCCAGCCCGCCGAGGCCCAGCGCGCCGACGAGCGGGCGCACCGGCACGCCGGCCGCCGCGACCACCCGGTCCACCACGTCGCGTTCGGCGGGGGTGCCGGTGACCAGCACCTCGTAGCCGTCCCCGGCCAGGGCGCGGGCCACCTCGGCGAACCGCTCGGCCGGCCAGCGTCGCCGCGTGTCGGTGGCACCGGGATGCAGGGCCACCCGGGGCCGCCCCGGCGGGCCGAGCACCGCGTCGGCCTCGGCCCGGTCGGCGTCGGTGACCGCCAGCGTGGGGACGATCCCGGCGGGCGGCGCGCCGACCAGGCCGACCACCTCCAGGTAGCGCAGCACCTCGTGCTGGTAGTAGACGTAGCGGATCCACCGGTCCAGCGGCGGGGCGTCCTCGGCCCGCAGCCCGGCGGTGACCCGCGCGCCCAGCCCGCCGACGATCGGGTTGGAGTTGCCCCCGCCGCCGTGCAGCTGCACCGCCAGGTCGAAGCGCTCGGCGCGGGCGGCGGCCAGGAAGTCGGCCATCGACGACTCCGGCTCGCCCGCGCCGGGCTCCCGGATGCCGGGCGCGGGCGGAACCACCAGCACGCGGTCCACCGGGCCGGGCCGGTCGCGCCAGAGCTGCGCGTGCCACGGCGCGCCGAGCAGCACGATCTCCGCCTGCGGGTACGCGGCGCGCAGCGCCTCTAGCGCGGGCAGGATGAAGATGAAGTCGCCGAGCGCGTTGGCGCGGAGCACGGCGATCCGCGCGACGTCGGGGACGCGGTCGCCCAGCGCAGCCGGTGCAGCGACACCGCCCGGCGGGCCGGACGTCGACGGGGTGGCCATCCGCGCGACCCGCTACGGCCGGTCGATCTCGTCGACGGCCGTGTCCGGGTGGTGCAGCTCCCGGTCGGCGGCCGGGTCGACGGGGGCGGGCGTGCCCGTCGTGCCGGTGTCGCCGCCGAAGGTCGCCGGGTGGCCCGGCCCGCCGCCGGCCCCCCGGTAGCCGGTGCGGCCGACGGTGATGGTGCGCGGGGCGGGCCGGGCCGCCCGGGGCAGCCGGACCCGGAGCAGGCCGTGGTCCATCACGGCGTCGATCCGGTCGGGGTCGACCCGGGCGGGCAGGCCGACGCGATACTCGAAGCCCCGGGTCTCGAAGCCACCGGGGATGCCCTGGTCGGCGTTGACCTCGGCCTCCGACCGGGCCCGGACGCACAGCTCCCGGTCGTCCAGCTCGACGGCCACCTCCTCGGGGGCGACGCCGGGCAGCCGGACGACGACCTCCCAGCCGTCGGCGGTCTCGCCCAGCTCCACCTCGGGCGGGCCGGACCGGCCGCCGCCGAGGAGGCGGCTCAGCTCGGCGCGCAGCGACTGGAGCTCCCCCATCGGGTCCCAGCTCTGCTGCCGGCCGCGCCAGCCACGGCCGTCGGGCTGCTGGCTCATCGCACGTCTCCCATCCGCTGGCCGGCCGCCTGGGGCCGCAGTGAGCTGGGCGCGTCAAGGTGGGCGTCGGTGTCGACGCCGACGCCGAGCCGGTCGACCAGCTCGCCGCCGAGCCAGGCGCTCGCGCCGAGGATCGCCAGCGCCACGACCTCGATGGCGATCAGCGCGCCGCCGGCGGCCCGGGAGTCGGCGTTGAGCCGGACCACCCAGACGGCGGCGAAGAGGAGGATCACCGCGAGGTTGGCGGCGGCGTGGGTGAGACCCACCCGCTTGGCGCGGGTGCCGGTGGGGATGGCCAGCAGGTCGAACGCGCCGGCCGCCGCGGCCAGCAGGCCGCCGATCAGGCCGACGGTGATGTTCCAGTACGCCACCTCGCCGAGGAAGCCCGGGCCGCCGGCGGTGTCGATGACGTCGAAGATCACGGCGGTGACCAGCAGGCCGACCGGGAACGTGATCAGCATCGGGTGCACGGGGTGCCCGAGCACCTTGAGTCGGCTCTCCATCGCGGCCTCCGTTGGTCGGTCCGTGCTCGGTCCCAGCGGGCTGGGCTGCTCGTTCTCGGCTGGGCTGCTGTGCGGCTCTCGGCGGCGCCGCGTGGGGCCGTACCCGGGGCGTCGGGTGACAAACCTCGCGCTCGCGGCGTTCGCCTAGGCTCGACCCGACGGGCCGGGCAGCGCCGCCGCGGGCCGCCACCGGGGTCAACGGTTACGGGGAGGCTGACGTGACGGTGGAGATCACCTCGCACGAGGAACTGCGCGAGCTGCTGGGGGCGCCGATGCCCAAGGCACTGGCCAAGGAACGGCAGGCCCTGCACGAGCGGGACCGGCAGTGGCTGGCGGCCTCGCCGTTCTGCCTGGTCGCCACGGCCGGCGCGGACGGCGCCTGCGACGTCTCGCCGAAGGGCGACCCGCCCGGCTTCGCCCTGGTCCTGGACGACACGACGATCGCGATCCCCGAACGGCCGGGCAACCGGCGGGCGGACGGCTACCACAACATCGTGGACAACCCGCACGTCGGGCTGATCTTCCTGATCCCCGGCCGGACGGACACGCTGCGGATCAACGGCCGGGCCCGCCTGGTGCGCGACGCCCCGTTCTTCGACGACATGGTGGTCCGGGGCCACCGGCCCGTCCTGGCGATCGTCGTGGAGATCGAGCAGATCTTCTTCCACTGCGGGAAGGCGTTCCTCCGCTCGGAGCTGTGGCGGCCGGAGTCCTGGCAGCCTGACGCGCTGCCGTCCCGGCCCCGGCTCGCCAAGGAGGTCGAGGCGTACCCGGAGAGCCTGGCGGACCTGGAGGTCTACTACGGCGAGGCGTACGAGCGCAAGATCTACGGCTGAGCTGAAGGTCGGGAGGCGGCGGTATCCCCGTCCCCGGATACCGCCGCCTCCCCGACATGATCTTGTTACCCAGCCACGCTGTGCAGGTCCTCCAGCACGGAGTCCGGCACCGGCTTGCCGAGCATCGCGCAGACGGACGCGTCGGTGGCCGCCATGGCCACCCGGTAGTAGCGGTCCCAGCCGGCGTTGGGCTCGGCGTCGAACGGCTCCGCGTTGGCGACGCTGACCACGGTGCGCCGGCCGTCGGCGGTCGCCAGGGCGATGCTGTGGTGGCCGAGGGTGTCGCCGCCGTGGCCCCACACCGTCCCGCACGCCGAGTCGAGCCTGACCAGCCCGAGGCCGTAGCCGCCCTTCATGGGGTAGTCCGCCGGCAGCTCGACCGTGGTCGTCATCTGCCTGAGCTGCGCGGCGGAGAACAGTTCGCCCCGCAGCACGGCGGAGAAGAACCGGGAGAGGTCGTCGGTGGTGGAGATGACGGCCCCGGCGGCACCGCCCCAGCCGCCGATCGGCCAGGTGGCCGTGTCGACGTAGACGGGCTGCGGGCCGGCGAGCTTCACCCCGTAGCCGTGGGCGTAGCCGGGGCCGGTGTGGACGGCACGCGGGTCGGCGAAGTAGGTGTGCCGCAGGCCCAGCGGCGCGGCGATGCGCTGCCGCACCAGCTCCGGCAGGCCCTTGCCGGTCAGCTTCTCGATGATCATCCCGAGCAGCGTGTAGTTGGTGTTGGAGTAGGACCAGCCCGTGCCCGGCGCGAAGTTCGGCTCGTGCGCGAACGCCACGGCGAGCAGCTCCGCCTCGGTCCACACCCGCTGCGGGTCGCCCGCCATGTCGGCCATGAAGCCCTCGTCGGCGGTGTAGCTGAACAGGCCGCTGGTGTGGTTGAGCAGCATCCGGACGGTGATGTGCCGGCCGTCCGGCACGACGCCGGGCAGATACCGGGCGACCGGCGCGTCCAGCCTGAGCTGCCCGCGGTCCACCAGTTGCAGGGCGAGCACCGCCGTGAACGTCTTCGTGTTGCTGCCCACCTCGAACTGGTCGCCGGCGGCCATGCGTCGCCCGGTGGCGATGTCCGCGAGCCCGGCGACCGTGCGGGTCACCCGGCGGCCGTCGCCGATCCGGGCCGCGTACCCGGGCGGGCCGACCGCCATCATCCGGCGGGCGACGTCCTCCAGCACGGCGCTGCCACCCGGCTGGGCGGGAGTGAACGCCACCGGGCGCTCGTCGGCCCCGGCGGCGGTGGCGACCCCGGAGGCGGTCAGCACGGCCGCAGCGGTCGCCAGGATCGCGGCGGCACGCATCAGGCGGGACTGCTTGGGGGTGGTGTTCCGCGTCGTCGTCATGCATTCGAGCATGTCGGCCTGCCGACGCCGGGTCATTGCCGCCAACTGCCCGACCGTCGTCCAGGGCACACCACCGTCCACGGTGGCGCCAGCACTACCCGCGCCGTGCTGCGGTAGCGTCGCGGGCGTGCTGATCAGGGAGTTCACCGACACCGACTGGCCCCGGGTGTGGGAGATCGTCGCCGAGGTCGTCCGAGCCGGGGACACCTTCACGTACGACCCGGCGATGACCGCCGAGCAGGCGTACGACGTCTGGGTGGAACGCCCACCCGGGCGGACCGTCGTGGCGGTCGACGGCGACCGGGTGCTCGGCACGGCCAAGATGGGCACCAACCGGCCGGGGCCGGGATCGCACGTGGCCACCGCGAGTTTCATGGTGGCGGCCGACGCCCGGGGGCGCGGAATCGGCACGGCCCTGTGCCGGCACGCGCTGGACTGGGCGCGCGGGCGCGGCTATGCCGGGATGCAGTTCAACGCGGTGGCCGAATCCAACCACGCGGCGGTCGGGATCTACCGGCGGCTCGGGTTCGAGGTGGTCGGCACCGTGCCCGGCGCGTTCGCGCACCCGGGCCTGGGCCGGGTCGGCCTGCACGTCATGTACTGCGCGTTCTGACTACTCCCGCCAGCCGTCGGGGTTGCGGAACGACTCCCGGGAGATGCCCGACCCGGTGCGCGGCCAGTCGCCGAACCGCTTGTCGTGCAGGTGCGCGAACAGGTAGCAGATGCTCTCGCACTCGGCGTCGATGACCGCCAGGGCGGGATCGGCGCGCACCGCCTCGTAGAACTCGCGCCCGAGGGCGACGATGTGGCCCCGGGCGTAGAGGAAGCCGTCGTCGGAGCCGTCGGTCACGGCGTGGATGTCGGCGCGGTCGAGGTCGTAGAGCTTCCGCTCGACCACCCGGTCCAGGGCGGTCAGCTCCTCGCTCGACAGGTCGGCGGCGAGGGCGCGCAACTGGTCGACGAACGGACGCAACCATTCGTCGAGGGCGTACGGGTCGACGTCGCCGGCCGCCGGGTCCCGCTCCCGCAGGGCCCGGCGCAGCGCCGCCGGCTCGGGGCCCAGCCGCTCCCACGCGGCCTCCACCATGGCCCAGAACCGGGCCTCTTCCTCGACACTGGGCAGCTTCGCGACACCGTCCACCGACACGCTCATGAACGGCAGGCTAGCGGGAGGCCCCGACATCCTTCGGCCCGGCCGGCGGGCGGGGCGGCTACCGGTGGCGGGCCAGCAGGTCGGCCACGGTGGCCGGCGAGTAGACCCGGCCCCGGGCGAGCACCGCCACCACCAGCGGGGCGAGCACCGCGACCAGGCCGAGGAGCGCGGTCTGCTGGTCGTCCGACACCGGCAGCCCGAAGGCGACCAGCAGGCTGAGCACGGCGGCACCGGCGGCGGTGACCCCGCCGACGGTCAGCAGCGGCTCGGAGGCCGCCGGCGCGTGCGCGGGAACGGGGACGGAGACGGACTCGGGCATGGCGGGCCTCCTACGGGCTCGGTTGCGGACAGTCGATCGTTCATCCGGTCACGCAGGCGACGATGCGCTGCGTGCCGTCGGCGGTGACGACGGTGACGACCTGCACCGTCGTACCGTCGGGGCACCAGGGCCCCGGCGCGCCGCTCGGACCGGCGGGCCCGGCCTCGCCCTGTGGTCCCCGCTCCCCCTGCGGGCCCACCTCGCCCCGGGGCCCCTCCGGGCCGGACGGCCCCGGCGGGCCACCTGGGCCAGCCGGACCACCTGGGCCAGCCGGACCACCTGGGCCAGCCGGACCGCTCGGGCCGCTCGGGCCGGCTGCGCCGCCGGATCCGGCGGGGCCGGACGGGCCCTGCGGACCCTGCTCGCCGCGCGGGCCCGGCGGGCCGGTGGGGCCGGCGGCACCCTTGAGGCCAGGCACGCCCGGTGGTCCCGGCGGGCCGGCCGGGCCGGGATTCCCGGGTACGCCCTTGAGGTCTTCCGGGTCGATGACGCACGTCCCGCCGAGCTGCCGGACCTGCTGGCACAGTTGCTCGGCGCCGGACAGGGCGGTGGCCGCACGCTGCTGCTGCCGGACGGTCTGCCGCCCCATCGACGCCGCCCACCAGCCGAGCGTGGCGGCGATCAGGGCGGTGGCCACGACGGCGATCACCGCGCGACGGCGGTTGAGGCGGTTCATCCGTAGCCGTAGCTGAAGGGTCTCGTCGGTCACGCATCACCGCCTGGCTCGTACGGACGCAGTCTCGTCAGTTCCCGCAGCAGGGAGTCGGCGTGGTCCTCGGCCGCCCGCCGGGCGGACCGTGCCTCGTCCACGGCCTGCTGGAGGGTGTCGAGCCGGGCCTCGGCGGCCGAGCGGCGCACCTCCGCCTCGTCGGCGCGCCGCTCGGCCCGGTCGATGGCCTCCTGGTACTCCCTGCGGTCGGCCCGGTTCGCGTTGAGGAGGTACAGGACGACCGTGACGAGCAACCCGCCGGCACCGACCGCGCCGAGGCCGCCGGGCGGGACGAGAGTCGCCAGGTCCACACGACGTCAGTTGGACAGCCGGGCGGTCAGCTCGTCGACGACCTGGCGGGCCATGTCGGGCGGCACCGCGGCTGCGATGGCCTCCGGGGTGAGCCCGGCGGCGGCCAGCGCCTCGGCGAGCCGCTGCGGGGACAGGCCGGCGAGGACCCCGGCGATGATGGCGGGCTCGTCCGTCCAGTCCTTGCCCTGCAGGGTGGTGACCCCGGCGACGACGCCGTCCAGGCGGGCCATCAGGTAGTCGAGCTTGGCGACGAGGCTGTTGCTGGCCTTCGCCGGCCCGGTGCCGTCGGGGTCGACGGCGCGGCCCATGCTGTTCCCGCCGTTGAACAGGCCGGTGAAGACCTGGTGGATCTCGTTCTCGGCCTTTGCGCTCATGTCGTCCTCCGGTGTCGGGGGGCTGATCAGCCCGATGTCGGTCAGGTAGCGGCGGAACAGCGGGGTCTGGTCCCGGCCCGCCTTCGTCGAGTCGCGGAAGAAGCTGAAGTGGGTGTGCCAGAGGTGGGAGCTGTCGCCCGTGCTGCGCTTGCCGAGCCGGTCCCACCGCTTGACCGTCTTGCCGTCGGGGGAATAGATGATCTCCCTGATGTCCCGCGTGTCGGCCGTGCCGGCGACGCACTGCTGCACGCACCAGAGCGAGAACGAACGCAGGTCGTGGGTGCTGCCGCCGGACTTCACGCTGAAGCCGCCGACGTCCAGGCCGGACGCGTCGAGGGTCAGCCCCGACTTGTCCCGGTTGGACTCCACCACCGAGTAGTCGCCGGACACCACGCGGTCGGAGCCGCAGTGGTAGCCGCCCCGGTGCGAGGCGTCGCCGACGATGCCGACCTCCGCCGGCTCCAGGTCCTGCGGGCGCGAGGTCTTCGGGTCGAGGTCCAGGTGTGCCAGGAGCAGGCTTCGGACGGCCATCAGGTTCGCCGGGGCCCGGGTCATGGGATGCTCCCCTCGGGTGGTTGGGAGCCGGGCCAGATGACTACCGAGTACGCATACCCCCCGTTAGGCACAAGCCCGACCAAGTGGTGCACAACGTCGGGCAGATAACCCAAGAGTAACTAGATAATCACGCCTTCACCAGGGCAAACGCCTCGCCTTCGGATAGTGCAATCCAAGCCCGACCTGCCACGATGCCGGTGGCCTCGTCGTCGGACGCCGCCGCCATCGCCAGGCATAGGCGAGTCACCGCCCCTCCACCCCCGCCCACATCTCGCGTCCCCTTTGCTCTGCACCCATATCCGCAGCACCGGAACTGACCTGCGGTTCTGCGTTCTCGCGCAGAGCGCGGCGGGGAACGGCCGATCACGCCAGGTGAGTCGTTGCGCATCTGGGTGCAGAGCAAAGGGAACGGTTCGGGGTGACGCCGCCCGGCAGAGGGACATTCAGGGCGGACGGGGGTAGGCCGCAGCAGGCCCATCAGCCCGTCTGGGCGGCACCGTCGACTGTGGCAGCCCTTCGGGGTGGAGGTCGGCGAGTCTATGGCCGTACCGTGGGGTACACGATGTACCCAACCCCGGGCGAGGTGCCGAATGACCACCGAGCAACCCACCACACCAGGCCAGCGCGTCGAGCGACTCCGCCGAGCGGTCGGCCTCTCCCGAGAGCGCCTCGCCGGACTCGCCGGACTCAGCCCGACCACCGTGAAGTTCATCGAGAACGGCCGGAGGGGATTGACCCTCCGGGCGGCGCAGCAACTGGCCCCGCACCTCGGCGTCCGGGACCTCGGCGAACTGTTCGGCCCCGCCGTCGCCCTGTCCCTCGACGCCCGGCCCAGCCACCCCGCCGTCGACGACGTACGCCGCGCGCTCACCGCCTGGCACATCACCCTCGACGGCGACCCGGAAAGCCCCGCCTACCTCAACGGCGCCATCGATGCCGCGTGGCAGACGTGGCACACATCCCGGCATCAGCGCACCGAGGCCGGCCTGGTCCTGCCCGGGCTCCTGGACGCCACGCAACGGGCCGCGCGGCTGCACGAGGGCGCAGACCGGCGGGCCAGCCTTGCCCTGCTCGCCCAGGCTTACCACCTCGCACAGGCGTACCTGGCCTGGCACGGCGACCGCGAGATGGTGTGGCTCACCGTGGACCGCGGCATGGCCGCCGCGCTGGACTCCGACGACCCGCTGGCCATCGCACAGTCCATCTGGTACGCCGCGCACCTGCTCCGCGCCGTCGGCCGCGCCGACGAGGCGGTGGAGCGGCTACGGGAGGCGCGCGGCCTCGTCGAGCCGCGAGTCGCCGACGGCGGGCCCGAGTGGGCGGAGATGCTCGCCGACCTGCACCTGTGCGCGGCGCTGACCCGCGCCCGGTCCGGCGACCAGAGCGCCTGGTCGGACTGGGACGCCGCACGGCAGGTCGTCGAACGCGCGCTGCCGGAGGGCTACGTGGGCCTGCGCACCCGCGTCTCCCGGCCGCTCGTCGACGTCTACGCGGTGATGTGCGCCGTCGACCTCGGCGACCCCGACGAGGCGCAGCGCCGAGCCCACTCGCTTGACCCGGCGTCGATCCCGTCGACCGAGCGGCGCGGCCGGCACTACGTGGAGCTGGCGCGGTCGGCTGACCTGGAAGGCGCGCGGGAGGCGGCGCTGCATCTGCTCACGCGGGCCGAGGCGACGTCGCCGGAGACGGTCCGGTACTCGCCACCGGCGCGGGACATGGCGGCGCGGCTGGCGCGGGAGGCCCCGGCGTCGATCCGGGCCGAGGCGGTCGAGCTGTCTCGGCGAATCGGTGTTCCTGACCTGTAGGTACGCCCTGTCACCGGGTACGCGGCGTACCCCCACCGCCCGACCGCGCTGCTTAACGTGATCGCACGGTTGCGGCAGGGAGTCGCCGGCGTACGACGAGCCGCTCTCCCAGCCCGCCGCGTCAGGCGGCGGCGGAGGTCCTTCCAGCCCCGATCCCCGTGCGGGGTAGGAACTCCGCCGCCGCCTCCCACTGAGCGAGGGAGGCGACCCGATGGCGATCCTGTCCGAGCTGTACGCCGAGGCGCGCGCCATGACGCGCTGGCTACTGCGGCGGCCCCCCGAGCCGCCCCCGCCGCCCGGCACCGGCCAGGCCATCCAGGTCGCCGAGCAGGCCGCCGCCCGCCGGCAGCTGCTCGGTTTGGCCGAGGCCGAGCGGGTCCGGCGGGGCCGTTGGTGCGACGAGCCGACGCAGATCGTCCCCGAGGTGCCGATGACCCCGGGGCAGCGTGCCCGGAGCGAGTGGTGACCCGGGCCGTCGACGATCTGGACGGCGACAGCGTCCTGGCCGTCGCCCAGCTCGTCATCGTCAGTCACGCCGACGGGCATCCGTGTCCGCGCTGCACCGACGACGGCTGCGACCAGGTGCCCTGGGCCCGTGACCTGCTCGATCTGGCCGACACCGACCGGCGTCGCCTCGATGAGCTGGTGGCGTCCTGGTGAACGATCTGCCGATAGGTCGCCGGGTGGCGTACTGGCGTGGCCAGCGGAACATGTCGCAGCAGGTGTTCGCCGACCGGTTGGGCAGGTCGAAGTCGTGGGTGGACAAGGTCGAGCGGGGCGTCCGTGCCCTGGACAAGGTGTCGATCATCCGGGAGATCGCCGCCGTGCTGCGTGTCGACCCGGATGTGCTGATCCCGCGCGCCGACGCGGCCGAGGCCGAGCCGGCTGCCGGGGGCGTCGACGGGGTCCGTGCCGCGCTGACCCGGCACCCCGCGCTGCTGCCCGCCCCGGATGTCCTGACCGACCCGGCCGCCTACCGGGCCCGAGTCGCCCATGCCGCCAGCGTCTACGCCCACGCCGGGTACCCCGAGCTGTTGCGCCGGATACCCCTGCTGCTCGTTGACGGCCACCGCCTGGCCGCTGGCGACGATGCCGCCGGGCTGCTCGTGCAGGCGTACCGGCTTACCGCGCAGGTCCTGGT